>JAKQJH010000204.1 GCA_029561255.1 Bacteroidota bacterium | reverse complement strand
AACAACGAAAGCCATCCGCTACGGGTGGCTTTTTTAAATTTTCCGAAACAGTTGCACTTCAACTGGCAAGGACTGACTACCTCCTCACCACTTGCTGCCTGATGCGTGCAACCTCAGGTCTATCATGAAAACAGGATTCGTCAATATTTTTGGCCGGCCGAATGCCGGAAAAAGCACTTTGCTGAACGCTTTAATGGGCGAGAAGCTGGCAATAGTATCTTCAAAGGTCCAGACTACCCGTCACCGGATCAAAGCCATCCTTACGGATAAAGACTACCAGGTCATCATTTCAGATACACCCGGCATCATTGAACCACGGTATAAACTTCATGAGAAAATGATGATGGCAGTAAAGGGGGCCCTGGAAGATGCGGATGTGGCCCTGTTTATCGTGGATGTGAATGAAAACTGGGAGGAATGCCATACCATTTTTTCCGCGCTGAAACTGAAAGTGCCGTCGATCGTGGTGATCAATAAAATTGACCGGGCTTCGCAGGATAAAATCAAAGAAGCCGTAGCCTTCTTTGAGAAACAACCTTACTGTAAAAGTACCCTGACCATCTCCGCATCAAGCGGCATCAATATCAAGAATTTTTTGCGTCCTATTCTGGCTTTATTGCCGGAAGGGGAGCCCTATTATTCAGGGGATGATATCAGTGATCTGCCCACTAAGTTTTTTGTGAGCGAACTGATCCGCGAAAAAATCTACGAACTTTCCCAGGATGAGATTCCCTATCATACGGCGGTACTGGTGCGTGAGTTTAAGGAGAAAACCACCTTGATAAAAATCGTGGCCGATATTATCGTACACCGTGAGACCCAGAAAGTGATCCTGATCGGAGAGGGGGGCAGCATGATCAAAAAAATCGGATCAGCCGCCAGGAAGGATATCGAAGCATTCCTGCAACAAAAAGTGTTTTTAGAATTATTTATAAAAGTAAAACCGAAATGGCGGGAGAATGATCTCCAGCTGAAGGAGTACGGTTACTGAAGTCAGTCGGCAATCTGCAGTCAGCAGCCCGTACCTCGTACTTCGTAATTCGTACTTTGTATTTATTGTTTGTTCAAATTTAATTGAGTTTATATGTCATTTACCGTAGCAATTGTGGGTCGTCCGAATGTAGGCAAAAGCACCCTGTTCAACCGTTTACTGGAACAGCGTAAAGCCATTGTGGATGATATCAGCGGAGTAACCCGTGACCGTCAGTATGGGGTGGCCGACTGGAATGGTAAGACCTTTAATGTAGTGGATACAGGTGGTTTTGTACAAGGCAGTGAAGATGTGTTTGAACGGGAGATAGCCAAACAAGTACTGGTGGCGCTTGAAGAAGCGAATGTAATTGTATTCATGGTGGATGCGGCAACGGGTCTGACCAACCTGGATGATTCAATGGCCAATTTGCTGCGCCGGAGCACCAAACCGGTTTTTTTAACTGTAAACAAAGTCGATACCAATGAGCGGCTGCTCGATGCCTCTGAGTTTTACAGTCTTGGTTTTGAACAGATTTTCTTTATTGCAGCGGCGAGCGGTAGCGGGACTGGCGAGCTGCTGGATGCGGTGGCCGAGCTGATTATTGATGACGACGCCTCAGCGGAAGCCCTGGAAATGGCGGCTCTTCCCAAATTTGCCATCATCGGTCAGCCTAATACGGGAAAGTCTTCTTTATTAAATGCATTAGTTGGAACGGAACGGACCATTGTGAGTGATATTGCGGGCACCACCCGGGATACGATTCATACCCACTATAATTTATTCCAGAAAGAATTTGTACTGATCGATACAGCTGGTATCCGGCGTAAAGCGAAAGTGCATGAAGACCTTGAGTTTTATTCAGTGATCCGTGCTATTAAAGCGCTCGATGAGGCCGATGTCTGTTTATTGCTGCTGGATGCGGAAAAAGGGATTGCAGCACAGGACCTGAATATATTCGCCCTTGCAGCAAAAAAAGGAAAAGGAATTGTGGTGCTGGTGAATAAATGGGACCTGGTTAATAAAGAAACCAATACTGCCCGGGATTATGAAACTGAATTGAAAAAAAGGTTTGCTCCATTCAGTGATGTGCCGATTTTATTTATTTCTGCCAAAGTGAAAACAAGGATATTCAAAGCCATTGAAGTGGGACTGGAAGTGTATGAGAACCGTCAGTATAAAATTCCGACTTCACAGCTTAATGATATCATGCTGAAAGCCATCTCGGCCTATCATCCGCCGGTGGTGCGGGGAAATTCGATCAAAATAAAATTTATCACCCAGCTGCCTACACCGGTGCCGTCTTTCGCGTTCTTCTGTAATTTTCCGGATGATATCAAACAGCCGTATAAAAATTACCTCGAGAATAAATTGCGCGAGAATTTTAAACTGACTGGTGTGCCGGTTCGTATATTCTTCCGTAAAAAATAAGGTGATTTTTTAAAAACGGGTGATTAATTCAGTCACCTGCTTCCTGAATTCCTTTAATTCTTCCTGTTGTTGAAGGATAAAGCTGTTGTCTTTCAGCTTACCGATTACTTTCTCCATTTCCGCTTCCGTGTCATACACCATTTTGCGGAAGGGATTGCGGTAGTCTTTGGCCCGGGATTCATAAATACCCGTAGTCATCCATTCTTTGGTACGGATACTTTCCTCCAGTAAACGAAGCCACATTTTTCGTGTAAGTCCGGCTTTGCCGATTTTCAATATTTCCAGTAAGCCGGCATAAGCCTGCTGGAATTTCTTATCCGGGTAGGTGGTACTTTCTTTCTTGTAAAAATCATGTACCTGGTCCCAGTCACTGATCTTGCCATAGCGAATGGAACGGATCAGCGACCGGATAGCGGGTTCCGGAATCAGCTGTCCCCCGATATTTTTCCAGGTCGTTCTTTCAGTGATTTTAGGTAACCGGGTCTGCAGTTGTTTCCAGTCATTGATTTTTTTTGATTCAATAAATCCTATCAGTTGTATAGTGCCGTAATACCGGATCAGTTCCTGATACAAACGGTACGCTTCCGGAACTTTTATCAGCTGCACTTTGCGGTTACTGTTTTCAAATCCTTCGGCCAGGAGTTCAAGATCCCGGAGTGCTTCCGGATTATTCTCGAGTAAATCTTCTCCCTTTTTCACCCGTTCTTTTTCACTCAGCTTCTTTTTATTTTTCAGGGCCCAGGCTGTACCGGCTGATTTTTTAAAAAGCAGCAGGCTGTCAAACATTTCCCCGATACTGTCGGGTGCCAGGAAATCATATTCGATCACCTGTGATTTATCCAAACGCTTATCCCGGCTGTTGTATTTTCCCGCATTCCGGGCGAGCGCATACATATTGTACATAAACCAATAGCCCGGCATGATTACCAGTTTGTCCTGGCTGACATCATTGCTGACTAAAGCAAAAGGAATGGGGATATTTAACTCAGCGGGAAAGTCACCTTTGGCAATAAGGGTATATCCGGCAAACTTTGAATTGTGTTTCAGGCTCACGCATAGTCCGGGCCAGAAACCACGTCCGGCAATAATCTCTCCATCGGCACCTCTTGAGTTATGGTTCGAGCCAATGGTGGCTCCGGCAGCCATATTGCTTTGTCCCAGTACCGTGGCCGCGCATAAAAAGGAATTGTTATGGTGCTGTTCGTGTGCCGGAAATATAAGCGAGTTCAGTACCTCGCAACAGGAGATTGTTGAGTTGTCACCCAGGTAAGAGTTGATCAGGCGGGCGCCGTATTTCAGCTGCGAATTGCTGCCCATCATAAAACGAACGGCTTTCACCCCGTAGAAGATACGGCAGCCGTATCCAATAATGCCATTGACCAGTTCACAACCTTCCCCGATCTGAGATTTGGCTTCGGGCGAAGAATTGATCGTCAGGTTTTTGATTTTATTAGCCCCTTTGAGGTAAGCATCTGAACCGATCCAGGTGTCTTTGACAATCTTACAATTCTTGATCACCGTGCGGTCCCCGATTTTACCATAGTATCCTCTGCGGGTATCAAATTTTTTATCCGTAAACTCCATGAATTTCTGCAGGAGTTTTTCATCGTCCCGGTATTTTGACCAGAGCCAGGCATCACCGGCCTGCATTTCATTAAACGGAAGTATACTCCGCCCCCCGTTTTCATTGCAGATTTCCATCCATACACGTACTGCTTCTTTTTCCCCTTCTTTCAATACCCCGTTACCGAATTTGGAGTGGTTGGTGGTGGCGAGTTCATTAATGTTCACCAGCATCACATCGTTGCCGATAATATAATGGCTCATAAAACTCACGTTATCGATTACTACATTATCGCCGATATCACAACTGATGATGGTGCTGTTGTAAAGTCCCACCGGCATATGCAGGTTGTTGAATTCATGGAAATAGGGTTCCAGTTTGCCGATACGGACCAGGCCAAAGAAGGAACATCTTTTGACCAGCAGGGGATCAAATGATTCCGACACCAGCACTTTGTTCCAGTCATCCGAACTGTTATCATTTTTTTCCAGCAACTGAATTTCAACCGGGGTTAGTTTACGGTAGCGGATACCGCTGCGGTGCTGGATATTGCGCAGGTAATATTCATTCTTTCCTTTGGGAATAAATTCTTTAGGAATAAATCCGTATCCAAGGGAGGAAATGGCTTTTTTAGTAATGATGTTCATGTGCGGGAATAAAATTTACTCGACCGTTACTGATTTGGCGAGGTTACGGGGTTTGTCCACATCGCAGCCACGGGCCAGTCCGATATAGTAGGCCAGTAACTGAAGCGGAATTACACTCAGCATCGGAGCCAGGATTTCATCGGCTTCCGGTACCACCATCACGTCTTCAGAAAGCGAAGCAGACATTTCATCTCCTTCGGTGATCACGGAGATCACCCGTCCTTTACGGGCCTTGATCTCCTGCATATTGCTTACCACTTTTTCATGGAAACTATCTTTGGTGGCTACAAATACCACGGGCAGGGTTTCATCCACCAGTGCAATAGGACCATGTTTCATTTCTGCAGCCGGATAACCCTCTGCATGGATGTAAGAGATTTCTTTCAGTTTCAGGGCCCCTTCAAGGGCTACCGGAAAATTATACCCCCGGCCGAGATAAAGGAAATCATGCGCGTCTTTGTATTTTTCAGCCAGTGCTTTTATATTATCACTGTGTTTGAGTGTCCAGGCTACTTTCTCGGGTATCTCCTGCAATTCTTTCAGCAGGTTCATGTAGCGTTTTTGCGTAATGCTGCCTTTGATATATCCGATCTTCAGGGCGATCATGGTGAGTACCGCCAGCTGCGCGGTAAAGGCCTTGGTAGACGCAACACCGATTTCCGGACCGGCATGGGTATAAGCACCGGCATGACTCATACGGGCAATGGAAGAGCCCACTACATTGACCACACCCAGGATGATAGCACCATTGTTTTTGGCATTTTCAATGGCCACCAGGGTATCCGCGGTTTCGCCACTCTGAGAAATGGCAATGATGACATCGCCTTTATTGATCACCGGATTGCGGTACCTGAATTCAGAAGCATATTCCACCTCCACATTAATCCGGCAGAGCTCTTCAAAAATATATTCTGCCACCAGGCCCGCATGCCAGCTGGTCCCACAGGCCACCATCACAATCCGGTTGGCATTCATGATCTGTTCGGCGTACTGCTGGATCCCGCTCATGGTGATGGTACCTTCGGTTGCATCCAGCCGTCCCCGTAAACAATCATAAACGGTTTGGGGTTGCTCGAAAATTTCTTTCAGCATGAAATGTTCATAACCCCCTTTTTCTATGGCGGCCAGTTCGATGTCCAGCTTCTGAACATAGGGCGTCAGTTTTTCATTTCCGAGGTTTTTCAGAATCAGTTCATCGGGCTTTACTATCGCCAGTTCATAGTCATTCACGTACACCACTTCCTTGGTATACTCCAGCATCGGGCTGGCATCCGAACCCAGAAAATGTTCCCCTTTGCCCACACCGATCACCAGGGGACTCCCTTTTCGGGCGGCAATGATGGTTTCCGGATCATCGGCAGACATCAGCAGGATCACATAAGCACCGGTTACCCTTTTCAGTGCCACGCGGACTGCTTCTTCCAGGGAACATTCATTATTCTTTTTGATTTCCTCAATAAAATTGAGGAGTACTTCGGTGTCGGTATCACTGGAAAAAGTATACCCTTTATTAATCAGTTCTTTTTTGAGCTGGTTGTAATTCTCAATGATGCCGTTATGAATCATGGCCAGCTGGCCGGAAGAGGACTGATGTGGGTGGGCATTCCGGTCGCTGGGTTCACCGTGGGTGGCCCAGCGGGTATGGCCGATGCCGATATGGGAGTGCAGGTTTTTGCCGACAATGCTTTCTTCCAGCTCCGCGACTTTTCCTTTTTTCTTATAAACATGCAGGCCGCCGTTTTGCAGCGCCACCCCGGTACTGTCATAACCGCGGTATTCCAGCCTTTTCAGGCCTTTGATAATAATAGGATAAGCCTCCCTGGGTCCGGTATAGCCAACGATTCCACACATAAGGTTTGATGGTTTTTTGCGTCAAAAGTATCAATTTCTAAACATGCAAACGTTTGACTGCCTGCATAAGTGTAAAGGTGCGAATTTAATTGTAGAAGTCAAAGCCTTAACGTATTAAAGAAGGCTGCCGCTCAACATGGCGTAAGCTACTGTGAAGTAAAGAATCAGCCCGGTTACATCAACCAGGGTGGCTACAAAGGGGGCGGAACTGACCGCAGGGTCGGCACCCAGTCTTTTTAGCAGGAGGGGGAGCATACTGCCGGAAAGAGTACCCCAGAGGACTACCCCCAGGAGAGTTACAGAAACAGTGACCCCGATCTGCCACCAGTAGATTCCATAGAGTGAAGGGTCAAAAGAATGCCAGGCATAGATCCGCAGGAAGCCGATCAGGCCCAATACAGTCCCCAGGAGCAGGCCGGAGATGATTTCTCTCCGCATAACCCGCCACCAGTCTTTTATGGTGATTTCACCAATAGCCATAGCCTGTATGATCAGGGTGGAGGCTTGTGAACCGCTGTTTCCACCGCTGGAAATGATCAGGGGGACAAACAGGGCCAGCACGACGGCTTTTTTAATTTCATCTTCAAAAAAGGCCATTGCTGTGGCAGTCAGCAGTTCTCCAAAAAAGAGTATGACCAGCCAGACTACTCTTTTTTTAAAGAGTTTCAGAATCGGAATCTCCAGGTAGGGTTCATTCAACGCGGCGGTACCCCCTATTTTCTGCATATCCTCGCTAAACTCTTCCTGGGTCACCCAAAGGATATCATCGATGGTAACGATGCCAAGGAGTTTATTGCTTTTACTGACCACCGGTAAAGCTACCCGGTTATTCATTTTAAACACTTCAGCCGCCGTTTCCTGGTCATTATCAGGAAACAGGGCAATAAAACGTTCATCCATGAGTTCCGATACTTTTTTATCCGGCGGATTCAGGATGAATTCGCGGATGCGGATATCATCCAGCAATTCTCCCTTATCATTGATTACATAGATTACATTGATGGTCTCACTGTCTTTGCCGAATTTCCGGATCGTGCTGAAAACCTCTTCAATCGTATTCCAGGGGTATACATAAACATAATCGGGCGTCATCAGCCGCCCGATACTGTTTTCAGGATAGCCCAGCAGGGAAAGAGTGACTTTCCGTTCGTCGGGGTCGAGTAATTTGATCAGTTCGCGTACTACATTACTGGGCAGTTCTTCCAGGAAATCGGTACGGTCATCCGCGGGCAGTTCATTCAGCAGGTTGGCCGTGGTGTTGGCCGGCAGGTCATGGATCACCGATTTCTGAATGGAGAGATCCAGTATTTTAAATACACTGGCTGCCCGGTGTACCGACATATTGGCCACGATCTGGCTCTGGAAATCTGGAAATTCATGTACCAGGAAGGCGACATCACTGATATTCTGGTCATCCAGGAAATCACGGATCATCAGGCGGTCTTCCGTCTGTATGACCGATTCAAACTGTTCCAGTAAAGTGGGTTGTTCCAGCTCCAGCGACATGGGCCAAAAATACGAAGGGGGGCGCATACCTCCCTGTCAAATCTGACAGGAAAATTACCCGTTTGTTGAGGTTTGAATATTACCGTACTTCGTATGCATTAAAGCAGGATGATTTATGATATTGCCTTTTTTATTTATTGCCCCGACGGAAACCCGTGGCAGGGGTGTATACACTTCGGAGGATATTGAAGAAGGAGTAATGGTGGAAGTGTCGCCAGTAGTGGTTATGAGTATGGAAGAACGAAAACTGCTGGATCAGACCCTGCTGCATGATTATATTTTTGAATGGGGGGAAAACAAGGATCACTGTTGTATGGCATTGGGATATGTTCCGGTGTATAATCATTCCTACAAAAGTAATTGTGAGTACGGAATGGATTATGAGCAACAACTGATCAGTATTACTACGGTACGGGCCATAAAAGCAGGGGAGGAACTGCTGGTCAATTATAATGGCGACTGGGATGATGCTACTGCACTCTGGTTTGATGTGAAATAAAAAAACCGGTCCGTAACTGCGGACCGGTTTTTTAAATATAGTTAATCGGTTACTGAAAACGGATCTGTCCGCGGATTTCGCCACCAGGGAATGCAGCCGTATGCAGATTTACATAATACACCCCATTCAACAGGTCCTGTTCTTTTACCACTACTTCATCTACCAACAGTGATCCCTTATAAGAACCACAGGAAGTATTGCTGACTGTAGCACAGCGGGTGATAGCGGAAGTAGAGAAAGTCTGAACAACCCCTGCGGCAAAACCAGTTGGGGCCAATCCGTGAATATGGGCTGCGGTTACAGGTCCGGTTAAACCAGACCAATTAAATGTGTAAGTAAGAATCTTTGAGCTCCGGGTGTAGGATACATCCAATGTACCCAGCGCAGCAGAGGTAACCGCAGGAGTTTCCTGGGCGCCGGTCATTGCAATTCCGGTTTTGGAATAATCTGAAGTTCTTTTCAGTTCTGCGTCCGATTCACAGGAAGAAATCATAAACAGTGAAGCGACCATGAACAGGGGTAAAGCAGTTAGTTTCATCAATTTCATGATTACATTATTTGGGGTAAAAATAAGGATTTTTTTGAATGGGCAATACTTTTACAAAATAAGCTAAAACCCTGTGGGTAAACTGTTTATTTCAGGCGATTTTTTATTTCCTGCAACTTCAATAAAGCTTCAACCGGAGTCAGGCGGTTTATATCCGTTTCTTCCAGCATCCGGCGGATTTCGTCGAAGGTTTCACTGTGGGCATCGAAAATGGATAACTGCATTTTCGGGGTACTGATCTTCTTCAGTGCTTCCCCGGTCTCATCCTGTACATGTTTGGTTTCCAATTGCCCAAGGATCTCATTGGCCCGGTCGAGCAGGGCAGGGGGCATCCCGGCCATTTTAGCCACATGGATCCCGAAGCTGTGGGTGCTGCCACCCCGGGCCAGTTTCCTCAGAAAAATGATTTTATTCCCGACTTCTTTATTGGTGACATGGAAGTTTTTGATCCGGGGACATTTTTCTTCCAGTTCATTCAGTTCATGATAGTGCGTGGCAAAAAACGTAATGGGCTGATGGGGGGAGTTATGCAGATATTCAGCAATACTCCAGGCAATGGAAATTCCATCATAAGTCGAAGTGCCCCGGCCGATCTCATCCAGCAGGATCAGGCTCCGGGAAGTGAGGTTGTTAATGATAGAAGCCGTCTCATTCATTTCCACCATAAAAGTGGATTCGCCTCCCGACAGGTTATCGGAGGCACCTACCCTGGTAAAGATTTTATCAGTCAGGGGTAAACGGGCTTCTGCCGCCGGTACAAAACTGCCGGTATGCGCCATCAGGGTGATCAGGGCGGTCTGCCGGAGTAAGGCCGACTTACCACTCATATTAGGTCCCGTCAGGATGATGATCTGCTGGTTGTTTTTATTCAGTTCCACATCATTGCTGATATAGGATTCGCCCACCGGCAGATTACGTTCTATCACCGGGTGTCGTCCTCCCTTAACGATCCATTCATCACCAGTGTGCAGTACCGGTTTTTTATAGTGGTACTGGATGGCATTGTGGGCATGACAGGCCAGGCAATCCATAATGGCCAGCAGGTTTCCATTGGTTTGAACCGGTGCCAGGTAATCAAACAATTCATTGAGCAGGGCATCATACAATTCGGCCTCAATCCGTAATATCTTTTCCTCCGCCCCGGTAATTTTTTCTTCATACTCCTTCAGTTCAGGCGTTATATATCGTTCCGCATTGGCCAGGGTCTGTTTGCGCATCCACTCCGGGGGCACTTTGTTTTTCTGGGAGTTGGTGACTTCCAGGTAATAGCCAAACACATTATTAAACCCAATCTTGAGGGAAGCGATTCCCGTGCGTTCGGCTTCTTTTACCTGCAACCGGGTCAGGTATTCCTTACCACTATAAGCGATTTGTCTTAATTCATCAAGTTCGGGAAGGACGCCTTCACCGATGACTCCACCCTTGGCGGCCAATGCCGGTGGATTTTCATTGATCTCTTTAAAAATTTTATCCGCGATATAAGGACAGGGATTCAGGGCATCGCCCAGCCTTTTCAGGTATTCATTATTGCAGGTAAGACAAAGCTGCTTGATCGTCTCTACCTGTTTTAATCCGCGGGCCAGTTGCATCACTTCACGCGGATTGATTTTCTTCATCGGGATTTTTGAAACCAGCCGTTCAATATCCCCGCATTGTTTGATGGGTTGGGTAAGCTTATTCCGGAGTTCGGTTTCACGGATCAGGAATTCCACTGTGTCGAGCCGCTCATTGATCTTCTGAATATCTTTTAAGGGGAAAACAATCCATCGTTTCAGCAACCGGGCACCCATCGGGGATACGGTATTATCAAGCACCCCCAGCAGGGTATGATTGCCTTCATGGCTTCCATATACCAGTTCCAGGTTACGGATGGTAAAACGATCCATCCAGAGAAAATCATCCCGGTCGATCCGTTGCAGGGAAACGATATGCTGAAGATTCGGATGCTCGGTATCTTTCAGATAATGGATGATGGCCCCGGCGGCCGTTAATCCGTTCTTCATTTCATCTACACCGAATCCTTTCAGGGAATGCGTCTGGAAATGTTTCAGTAAAGTATCGGATGCATAACCGGCATCAAAGATCCATTCGTCAAGGGTGTAGGTATAGACTTTGTTATTGAAATATTCTTTAAACTTCTTTTGCTGGTGGCGCTGGAATACCACTTCCGCCGGTTTGAAACTCTGGATCAGTTTATCGGCATATTCGCGATCTCCTTCTGCTGTAAAAAACTCACCGGTAGAGATGTCGAGAAAAGCCAGACCAAATTGTTCATTTTCGGCAAAGTGAATGGCGGCCAGGAAATTATTGCTATGATGTTCGAGCAGTTTATCATTGACGGTGGTTCCAGGCGTTACCATATCGGTTACCCCTCTCTTCACAATGCCCTTTGCGAGTTTGGGATCTTCCAGTTGGTCACAGATGGCCACCCGGTGCCCGGCTTTAACCAGTTTATGAAGATAGGTGTCCAGTGAGTGATGAGGAAAACCGGCCAGTTCAGCAGAAGACGCGGCCCCATTGTTTCGTTTGGTCAGCGTAATGCCCAGAATCCGGGAAGCCAATACGGCATCCTGGCCAAAGGTTTCGTAAAAATCCCCGACCCTGAATAAGAGAATGGCATCCGGATATTTTTGTTTAATAGCCCGGTGCTGCTGCATCATTGGAGTTTCGGAACCTGCTGATTTCGCCATATATAAGTCCCCGCCCGGCAGTTATAAAGCTATCCCCGGCAGGGGGCGACAAAAATAAGGAACTGTTTATGTAAGAACCGGCCTTTCCGCATCTGTTGAAAAAAATAAAGCAGTCATGAACAAACTTATCACCCTCACCGGGTTGCTTCTAACCGGCACCCTTTTAAACGCCCAGGGCCTCCCCACCGATACGGTACGGGTGGATGCCACTATCAATAATTCCACCGTTTATTTTGGTTATGGGGCCGAACTGACCCATGAAACCAAGGCCCGGGTAGATGGAACCACAAAAATTATCGTCATCAGTCAGCTCAGTACCAGCGCGGATATCAATAGTCTGCAGGTCAGCGTGCCGGAAGACGTAGCCCTGCTTTCACAACGGTATAGCGTGTTTTATCCAACCCTTCCCCCGGCTGTAAAAAACCGGGATGTGGAAAGGCTGGAAGACAGTATCCTTTTAATGAATAAGGAAATCAGCCGGCTCGACAACCTGGTGCAGGTGGACCAGGAAGTACTGAATAAGACCGGCTCGTTGATCGAGGGTGCGATGAATAACATTGGGGATAAAACGATTTCCGGGGAGGAATTACTCAAACTGGTGGAGTACTATACGGGCCGGATCGAGAAGATTAAAACGAATATGTACAATAACCGTCAGCTTATTACCCAGGCCAATGTCCGTATCGCCGAGATCCGTAAACGGATTGCATTGATGACGGCGGTAACCCCGGTCAAACAACGTCCTTATGGTCAGGTGACGCTGCAGGTGATGTGTAAAAAAGCGGGGGATATTCCATTGCAGTTATCATATTACACCAATAATGCGGGTTGGGTAGCCGTATATGATGTACGGGTGAATTCAAAGACCAATAAAGTGAAAATGGTATACAAAGCCTCCCTGACTCAAACCACCGGGGTGGACTGGAAAAAAACTAAACTCACACTGAGTACGGGTACTCCCAATTTTGGGGTAACCGCGCCGTTACTCACACCATGGTACCTGCAACTCTATGTACCGGGCATTTATACCGACCTGGAAAGAAGGGCCAGCCTGAGCAATGCGAACCGGAATATTGTGCAATCCTATGTCGATAATAAAGCCATGGCGGAGGAAGTGGTGGTAAATGGATATGGCACCCTGAAACTGGAAAAGAAACTGGCTGACAATATAAATCCCAGTACCGTGCAACAGTATACCAGTCTGACCCAGGGACAACTGAATACCAGTTTTGAAATTGATCTGCCCTATGATATTGCAAGCGACGGACAACTCAACAGCGTTACCATCAAGGACCAGGAGATCGCCTGTGTGCTGAAGAATTATGCAGTGCCCCGTATGGATAAGGACGCCTACCTGTTGGCTGAAGTGGCCGACTGGCAAAACCTGGACCTGTTGCCGGGTGATGCGAATATTATTATGGATGACACCTACATTGGTAAATCCGTGATTGATCCCAACAGCACTGCGGATACACTGAATCTTTCGCTCGGCCGTGATCGCCGTATTGCCGTGAAGCGTTCCCTGGTGAAAGAGATGAGCAGTCTGAAAACCAGCGGCGGCAATACCAAACAGGTATTTACCTATGAAGTGATTGTAAAAAATAATAAGATCACCGACGTTAACCTGTTACTCAAAGAGCAACATCCGCTCAGTACCATTAAAGAAGTGGAAGTGAAACTGGAAGAAGGAGGGGAAGCCATGGTGAATGCCGAAACCGGTGTGCTTACCTGGAAAATAGAACTGAAGCCCGGGGAAAGCCGTAAAGTCAGATTCAGTTATAGTGTGAAATATCCGAAGGATAAGAAGATTGTGAATCTGAAGTAGTGAGTGGTGAGTAGTGAGTAGTGAGTAGTGAGTGGGCAACAGCTAATTGTTTGGGGATGCCGGTACGGGTTTTTGGGTCTGTGCCGGCATCATTTTTAGTCTCCGGCCAAATGGTTATCTTTAATTTTTAGCACTATATGAAAAGGCTCCTACTTTCCCTGTTTATTTTAGCGGGTTCATTGGTATCCGGCGCACAGAACCTGACCTCCTCTAATCTGCCCATTATTGTGATCAATACCAATGGACAGGAAATACTCAATGATCCGAAGATCACGGCGGATATGGGCATTGTCTTTAATGGGGAGGGGGCAAGGAACAATGTAACGGATCCATTCAATCATTATAGTGGAAAAATCGGCATTGAGATCAGGGGTCAGTCTTCCCAGATGTTCCCCATGAAATCTTACAGTATTGAATTATGGGATAATGCGGGGGCTTCTCAGGATAAATCCTTATTCGGTTTGCCTAAAGAAAGTGACTGGGTATTATATGCACCCTATACGGATAAAACCCTGATGCGGAATTTTCTGGCCTATACTTTTTCCCGGGAAATGGGGCATTGGGCTTCCAATTGCCGGTATGTGGAAGTGGTAGTGAACGGGGATTACAAAGGGATCTATGTGTTTATGGAAAAAATCAAACGGGGCAGTGGCCGTGTACCCATCACAAAAATCGCCACCTCCGATATCAGCGGGGATGCGGTGACCGGGGGCTATATTTTTTCGATCGATAAGGAAGCGGATGGCTGGTATTCGGCCATATATCCGCCCTATGGTAGCAGCGGACAAAATATACGGTTCTCTTATATCTATCCCAAATTGAGTTCTATCGTTACGGCCCAGCAGGATTATCTAAAAAAGTATGTCGATAGTTTTGAAACGGTTCTCAAAAGCGATCTGTTTCAGGACAAACAATCGGGGTGGCGGAAATATGCGGATGAGGCTTCTTTTATTGACTATTCAATCGTGAATGAAATCAGCCGCAATGTGGATGGCTACCGGCTGAGTTCGTATTTTAATAAAGACCGTCAGAGTAAAGGCGGAAGGATCATCGCAGGCCCTGCCTGGGATTATGACCTGGCTTTTCGTAATGCAAACTATTGCCGGGGTGCGGAAACCACCGGCTGGGCTTATCAGTTTAACCGGGATTGTCCGCAGGATTTTTTTCAGATTCCTTTTTGGTGGTATCAGTTTGAAAAAGACAGTGCTTATCAATCCGGATTCCGTTGCCGCTGGAAACAGGTGCGGGAGGGGAGTCTGAGTGATACCCGTATTTTTAAACTGATTGATTCGGTGGTGTCCTTAACCGCTGAAGCCCGCAGCAGGCATTTTCAGCGTTGGCCTGTTCTGGGCGAATATATCTGGCCCAATCCACAACCCATTCCAACCAGTTATACAGGGGAGATCACAGCGCTGAAAGAGTGGCTGATGGCCCGAACCAGCTGGATCAGTTCGGCGATTCCCAATGCAGGCCCTTGTTACGATTACCCGGCTGCCGAAAAAGCCTCGATCATACCTGCTTTTTACCCCAATCCGGTCACAAATCATTTTACCCTGGATATCAAATCAAAAATGGCACAATCACTTAGTGTGCAAATAACAGATGCCATGGGGCGTTCCCTGTGGAAACAGACCTATAGCCTGCAGTACGGGGAGAATTATTATACCGTGCAAACTGACCAGTGGGCGCCTGGTATCTACCTGCTTTCCTACAAAGCCACCAGCGGCGAAAAAGGAACAAAAAAGCTCCTTAAACAATAAGCCCACTGCCCTTAACTTTGCGCCATGCGAAAACTGAGCATGGCTGAACTGGGGCGTAAGTCTGTTGAAGAGTTTAAGGCTTCTGAAAAAACACCGATTATTCTGGTGCTGGAGAATATCCGCAGTGCCTATAATGTAGGCAGTGTGTTCCGGACCTCTGACGCTTTCCTGGTTCAATCGATCTATATCATTGGCTACTCGGCCAAACCTCCCCATAAGGAAATTAAGAAGACCGCATTGGGCGCCGAAGAAACGGTGGAATGGAAGTACTTTAAAACAACCGCAGAAGCGATTACCGAATTAAGGGAAGCCGGGTTTAATGTGTATGCCGCCGAACAGGCTGAGGGGAGTTTTAAACTCAATGCTATTGGCTTTGATCCGGAGGAGAAAATTGCCGTGGTTTTTGGCAATGAAGTGACTGGTGTGGAGCAGACTACAATTGCTTTGTGTGACGGATGTCTGGAAATCCCTCAACTAGGTATGAAACACTCCTTAAACATCGCCACCGCTGCTGGTGTGGTGCTGTGGGAATTAGTTCGTAGCCGGATCAACGCTTCTTAGCCGGTACTCATTACTCATTATTCATTACTCATTTTCATGACCAAGGTAAAATCATACTTAAGCCTCATTAAATTCTCGCATACCATTTTTGCAATGCCCTTTGCATTGATTGGTTTTTTTATTCCTGCAGCCAACCGGATACAGGTCTTTTCTAAAGTTTATTCCTATAGTGGCCCTTACGGTGGAGAGCCGGGTGTCGTAAATCGTCCAATGTCATTTAGCGCAGACAGCCCCAAAAGTTTTACGGAGTTGTGGTTGTTATTAGCCTTAATTGTTCTCTGCATGGTCTTCGCCCGCAGCGCCGCCATGGCATTCAACCGTTATCTCGATCGTCATTTTGATGCGAAGAATCCCCGGACAGCCGTCCGGGAAATACCAGCCGGTGTAATTACGCCCAAAAATGCAATGGCCTTCACGCTAATCAGTTGCGTTTTATTTATCGCCTGTACCTGGTTTATCAATTCCATTTGCTTTTACCTGTCACCGGTGGCCCTGGCCGTAGTGCTCGGCTATAGTTATACCAAACGATTCACCCCGCTTTGTCACCTGATACTCGGACTGGGTTTATCCCTGGCACCGATCGGGGCTTACCTGGCCGTCACCGGGGAGTTTGCCCTTTTACCCATCCTTTTTTCCATTGCAGTTATATTCTGGGTCAGTGGCTTTGATATTATTTATGCCCTGCAGGATGAGGAGTTTGATAAATCCAACCAGCTCTATTCTATTCCCGCCTGGCTGGGCAAGGGAAAAGCGTTGCTGGTTTCTGAATTCTTCCACCTCTTGAGTGCCGGGGCCGTGGTCTATGCCGGGGTGTATGGTCATTTTAGTTGGTTATACTGGATCGGGGTGCTGATTTTTATCGGGATGCTGGCCTACCAGCATTCGGTTGTAAAACCCAATGACCTGAAACGGGTTAACCTCGCTTTTATGACCGCCAACGGAATTGCCTCTGTAGTATTTGCCCTCTTTGTGATCGCTGATCTGTTCATTAATAAATTTTAAACCTTGGCAAGAATCCTATGTATTGATTATGGCGGTAAACGCACCGGTATTGCGGTGACGGATCCCCTGCAGATCATTGCCACCGGACTTACCACCGTGGAATCAAAAACCCTGATTCCTTTTCTCAAGGATTATTTTGCCCGGGAAACCGTGGAACTGATCCTGATAGGCGAACCCAAAAACTGGGATGATACCGCCACCCATGCCACCCCGCTGGTAGAGAATTGCATTAAGAATCTGCAACGCAATTTTCCCGGCATGCCGATCAAAAAGGTAGATGAACGCTACACCTCAAAAATGGCTAAAGACGCCATGCTGGAAATGGGCATGAAGAAGAAGGACAGAAGGAACAAAGCCTTTGTCGATGAGATCGCGGCGGCGATTATGCTGCAGGAGTATTTAAGAAGTCTTTAGTCGTTAGTCATTAGTGAATACAGGCTATTCCATGTAGATAATCCTGCTTAGGAGGTTTTGGTATTTAAATTTTGATGCTTTTTTAAGATTTATCTTTTGATCATTCTTTGGTTCTTGGCATCTTCGGTTCTTGGTTCTTATTTTGGCATCTTCGGTTCTTGGTTCTTATTTTGGCATCTTGGTATCTTGGCTTCTTGGTTCTTTTTTTTGTAGTTTTGCATTATGATTCTACCCATCGTAGCATACGGCCACCCGGTACTGCGGAAGCTGGCAACAGATATTACAGCTGAATATTCCCAGCTCGATAAATTTATTGAAGATATGTGGGAGACCATGTATGCCAGTAGTGGGGTGGGACTGGCCGCCCCCCAGGTCAACCGGGATATCCGGTTATTTGTGGTGGATACGGAGCAGATGTTTTCCAGTATGAATGAAGAAGAACAAAAGGAATATCCGGATGCGCCCGGTCTGAAATCTGTTTTTATTAATGCCCATATAGTGGAACTGGACGGGGAAGAATGGTCCTATAATGAAGGTTGTCTGAGTATACCGAAAGTCCGGGAAGATATATACCGGCATGAAACGGTGACACTCGAATACCTGGATGCGGATTTTAATCCCCATACCAGCACTTTTTCCGGACTCACAGCCCGGGTGATCCTCCATGAGTATGATCATATAGAAGGCAAACTCTTTATTGATCATATCTCGCCGCTCAAGCGGAAATTAATGAAAGGGAAACTCAACGATATAACCAAAGGCAAGATCAATGTGGATTATAAGATGATGTTCCCCGGCTAACCCATGAACAGACTCTTCACCTTATTCCTCTTACTTAGCTGTCTTACTGCCAGTACCCAGGAGAATGAGGATTCGCTGGACAACCAGCGCCTGGCTAAAATGGTCAACCTGACCGAAGTGATCATCCGGAGCGACCTCAATGTGGCGCGCTTTATCAACCAGGTAAAGAATGATACTACTTTTTACAAAGCCTTTCGCAACCTGCACATCATCGGATTTACTTCATGGAATGATATCCGCATCCGCGATAAGAAAGGGAGTGTACAAGCCGCATTAATGAGCAAGACCAGGCAGGTCCGTGCCAATGGCTGCCGTACCATGGAAGTGCTATCGGAAACCAGTACCGGTGATTTTTATGACGATCAGCAACAGTATAGTTATTATACGGCCGAATTATATGCCGGCCTCTTTTTTACCAGGGGTACCGTGTGCGGGGAAAATAATATTGTAAAAGGCATTGATTTTAATCCCCGTTCGGCCAGTGGAATGGCCAAACATAAGCAGCAGTTGAAAACGCTCTTCTTTAACCCGGGTAAGAAAATTCCCGGGATCCCTTTTATCGGTGAAAAGATTGACATTTTTGATCCAGACCGTGCCGAATACTATGATTTTACGATTGACTACGGGGATTACGAAGGACAATCCTGTTATGTATTTACGATAAAAGCAAAAGAAAATCTGGGTGGTAAGAAAGACAAGATTGTGATCGATAATATGGTCACCTGGTTCAATACCCGTACCATGGAAGTGATGGCCCGTAACTACGACATGAGTTATAATGCCGGTGTATATGATTTCGACGTACACATGGAAGTACAGATGACCAAAGTGGGCGAGCTCCTCGTCCCCAAACTACTCCGCTATATCGGCAACTGGGATGTGGCGTTTAAGAAGAGGGAAAGGGGGGTGTTTACGGCGACACTATTTGATTTTGTCAACTAGATGCTAAACAGAGTCGCCAGCCGGCAATTGGCAGTTTGCAGGCTTAAATTCGTAGCTAATAATTGGCTTGAATTCTCCTTAATTGAATTTTTCCGGGTGATTGATCATATAACCCAGAAGTTTACCAACCTCTTCCATTTTATCATTTAATTTTTTAAAATCTGTTTCATTTATGTAATTGCACGAATAAGAAAATTCAATCCATACTCCGGTTTCTGCATTCTCACTGTCTGAATCCGACAGCTTGCTAATAAAATGTGCAGGGTATTTTCTTCGTCTGTAAGCCTCGGCCAGGTTGGCACAAACAGATCTGGAACTGCGACGGATCTGATCTGTCAGACTGTACTTTTCTTCTTTGGGGAAATTCTTAGAAATTTCATAGATGGCCATTGAAAGCGCAAAGGCTTTTTTATAGGCAATTAATTCTTTGTAGCCAGGCATTAGTGAAACAGGTTAAGGTTTATAAAACGATTTCATTTTCAAATATAGAAATCTGAATAATAAACCAAATATTCGTCGCCCTTAACGAGAAAATATTTTTTGTGCCCCCTGCCCCCTGCTTCCTGCCAACTGCCCCTTGCCCCCTGCCAACTGCCTACTGCCTCCTGCCTCCTGCCCCCTGCCTCCTGCCTACTGCCGACTCGTACTATACTTCCTCCACTTCTCAATCACGCCCTCAATATCACCCGGTAACTCCGTATCAAATTGCATTTCCTCTCCGGTGGTTGGATGTACAAAGCCCAGCGTTTTGGCGTGTAATGCCTGACGCGGACAAAGGGCGAAACAATTTTCAACAAACTGTTTGTACTTGGTATAGATGGTTCCTTTTACAATTTTATCACCCCCGTAAAAATCATCACTGAATAACGGATGGCCGATGTATTTCATATGAACGCGGATCTGGTGCGTACGCCCGGTTTCCAGTATGCATTGCACCAGGGTAACATAGCCAAATCGCTCCATCACTTTATAGTGAGTGGTCGCGTCTTTCCCATGATCACCTTCCGGATAGGCTTCAAAGAGTTTACGGAAGCGTTGATGGCGCCCCACATGGGCTATGATGGTACCTGAATCCTGCTCCATATCGCCCCAGACCAGGGCCACATATTGACGTTTTACTGTGTGGTCAAAAAACTGTTTGGCCAGGGCCCGCATGGCTTTGTCGGTCTTGGCCAATACCAGCAGACCGCTGGTATTTTTATCGATCCGGTGTACCAGCCCGAAACGGGGCAACACTTCTTCAGATATCGAAGGATTCTGTTGTTGAAGATAATAAGAGACTCCATTCAGCAGGGTGCCTGAATAGTTGCCACTGCCCGGATGTACCACCATGCCGGCAGGTTTATTGACCACCATCAGGTCGGTATCTTCATACACGATATTCAGGTCCATTTTTTCAGGCACCACATCGGTTTCATCCGGACTCATATCGGAGTAGATGACGACATAATCCAGTGGCTTAATCTTATAATTCGGTTTGACCGCGACTCCGTTTACCTGCACCATGCCCAGGTTCATTGCCCGTTGCAGCTTATTGCGGGTAGCCCCCTCGATCCGGTTGGACAAAAATTTGTCAATCCGCAACGGCTCCTGTCCCTTGTCAATGGTAAGGGTAAAGCGTTCGTACAGTTCATCACTGCCTTCATTATTCTCCGGTAGGAGCTGATCCATTTCTTCCTGCATAGCCGGCAAAGGTAAAGGATGGAAATTTGTTGGTAAATTTGCTTTTTAACGATGGAAAAGCAAAAAATCAACTTCCGGGACCTTGGACAGATGAATTACCAGTCCGCCTGGGACCTCCAGGAGTCCCTTTTAAAGGAAAATGTGCGGCGTAAATCAGTTCCGGAGACAGGTGAATCCACTGATCACTACCTGCTTTTTGTGGAGCATCCCCCTGTTTATACCCTTGGGAAGAGCGGGAATAAAGAAAATGTTTTGCTCAGTGATGAGGAACTCCAGGCCAATCAGATTGAGTTTTTTCATACCAACCGGGGAGGGGATATTACCTTTCACGGCCCCGACCAGATCGTGGGGTACCCGATTCTTGATCTGGAAAAATTTTATACGGATATCGGTAAATACCTCCGGAATATAGAGGAAGTGATTATCCTGACCATGGCAGAATATGGCATAAAAGGGGAGCGTTCATCCGGAGAGACGGGTGTATGGATCGACCCGGATCTGCCAGGCAGGGAAAGAAAAATCTGTGCCATTGGGGTGCGCTGCAGCCGTTGGATCACCATGCATGGATTTGCATTTAATGTGAATACCGATCTTTCCTATTTCAATCATATCATCCCCTGCGGGATTGTCAACAAACAGGTGACTTCCCTGCAGCGTGAGCTGGGTCGGGAGCTGGATATGCAGGAAGTAAAAGAAAAAGTAAAACGAAATTTTGAAAGTGTATTTGAAGCCTGCCTGGTATCAGAAGTCCTTCTCTAGATAAAATTTATGTTTCTCCAGTAGTTTGCCGTCCTCATATATTTCGAAACGGAACCAACCGGCATGGAAAAAATTGGCTTTATCAATTTTAAAGTTCTTGGTCTTGATGTCTTTCAGTTCAAAGATCAGGCTATTGTTCTCTTCAAGAAAACGAATCATATACTTTTTATTTCCTTCTTCCGGCAAGCTCACTTTCACATATCCGTCTTTGTTGGTGTAAACATAAAGAGAGGGTTCAAAAGCGGTCGGCCTGTTTTTAATGGTCACTGCATTGGGCAGGGAGGCGGAGTCGCCGGTCTGAAAGCTGCCTAATTTGATTACTACGGGTATCGAGGCAACTCTTAACAGGGAGTCCAGTATAAACAGCGAATCCTGGATATTGGCTTTTCCCAGATCCGGCCGGTTTACATTGGTCAATCCGGCTCTCAGCCGCAGTAGACTATCCCGGGACATGTTCCGCAGCATAGACGTATCAATGGTCAGTCGCCGAAGATAATTGGTGTCGTTCAGCGGTTTTTTAGCCGTGCTGAACAGGTAGCGGCCACCTTCCAGCATGATATAGAGCCGGTAAAATTGTTGTCCGTTGGGTGCTTTTGTATCTACAAAACCATTCTGAGGCGTGGTCGGGTCGGCCATGGTCATGATGGTCTTGTATCCTTTGATACTGTCGTACGATCGCTGGATACTCAGTTGGCCGATAGTGGGGAAGGGATTGGTCCAGCTGACCACGATCCTGTTTTTTCCAACGTTTTTAAGGGAAAATTTAGGAAGGGTATCCTGCGCAAACAGGTTACTGACGGAACAAACCGCAAGAAGGAGGAAAAAATACAGGGACCCTTTTTTCATATTGTATAAACGGAATAGTTTCCGGTTTCTTTTCCGGTGAAAAACAAAGATAGGTTCCTCCTTCAGAAATTCTAAAATATTAACGATCCATTCGGTAAAGATTGGTTTCCCTGTAAACCTCCGCTATGGATTAGCAGGATTTTACTGCCCGGGGGAAAGTAGTTTTTCCAGGCCAGGTCGTTTAGGGCAAAAAATAGTTTTCCGGTATAGACGATATCGGTAGGGATGCCGGTATACCGATACACTTCATTCATAAAATCAAGCAGCCGGCTGTTATATTTCGCAAAGCCGCCAAAATGATAATCATGAATAATTACCGGAGAAATAGCGGGAACCTCCAACAGTTGACGAACATCGCTTTCCAGTGCCTGATTGTTTTTCATGGCGCTTATTCCGAGCACTACTCCTTTTGACCAGTATGCATTCATAAGCCCAGCCATCATTGTCCCGGAGCCAACGGCGCAAACGATATGCGTGTAGTCATCCGGGTTTATCAAACTAAGGATCGTGGCAGCACCCCTGGCCCCAGTAGTGCCGTATCCGCCTTCAGGGATCAACTGGGATGAGGATAAATCAATACTTTCCGGGATTGGCTTTTGCCGGTATTCTTCCCGGCTGATAAAGTGTAACTGCATCCCCAGCTCCGTTGCCTGCAGGAGGGTGGTGGATAATCGGGCGGGCGCTTCACCCCGGATGATACCAATGGTTTTTAATCCAACCATTTTTCCGGCAGCGGCGGTGGCATGAATATGATTGGACCAGGCACCGCCGAAAGTGACGAGCGAGTTTTTATTTTGTTCCTGTGCCTTTTCAATATAATACCGGAGTTTGAACCATTTATTTCCGGACACGACGGGGTGCAGCAAATCAAGCCGCAGGATATTCGCGGTAATCTCTTTATCATCAAAGAGTGGTGATAAATAGGGGTCTACCCTTATATGTTCCGGATTTATATACTGCATGTTTAGTAAACTCTTTGCTAAATTAGATTAATTTCGCAGGGCAAAACCATCCTCATTATGAAACCTACATTAGTAATCCTTGCTGCCGGTATGGCTTCCCGTTACGGGAGTATGAAACAGGTCCAGGGCTTTGGCCCCAATGGCGAAACCATTATGGACTATTCTATATATGATGCGATCCGTGCCGGCTTTGGCAAAGTGGTCTTTATCATCCGGAAAGAATTTGCCGATAATTTTAAAACCATATTTGAGCCGAAATTAAACGGGAAAGTACAGACTGAGTATGTATTTCAGGAAATGGATTATTATACGGAAGGGTATAAGGCCGCGGCTGAGCGGACCAAACCCTGGGGTACGGCCCATGCGGTGCTTTGTGCCAAAGAAGTGGTGAAAGAGCCTTTTGCCGTCATCAATGCGGATGACTTTTATGGCAGCAATGCCTTTGAAAATGCGGCGTCGTTTCTGAATAATGGTTGTAACGAGAATGTATATGCGATTGTGGGCTATGACCTGTTGCGTACCTTATCTGACCATGGTACCGTGAACCGCGGAGTTTGCGGATTGGATGCGGACGGGAACCTGGCCACGGTGACTGAGCGGATCAATATTGCCAAAAAAGAGGGTAAGATTTTATGTGAGGACGGTTTGGAACCGAAAGAATTATCTCTTGAAACCAGGGTTTCCATGAATTTCTGGTGTTTTGATCCTTCCTTCTTTGCCTATACGCAGAAATTATTTATTGAATTCCTGCACGCCTCCGGTCAGGAACTGAAGTCTGAATTCTTTATTCCCATTGTGGCGGATCAGTTTATTAAGGAAGGCGGCAAAGTGGAGATTATCCCGACTACATCCAACTGGTTTGGGGTAACATATAAGGAGGATGCCCCCTTTGTACAGAACAGCCTGAATACGCTGATTGAAAAAGGGGAGTACCCGGCGAAATTGTGGTAATCAGTAAAGTGCTTATAAACGAAAGAAGCTGTATCCGGTGATACAGCTTCTTTTTTTCTATAGGGGTAATCTGTTATTAATTGACTTTAACCATGAATACATAGTCTTCCACTTTTTCCACCTGCTGCTGGAAATCCATTCCAGAAATTGAGGAGCGGGAGTTCAGTTTGATCCGCTGATAACTGGTATCCTTTTTCTGATCTTTTTTCAGGTCTTCAAGCACTTTGTAAATATGTTTGCCCTGAATAGCGAATGAGAATCCTTCTGCATTTTTCTGGCGGCCATTCAGGATACCGATTACTTCTCCTTTTTTATTCAGGATCGGGCTGCCGCTGTTACCCTGATTGGCGGTCAGTTCAAGCTGACAGCTGAGCGTGTCGCCTTTGTATCCAGTTTTTGAACTCAGGTAGCCTTGACCATACACCACTTCGTTGCGGGGGTAGCCCAGTGTAAAAATGGGTTCAGCCAGTTTGCCGGATGAGCGGCTGATCGTGTAAGGGATTGACGAATAAGGTTTGAATGATTCGTCATCAATCTTCAGAATAGCGATATCTTTTGCGGCATCAATGTAAACAACTTTTGCAGTGTACTCACCCCGGCTGTTCTGTACAGCAATATTTTTAGCGCCTTCCACCACGTGCACATTCGTAACCAGGTATCCTTTGGTATCAATGATAAAGCCGGTACCACCTGTGGTATATACAATGGTGTTATCAGAACTGCTTATTTTATTTTTTACTTTATTGATTTCCTGTCCCTGTGCTTTGGTGGTATTTTCAATAATAGTAATCTTCCCTTTCAGCTGTTGCAGTTCACCAGGTGCAGTTTGAGGGGTAATAGTCCAGACAAGGGCACTGATCGTAAGAGTAGTAATCCCGGCGATAGAGGCTGCGATCGCTGCCACTCTTTTATATCTATTCCAGAGGTAAACCACTTTGGCTTTACCGGTCAGGCGGGCCGAATTGATCTTTCCTTGTTCGGCCAGGTCAGTATGTACATCGTGCAGGGTACTGCGGAATTTCTTCCATTCACCAAAACGATTCATCTGTTGCATGAATAAAGTGTGTTCTACCACCAATTCATCAATTTCACCGTTTGATTTCCTCAGATTTTCAAAATGCAAACGTTCGTCAGGATTCATCTCCCCACGGATATAGCGTTCCACCGCCTCAAGTACTTTAGTATCACCCATTTCCGTTCTCGTTTTTATAATGACTAAAAAATATCTTTTTCAACCGCATCAGGCACTT
>JAKQJH010000199.1 GCA_029561255.1 Bacteroidota bacterium | reverse complement strand
CAAAGCAGATGTATACAAATATGCGGCAGGCATTCAATTCATCGTGCTGCCACCAGGTGAACTCAATGCACAGTTTGAATTTGATCCATCTTTTACAAACACGTTAGCGGAATATAAAAATGTTTTCCAGGATGATCTCTATATCGCTGCGTCAAGAAAATACCAGGGCGATGATGGTAAATACCTGTTCCAGCTGGCCAAACTTGCTGCACAATTACAAATACCCCTGGTCGCCACCAATGATGTACACTACCACGAACCACAAAGACAGCAATTACAGGATGTACTCACCTGCATCCGGGAGAAATGTACCATCTATACCGCTGGCTTTTTATTACACCCTAATGCTGAACGTTTTTTAAAACCACCCGAAGAAATGTTCCGGCTTTTCCGGCAATATCCGGAAGCCATTGCCAACACCCAACGGATAGTAGAAGCATGTACTTTTTCGCTGGATGAATTGAAATATGAATACCCCGAAGAGATCACCACCGAAGGCCGTACTCCACAGGAAGAACTCACCCACTTAGCCTGGCAGGGCGCCAAAGAAAGATATGTAGGAGCACTCTCTGAAAAAACCATCGCCGCCATCAACTACGAATTGAAATTTATCAAAGAGATGAACTATGCGGCTTATTTTCTTACCGTGTATGATATCGTGCGCTATGCAAGGGAACAAAAAATATTGTGCCAGGGCCGTGGCTCCGCTGCTAACTCCACGGTATGTTATTGTTTGGGTATCACATCCGTTGACCCCACCAAATTCGACCTGCTCTTTGAACGGTTTATTTCTTCTGCCCGCAATGAACCACCGGATATTGATGTGGACTTTGAACATGAACGCCGTGAAGAAGTGATGCAATATGTGTTTAATAAATATGGCCGCGACAGGGCAGCCATTGTTGCCACCGTTACACAAGTGCATCAACGCGGCGCCATACGGGATGTGGGCAAAGCAATGGGTTTATCTGTTGATACCATCAATGGTTTGTCAGCATCTCTCTGGGAGTTTACCGATGAATGGTTTGAAGGTAAACGCATCAAAGAACAGGGTCTAAACCCCGGTGATGCACACCTGTTAAAAGTACTGCAGCTGACAAAGGAATACATGGGTTTTCCCCGGCAACTGGGTCAGCATACCGGAGGTTTTGTGATCACCCGTGGTAAACTATCCGACCTCTGCCCTATTATGAATGCCCGCATGATCGACCGTACCTGTATCGAATGGAACAAGGATGATATCGATGCCCTGGGTTTTATGAAGATCGATGTGTTGGCGCTGGGTATGCTTACCTGTATCCGCAAGGCATTTGATATTGCAAAAGTGCATTACAAACTCGATCTAACGCTGGCGAATATCCCACAAGATGATCCGGCAGTGTATGAGATGATCAGTCATGCCGATACTATTGGTGTGTTCCAGATAGAAAGCCGTGCCCAGCAATCCATGTTGCCCAGGCTGCGACCCAATTGTTTTTATGATTTAGTGATCGAAGTAGCCATTGTACGACCCGGCCCCATACAGGGCGATATGGTACACCCCTACCTGCGCCGCCGCAATGGCGAAGAAAAAGTGGAATACCCTTCCAAAGAGCTGGAAGATATTTTAAAACGCACGTTGGGTGTTCCGCTGTTCCAGGAGCAGGCTATGAAGATCGCTATTGTAGCTGCAGGCTTTTCACCAGCAGAAGCTGATGGCCTGCGCCGCAGCATGGCTACATTTAAAGCCAAGGGACTGGTGTCGCAATACGAAGAGAAACTGATCAAGGGCATGACAAAAAATGGTTATACCCTTGAATATGCCCAGCGGGTGTTCAAACAACTCGAAGGTTTTGGCAGTTATGGTTTTCCCGAAAGCCATGCCGCCAGTTTTGCCTTACTGGTGTACGTTAGCAGCTGGCTCAAATGCTATTACCCGGATGTTTTTTGCTGTGCTATATTGAACAGTTTACCCATGGGTTTTTACCAGCCGGCCCAACTGATCAGCGATGCCATCAAACATGGCGTGGAAGT
>JAKQJH010000167.1 GCA_029561255.1 Bacteroidota bacterium | reverse complement strand
TTAGGCTAAGTACCGGAGAGCAGACTTGAACTGCCGACCTTCGGGTTATGAATCCGATGCTCTAACCAGCTGAGCTACCCCGGCAACGGGCGGCAAAAATAGCGATTTTAGGGAAATTGGCGAAATGAAATTGGAACCTTTTTTTAAGAGATTTTCCGGCTAACTCCTTGTCACCCAAGCCCGATTTCCTGATGCTGCTCCGGAATCTCCACATCCAGGAAGCCTTTGCGGATCAACCGTTGCTTAAAATCCTGCTGCACGTCAAACTCTCCGTGGACCAGAAATAATTTAGTCACCTGGCGAGGATCCTGACAGGAAAGCCACTGGCTCATATCCTCATAATCCCCATGGGCACTCATACTGCGGACGGCGCCGATTTCGGCATGGACTTCATGCAATACCCCGTAAATATTCACTTCCTTATCGCCTTTCAATAACCGTCCACCCAATGAACGGGGTTCACAATAACCCGTCATCAGGATCGTATTGTGACTGTTCTCGATATTATTACTGATATGGTGCTTCACCCGGCCGGCATCCGCCATACCACTGGCAGAAATGATCACCATCGGACCATCCTGGAAATTGAGCAGCTTGGATTGCTCGACCGACTTCACATACTTCAATCCTTCAAAGGAAAACGGGTCCTTATCGGTCTTCATGATCTTCTGTATCGTTTTATTGAAATACTCCGGATATTTCTTCATGATCTCCGTGGCTTCAATACTTAACGGACTATCTACGAAGTAAGGCACATCCGGCAAGCGGTTTTCCAGTTCCAGCTGGTTCAGGGAAAACAGAATCTCCTGGGTCCGCCCCACACTGAAAGCGGCCAATATGAGTTTGCCCTTTTTCTGCACACAGGCTTTCTCAATCCATTCCAGCAGATTATCGGGTGTGGTTACATGGGTATCATGCAGACTGTTTCCATAAGTGGATTCCATAATGATATAATCGGCCTGAGGAAAATCCTCCGGAGATTTTAATATCGCATCCCGGTAACGACCAATATCCCCGCTGAAAGTAATCCGTATCTCTTTTCCGCTTTCATGAATCTTCAGATGCACACAGGCACTGCCGATAATATGTCCGGCATCTGTAAACATCGCCTGCACCCCTTCCATCACATCAAACCATTTTCCATAATCTGCTTCAATAAGATGATCCACTGCTTTTTTTGCATCATCTACTGTATACAGGGGTTTCAGGTATGGCAGTCCGTTGGCCGCCCTGCGCTTATTCATATACTTCACATCATCTTCCTGGATTTCTGCTGAATCCTCCAGCAACACGCCTGCCAGTTCACTGGTACCATGGGTACAGAATATCTTACCCCGGAATCCGTCTTTGATCAGTTTAGGGATAAGCCCACTGTGATCAATATGCGCATGCGAAAGAATCATCACCTCAATTTCTTCCGGCTCAAAACCAAAATTCCGGTTCAGCATATCGGTATCCTTTCCCAATCCCTGAAACATCCCGCAGTCAAGCAGGAGCTTCTTTCCATTCTTTAACGTAATCACATGCTTGGAACCAGTTACTGTGCGTGCTGCGCCGTGGAAGGATATTTTCATAATTCTTCTTTTAATAGGTGTTAGCTGTCAGGTGTTCGCTGTTAGGAAACAGCCCCTCCTTACAACTATATGTTCAATTTACGTCAGCGTACTTCATACCTCGTACTTCGTACTTTGAATGACCATGTGATCCAGAATTCAGCTACTTTCTCCCCCGCTTTATTCGTACCAACAGAACGGGCGCTCACGGTCCGGGCTTCTCCAGTCTCTATTGTTTCATCAATCGCCTTCCGGAACAATTCACCATCCTCACAAACAAAAGAAGATCGGTCCGTTGCCTTCTTAAAATACGCCGATTCCACTTTTACTACCAGCATCGAAACGGCGGGCTGTCGCTGATGTAACTCAGCAAGGGCCAGCACCCCGGTACTCATTTCCGCGGCCATACTCAGGCTGGCAAAATAGGTGGACCGGAATGGGTTTTGCGTTAACCACTTAAACGGTACTGTGACCACCGCCCGGTGCTCATCGATCTCCCTCACTTTTACCCCGGCAATAAAGGCCGCAGGTAGTTTCATGAGCAGAAACAACCGGAACTTCAGCGGGTGTTTAATCAAACGGACAAAGGCAGACCGGTGCGGATTCATGA
>JAKQJH010000142.1 GCA_029561255.1 Bacteroidota bacterium | reverse complement strand
GTGCCCTGGAGACGAACGATGATCGGAATATGAATGTTGCCGAGATTTTTGTAGGCATCAATGACACCCTGGGCCACCCGGTCGCAACGAACGATACCGCCGAAGATATTGATGAGGATCGCTTTTACAGCAGGATCTTTCAGGATGATTTTAAATCCGGCTTCCACCGTTTGCGCATTGGCCGTACCGCCTACATCCAGGAAGTTGGCAGGTTCACCACCGCTGAGTTTGATCATATCCATAGTGGCCATGGCCAGACCAGCCCCATTCACCATACAACCCACATTGCCATCCAGTTTCACAAAGTTCAGGTTGAACTGACCGGCTTCCACTTCAGTCGGATCTTCCTCTGTAACATCGCGCAGGGAAGAAAGATCGGCATGGCGTACCAGGGCGTTATCATCCAGGTTCATCTTACAGTCAACGGCCACGATTTTATTATCAGCCGCTTTGAACAGCGGGTTAATTTCCAGCATGGAGCAATCCAGCCCTACATAAGCATTGTAAAGATTGGTCACAAATTTTACGCAATTCTTAAATGCGTCTCCGCTCAGTCCCAGGTTGAATGCAATTTTACGCGCCTGGAATCCCTGAAGTCCACCGGAAGGGTGTACCCATTCTTTAAAAATCTTTTCGGGGGTATTATGGGCTACTTCCTCGATATTCATACCGCCTTCGGTACTGTACATGATTACATTCTGACCCTTGGTACGGTCGAGCAGGATGGAGAGATAGAATTCCTTACGGTCACTTATACCGTCATAATACATATCCTGGGCCACCAATATTTTATTCACCACTTTACCGGCTGGTCCGGTTTGCAGGGTTACCAGGGTTCCTCCCAGTATTTTTTTCGCGAAGTCTGCGATATCTTCAATATTCTTTCCCACTTTCACACCGTTGATCCCATTTTCTTTAATGGCTCCTTTACCGCGGCCGCCTGCATGGATCTGAGCTTTTACAACGGCGAAGCTGCTGCCGAACTGGTTTTTGATCTGGCGGTAGGCTTCTTCCGCTTCATGTACTGTACTGCAGGCAAATCCTTCCTGCACCGGAACATTGTATTTTTTCAGTAGTTCCTTCGCCTGGTATTCATGGAGATTCATAATGGAAAAATTTGCGCAAAGATAAAGGAACAGGGACAGTGAAAGGCGATTAGGGAATAGTTTTTTTACCTTGCAGGCATGCGACTGTTTCCAATATTAGCCGTTTTTTACCTGGCAGGCTGTCATCCGGGTTACAGAATGCAATGGCCCGAAAACAGGACAGGGCTGACCGGTTCAACTTTTTACGAGCAGGCAGCGGCCATGCAGTGGGCCGCCCGTGATTCCCTCGTTGTTCAGGCTGCCCTTTCGGGCAACCTGCCCCCTTTTCTCCGGAAGTTTGTACCAGTCAGGGTTTCCCTCACAGATAGCCTCTCCGGCAAGATGATCAAGGCTGTTTTTTATGTCGCCCCAGACTACCTCAGTATCGGTTCCGGTGACGACTGGGCGCGCGTCTGTATTACGCCCTATGCGGCTCAACGGATAGCCGACAGCCTTAATTGTTTTCTGCCCACCCGGAAAATGGTGGATGATATTTACCAGGCGGCAACTCTGAAACTCAGACCAGTCCCCCTCTTTGCTTACCGGGACAGCACCCCGTCCATGTGGCAGCATCACCTGATCATCGAAGGTCAGCGAAAAGGCAAAAAAGGACTGATTGCCGGTATCAAAAAAGATGTCGTGATTTCCGGAAAGATCAGCCGGGATAAAAAGCCGGACCGGGTAGCTATTTATGGCTGGCATCAACCGGGAGGCCGTGTTATACAACCTTTATATACCGGTCATATATATTGGTGGGTGGATTACAGCCAGGGAATCCGGCTGGTTTACCGCAGGATCAATGTGGACGGGAGATGGATGGATTATACTGAGGTGTTAAAAAATCCCCGGCTTAGCCGCTTATTATGTGATGAAAAGGACTGTGATTTTTTGCGGTACCCTGTACACCCATAACCTGAAAGGACAACAGGAACAGACTTATTATTTTAATTAACAGAATAAACGCCGATGTTTACCTTTGCAGCGCTATTTTGCAACGTTATTTCATCTTTTATCAAATCAGTTTTACTCTGAGAAGCAACTATATATACCTGTCTCTTTTTTTACTGCTTTTTATTTCCCAGGCCTTGCTGGCACAGGAGCCTGCTATGCAATTGGGAAACCGGCTTAAAAATCTGGGAAGCAGTTTCTCCGGCGGCAGTGGAAATGACAGCCTGAAACACCGGGATAATTCAGAGGATTCCATCACGATCAGTTTCCGGTATATGGATTCTACCCGGCAGTACAAACTCGATTCCTCGGTCGGCGATTTTACCCGTCGCTTTCCGCTCCCGGGAACCTCGATCAACCTTGGGAATACCGGCCTGGCCACCCGTTCATTGCTTTTTTCTCCGGAATTAAATGCTGGTTTTGATCCGGGTTTTCACGCCTTTGATGTATATAAATGGAAACTGAGTGAAGTTCGTTTTTTTAATACCACCCGTCCCTATTCAGAACTGAATTATTTACTGGGCAGCCGGGTGGAACAGATGATCAGCCTGGTCCATACCCAGAATATCAAGCCCAACTGGAATTTCCTGTTTCAGTACCGGCTGATCAATTCTCCCGGGTCTTTCCAGAACCAGAACAGCAATCATAATAATTACCTGTTGAGTTCAAAGTATCAATCGAAAAATCTGCGGTACAATAATTATTTCGTATTGCTTTCCAATAAACTTCAGGCCTATGAAAACGGGGGCATTATTGATACCACGGATATCCTGAACGATCCGGACTTTAAGGAACGTTATAATATCAACACGAGGATCGGGGGTAAAAAGGTTTTTTCCACCAACTTTTTTGGAAATAAAATCAATACAGGAAATAAGTACAGCGAAACCACCCTGCTGTTCCGTCAACAGTATGATTTTGGAAAAAAGGATTCCCTGGTGACCGATTCCACTATTATCCCATTGTTCTTTCCACGACTGCGTTTTGAACATACCCTCCAGTTTGATCGTAACAGTTATACTTTTCAGGATAATGCAGGGGATTCACTTTATTACCGGGCGTACTATGATACTGCACTCAGAGATGCCAATGATACAGCCCTGTTTTCGGATAAATGGAAATTGCTGAACAATGATTTTTCCATTTACCAGTTTCCGGATGCCAAAAATCTGCATCAGTTTATTAAACTGGGATTACTGGTACAGACGATCACCGGCACTTTGTCTTCGGGTAAACTGAATTTCTTTAATACGGCGGGACATGCGGAGTATCGGAATAAAACAAAAAATCAGCGTTGGGATATCCAGGCCAATGGGCGGTTGTTTTTCACCGGTTATAATTCCGGAGATTATGAGGCGCATATCCGTCTGCAGAGTCTGCTGAGCAAAAAAGCCGGATCGCTGGAACTCGGATTTGAAAACACGAGCCGGACTCCCTCGTTTATGTTTGATTCCCGGAGCAGTTTTTACCTGATGAAATCAGTGGTAAACCTGAAAAAGGAAAACAATACTCATCTCTTTGCCTCTTATTTTCTTCCTTCATTTAAAATGAAACTGACCGGTCATTATTACCTGGTCACGAATTATACCTACCTGGATAATTATTTTGAAGTAAATCAGGAAAGCAGCCTCTTCAACCTGCTTCAGATAGCAGTAGAGAAAACGATCCGGTTCGGCAAACACTGGAACTGGCATGCCGAACTGTATTTTCAGCAACGGGTAGGAGAGGCCCCGGTCAATGTGCCGGCCTTATATACCCGTAACCGGATCGGCTACGAAGGAAGCCTTGGGTTTAAAAACCTGGATATTGCCTTTGGCACGGAGATCAGGTACCGGGCTGCCTATAAAGCGGATCATTATTCACCGGTAATGGGTCGTTTTTTCTATCAGGATACCACGGTCATCCGGAATCCATTGCCCGATATTGCGGCTTATGTACATTTCAGAATCCGACCCTTTACCGCCTTTGTCCGGATGGAAAACCTCAATACCGCCCGGAATTTCAACGGATTCGGTTTTACCCGTAACAACCTGGTAGCTCCCTTTTACGCCCTTCCGGGCCTGCAGTTCAGACTGGGCGTATTCTGGCGCTTTGTTAATTGATTCTCAAATAATTGACCCTGATAAAACTCAGTTAGTATTCTTCAATATTGCGAGTATCTTTGTAAAGACATGAAGAAACTGGTCCTGACCATATCTTTTTTATGCTATCTCACGGTAACCTGTGGGGTAGTGGTCAATCTGCATTATTGCATGGACCGGCTGGCTTCTGTACATTTCTTCGGGGATGAATCAGACCAATGTGGTCAGTGCGGGATGTTGTTACATGAAAGCAATACCTGCTGTCACGATGAAGTGAAAGTTTTTAAACTGGAACAGGATCAGAATAAAGTCAGTATTACGGATTATACACCTGTTTTTACCACTGAACTGACAATTGAACCTTCACTTTTTCTGAATGCTCCGTTTGAATCGGAGTTGGGACTGGTGAACACCTTTGTCAATCCACCTCCACTATTATCCGAACAGGATACCTATCTGCAGATTAATGTCTTCCGTATCTGATACATTAATTATTTTATAGCGACAGGCAACAGCCGGTCAACCTTTGTGTCTTATGGCACGATATTATTTATTCATTATTTAATAAAGTTTTTTATGAAAACGATACGCTTATTTTCATTGACTGCCGTTATGGTAGCCATTACTTCACTGGGTTTTGCCCAGACTAAAACAGAATCATTCCAGGTTTCCGGAAATTGCGGTATGTGCAAGACCCGTATTGAGAAAGCGGCTAAAGATGCCGGTGCGTCCGAAGCCAAATGGGATGCGGCTACGCAACAACTGACCATTACTTATACCAGTTCCACCACCAATGCCGCTAAGATCCAGGAGAAGATAGCTGCCGTTGGTCATGATAATGCCGGTTTCAAATCCACCATGGAAGTATACAATAAGCTGCCGGGTTGCTGCAAATATGATAAAGATGCAGCCTCCGGTTCGATGGATTGCTGTAAAGATGGCAAATGCACCAATGCCGGTCATTGCGATAAGCCCTGCTGTAAAAAAGATGGCGACATGAAAATGGATTGTTGTAAAGATGGCAAATGTGATAAAGAAGGACATGCCGGTAAGGATTGCTGCAAAAAAGAAGGTGCTGCCAAAATGGATTGCTGCAAAGATGGCAAATGCAGTAAGGAAGGACATGATGGTAAAGATTGCTGTAAAAAAGAAGGGGCTGCCAAAATGGACTGTTGCAAGGATGGCAAATGCAGCAAGGAAGGACATGATGGTAAAGATTGCTGTAAAAAATCCTGATTAAGCGAAAAAACATACTTGTGAAGAAAACAGGGTTGTTGATAATAATGGCGTTACAGGTACTGCTGATACAAGCGCAGTTCAGCAAGGCGAACCTGCAGGCTACCGGTCTGACCTGTGCCCTGTGCAGCAATGCAATTAATAAAGCACTGAAGCAACTTCCCTTTGTGGAATCAGTGAAAGCGGATATTAAGAACTCCTCTTTCAGTATTGTATTCCGGCAGGGCATGGACGTAAAACCCGATGCGATCAGGGATGCCGTGGAGGGCGCCGGTTTCTTTGTTGGTGGATTACAGTTAACTGGTTCATTTAACAACCTCAGTACCGGTCCGGATGGAATTATCCGTTTAGGAACGAACTGGTTTCGTTTTCTTAACTCGTCTAACAAGGTGTTGAACGGCGAAGTTACTTTTACCCTGCAGGATAAATCATTCCTGACAGCCAAAGCGTTTAAAAAGATCAGCAGTACGGTAAAGATCCCGAGCTTGTCAACCGGGAAAGCAGAAGCAGACCAGGTTAAAGCCGGGGTGAAAAAAGGGGAGCGGATCTATCACGTGACCATTTGATCAGTATATCTGGTTTCTCTCCCCGGTATTCCGGGGAGAGAAACTTTTTAAAGTGTTTATATGTTTTCATTGAAACAAATTATCGTTGTATTCTTCCTGTTGTGTATGAGTACACTGGCGCAGGCGCAAATCAAACAAGGGTATAAAGCACCTGAAGTAGCATTGCCCGCTGCCAACGGAGATAC
>JAKQJH010000140.1 GCA_029561255.1 Bacteroidota bacterium | reverse complement strand
GCATGCGTAATTGACCTGGACAGCACACCAGGAACGACCATCACCCAGCCGGCCGTTCTCTCCGCTACGGTAACCCCGACAAATGTCACCTGCTTCGGAGCAAACAATGGAATCATCTCCGTCAGCGGAGCTTCAGGCGGTTACGGCACCTATGAATACAGCATTGACAATGGTTCGACTTGGCAGGCCACCGGCTCCTTTGCTAACCTGGCACCGGGAACCTATCAGGTATCCATCCGCGATGCAGCCAATACGGCATGCGTCATTGACCTGGACAGCACACCAGGAACGACCATTACCCAGCCCGCTATCCTCTCCGCTTCTGTTAACAAAACAGATGTCACCTGTTTCGGCGCAAACGATGGAACCATCACCGTATCCAATCCGCTGGGAGGATACGGAACTTTCCAGGTCTCCATCAACGGAATAAACTGGTTCGACGTCTCTGCTTCTGCTTCCTATATATTCAGCGCTCTCGCCCCTAATATTTACACCGTACAGATCAGGGATGCAGCTCATCAAACCTGTGAAATCACTCTCGGTAACCCGACTATCACCGAGCCTGCAGCACTCACTGCTTCTGTTAACAAAACAGATGTCACCTGCTTCGGGGGAAGCGATGGAATCATCTCCGTCAGCGGAGCCTCAGGCGGTTCCGGCACTTATGAATGCAGCATTGACAATGGTTCGACTTGGCAGGCCACCGGCTCCTTTGCTAACCTGGCATCAGGTACCTATCAGGTATCCATCCGCGATGCAGCACATCCGGCCTGCATCATTGACCTGGACGGCACACCAGGAACGACCATCACCCAGCCCGCTATCCTCTCCGCTTCTGTTAACAAAACAGATGTCACTTGCTTCGGCGCAAACAACGGTAAAATTCAGGTCTTTAATCCTCAGGGAGGTCATGGCAATTATGAGGTAAGTATTGATGGGAATGTCTGGAACGAAGTTCTTGTTAACTCATCATTCGATTTTACTAACTTATCACCGAGTAATTATAACATTCAAATCAGAGACAAAAATTACCCGCAATGTTTCAGAACACTTGGAAGTTTAACAATAAACCAGCCACCGGCTTTATCCTTAACGGTCAACTCTAATTCCCCAATTTGCGAGAATGGAACAATTACCCTTTTTGCTAATCCAACCAGTGGGACTCCAGGCTACTCATATTCATGGACCGGACCAGACGGATTTACATCAACCATCCAAAATCCCACGATCTCAAATGCAGGAACTGCTAAAGCAGGGATCTACATCGTTACAGTAACTGACAATAACGGGTGCATTATTAGCAAAGATACGCAAGTTGAAATTATCCCTCTTCCTACCGCATCAGTCTCAGGGACAAACGCTGTGTGCAAGGGAGCTCCTGCAATTTCTGTAACGTTTAACAATCCACAACCCTTACCAATTGAAGTCACTTACACGTTGAACGGAACCGCCAAGACTTTATCCATTACAGGAGCCAGTCAGAATGTCGCAGTACCTACTGGTAATCCCGGGGATTTTACTTTTACGATCACCAGCGTTAAATATATTAGCGGATTATCGTGTCAGAATAATAACATCACCGGACAAATAACGGCAACGGTTACTGTCAGGCCCCTTCCTACAGCAGAAATAACCGGAACCCAGTCAGTCTGTCCGGGTGATGTGGCGAAAATTACCTTTTCAAATCCCGGAACATTGCCAGTCAAAGTGTTTTATACTTTAAACGGAGTTGATCAAACACCATTGAATCTGGGAACAGATAGTTTGAGTAGCTCAGAAATTTCTTTTTCCACTACAACACCGGGCACCTATAATTATTCCATTACCAGAGTCGAGTACCAGGATGCCTTGGCTTGCAGCAACACAAGTATCAATGAATCAGCCATTGTCACTGTACGGCCAATTCCCACAGCTACCATTTCAGGGGATAATACCGTATGCCGTAATGATGCCTACCCTGATGTACTTATAACCAACACCAGCGCTTTGCCCGTTAAAGTTGTTTATTCCATCGACGGAGCTGATCAAACTCCTGTTGACATTAATACAGGGCAATGCCACACGCTAAAGGTCAATACTTCTGTTGCCAAGACTGTGGTTTACTCCCTGAAAAAAGTTTACTATCCGAATACACCATCTTGTGAGAACAACATAACTGGACAGTCTGTTTCAGTGACCATTCTGCCTATTCCTACAGCTACAATCAGTGGTACTGTTTCAGTCTGTCAGGGAGAAACAAATCCGGTCCTCACTTTTACTAATCCTGAAAACAGGGAGATCATCGTTGATTACACTGTCAATGCCGTTGCAGCAAGTCCTATTACCATTGCTGCCAATTCAGCTTATACAATTTCAGTGGCTACTGTTACGCCTGGCTCCTTTGTTTACTCTTTAACCAGAGTAAGGTACAGCGGTTCGGTTGGATGCCAGAACAATAATCCCTTAAGTTCAGCCACAGTTGTGGTCAGACCCACCCCAAATGCTACAATTTCTGCCGGGTCAAATTTTCTTTGCAAAGGAAGCGCCGGGTCTGTTTCCATTCAAAACAACATGACTGAAGACATTCTGGTTGAGTATTCTTTGAATGGTGGCACATCGGTTTCAAGAACCATACTGGGTAACCAGACTATTTCTGTTAATTTACCTACAAATACCCCGGGGATATATGAATATGAGTTAAAAAATGTCAGGTACAGCACCGCACCAAATTGCCTTCAAACGATTTCCGGACAAATTGTAACGGTTGAAGTTCTCGATATACCTGATGTTCAAATTTCCGCATCAGTTACTGAGGCATGTGAAGGCAGTACTTCCCCAATAATCACCTTTACAAATCTCAGGAACCGGGATATTTCATTGTATTATAAAATAAACGATGGGAGTAATATTGGCCCGGTCAATATTGCGGCGAACGGGACTGCAACGATAAATGTTCCTACTACCACTGATGGCACATTTAACTATTCTGTTGTCAGCATCGTTTACGATGGATTTTCTTGTCCCAACAATGCACCCAATAAACAGATTAACATTAAAATTAACCCAATCCCTGTTATAACTGTTACACCCATTTCTCAAGCCGTTTGCTCCGGAAGATCCACTGCTGTTGTAAACTTCACTTCTGACCTTTATGGAACATCATACAGTTGGAGTGCAACGACTGGAACACCAGCCATATCAGGCTTTACTTCATCCGGAAATGGCCCCTCCATTCCATCACAAACGCTGACCAATCCAAGCGGCTCCCACGCAGGCACCGTAACCTACACGATTATTCCTTCAGTCGGAGTTTGTTCCGGCACTTCGGTTAATCACACGGTGACAGTTCACCCAATTCCGGTAGTAACTTGCCCTTCTAATCAGACCTTATGCCTAAATGATAATCCCATCAATCTTTCCACTCTTGCGGGTCTTTCCCCAGCAGGCGGAACCTTCAGTGGACCAGGAGTAACTGACAACTCATTCTATCCCTCACTTGCAGGTGTTGGACTGCACAGTATTACCTATAACTATACTTCAGCGGGGAACTGTTCAAACAGTTGTACATTCTCCATTACCGTTAACCAGGCACCGGTTATTCCCAACCAAACTTTTGCAATATGCAACGGAAGCCTTTTCGTTCTTGCACCTGAAACAGGAATTCCTGAAGGATCTGTTGTTCCTCCCGGAACTAACTACTCATGGACTGTTACAGCCAGCAACGTTACGGGAGTTTCCAACGGAAGCGGGACTCAAATAAGTCACACTTTAAATCTCATCAATCCAAATAATCCGGGGAGTGTCACTTATACTGTTACACCCGTTTCCGGAGGAGGCTGCACCGGCTATCCATTCACAGTCAACGTAACAGTCAATCCCAATCCTTCACTTAGTTTGAGAACAACCTTTCACCAACAGTATATTAATCCAAGAGTGGACTATTTGCGGCAGTGTAATGGAAACAGTGTTTATTACATTGCCGATAATGACCTGGAAGTGTTTTATTGGAACAATTACCAATGGGTTTACCCCACCATGCCATATTTTGATTCTTATAACTGGAAATGGCAGTATTCCATAGGTACACCTGAAGGTCCTTCATCGGTATGGGAAGATGCTATTGGCGAAGTAACATCCCACTACGAGTATAAAATGCCACCCGGAGAAACCTCTCCTTACCGGTTCCTTGGCGACTATTACTTTAGGTTTGCGATTACGAATGAATATGGATGTACATCATATTCTGACCTTTTACATCTCGAAGTTATTTCGGACCATATTGTCAACCCGGGACCTGACATTGAAGTTAATTGCTCAGGCTCACCGACAGCTATACCATTGACTGGTGCCACTCTTCAAAACCGGACCGGTGGGTACATTTGTGCGTCCTGGTCTATCATGAGCCTCGATCCGCCCAATGCAGGAATTAACGGAAATCTAAGCAATACTTCGTGTACCACATCACCAGCTAATGTCACTTATACACCCCCTGCAAATTATTCGGGAGTTATCACCCTTGCCCTCACCTCCAACGATCCCGATGGCGACGAAGAATATTCTTGTACGGGTGTTTATGAAACCAGGAATATTATTGTCAAGCCAAGCGTTGCCGCTTTCGCGGGAAATCCCCAAACCGTTTGTATGGGAGACGAAGTTGTACTTACAGGTACCGTTGATCCTCCAGGTGCATCTGTGGTTTGGAATGACAACTCTGCAGGAGGGACTTTCACATACCCCAATTCACCAAATACTACATATATTTTACCAAATCCCACCACCGGAGGCGAAATAACATTGACCTTTTCCCCAGTTCCGGGAGGAAACTGTACCGTTTCCTCTTCAACTGTCATCACTGTTGTGGATGCCCCCTATCCTTCAGGAGTAACAATCTGTAAAGGTAGTCAAATCTCATCTGTTCCTCCCCTTACCTCAACATCTACATGCCCTCAGGGGAGTCTAGCGGCTGGACCAAATTTTGGTAGAACAACAGCTAATTCCGGCAACCTTGGTGGGAATTGGTACGATACCGATGATGCCAGAACAGACAATGGATATTATGCATATGCTTATGTTTCGGGGAATTCCTACAGCAATTATCTAAGGATTACAAATTTCGGTTTTAATATTCCAGATGATGCCACCATTAAAGGAATTATAGTTTCAATCAAACGTTACTCAACCGGAGTATCCAATAATAACCGGATAAGAGACAATATTCTCCGACTTAGAAACCAAGATGGAAATATTACGGGTGACAATAAAGCTAGTAGTTCTATTTGGCCTACAGCAAACGAAACAGTAAACTATGGAGGATCTGAAGATCTCTGGGGTGCTTCCTGGTCTCCTTCTCAAATCAACGATATTGATTTCGGTGTTTACCTTTCTGTATACAATACAAATAACTATTATTCCAGGACTGCCTATGTTGATTATATCAGTATTACAGTACATTATTCTATCAATGCCGTGCTCTATTGGTACACCTCATCAGCCGGTGGGGCTCATGTGCATCAGGGAAGTCCTTTCAATCCGTTCACTGACTTATCGGCAACAGAAAGGACAACAGCTGGTGCACCGTACACTTCTTTAACCGATACCAATACGCCCGGTATTTATCCTTTTTACGTGCAATGTTCCACCTCGGAAGGTTGCCGCAGAAGAGCCGATCTGGTTATCGAACCAGCCCCAACCATTCTGAAACCAGATCCAAAAACGGTTTCATCATGTGATTTTGCAAATCAGGGTGCCGTTGATTCCGTTTTTAACGAATGGTTATCGGGATTTAAGGTAAATGGATCTCTTAACCCCAGTACCAGCTTTAATCCCCCAAATCCAACAGCACCTCAATTATGCACTGGCGGCACAGTTAATGTAGCCTACTCAGTAACTGATCCACCCTGTCTGAATGAAACTACTGTCACTTCGTCATTTGTGCTCACTCCACCTCCGGCATTTGTTTATAGCACCTCCGACAACGTGACACGTCCATCATCTGACTTTTCATCTCAGGCTGACTTAAATGCAGCATTTGATGCCTGGTATGCCGGCTTTCAGATAACAGGAGGCTGTGCACATGATGTTATCATAAATCCCGAGAACCCTGTCGCTCCCGGTTTGTGCGGTGGAACCTACTCTTTTACAGCAAGTGTTGAGGACCTTTGTCTTCCAAGACAGGAAGCTACATTCTCTTTTACAGTAACCCCGCCTCCTCCTGTGGTTGTCACTAAAGCAGTTAACGTTACGAGATCAGCATGTGATTTTACAAATCAGGCAGCGGCTGATGCAGACTTTGCTGCCTGGCTGGCCACTACCTCTGTCTCAGGAGGGATTTCACCAACATTCCTGCCAGATAACACCACCGCTCCCGACTTTTACGGAGGATCCGTTACCGTTACCTGGGAGATTAAGGACAGATGTTACGACGACTCCTTCTCGGCAACATTCACAATTACTCCACCTCCACCAATAGTCCTGAACAAAGCGTCTGACGTTATCCAGGATGCATGCCATTTTACCAATCAGAATGATTTGAATAACGAATTCACTACCTGGTTAGCATCCACAAACGCCAGCGGTGGCTGTTCTCCGAGTGTTGTCCCTGACAACAACACAGCACCTGATTTATGCGGTGGTTCAACCGTGGTTACCTGGACTATTTCTGACATTGGCTATACCACCACCACGCATAAGGCTACATTCACCATCAGGCCTGCGGATGCTTTGCAGGTAGATCAACCAAATGATATATCTATTTCGGCATGCGATTATCCTACCCAGGATTTTGTAAACACGGCATTCAATGCCTGGTTGAACAGCTTTGGATACAGGGGAGGATGTGATCCGTCAGCAACTTTTAATCCGACTGATCCGCAGGCTCCAAGCCTTTGCACTGGGGGAACAGTTACTGTACAACGTATAGTGAGTGACCTTTGCTCCAGTGATATTGTCAGAACAGCCACATTTACACTGACTACTCCTCCAGCTTTGACGGTTAGCACTCCTGGCGATTTTATTCGCGATCATTGTCAGTATACGCAACAATTGGACTTGGATACCGATTTCCAACAATGGTTAAATAGCCTGACAGCTACCGGCGGTTGCTCTCCTGCCATAACTCGCAGCCAGGTAACTTATCCTGATTTGTGCAATGGCGGGAATGGGTCAGTCACATGGACAGTTGTTGATGTCTGTGGCACTGTGACTAGAACCGCATCCTACCAGGTCGAACCCCGCCAGACCCTCACTGTGTCATGCCCTGGACCCGGTACAATTACAGACTGCCTCACTCCTGTTGAAATCGAAACTGATTACCGTTCCTGGCTCGCCCAATTTACTAATTCAGGGGGGTGCAATATAACAGCACCGACCATAGATCAACTTATTGCAGCATATCCTCCCCCGTCATCAGAAGGCGGGATTAGCGTAGTGACCTATAAGGTTACTGATGGATGCGGACAAGTGGCTGAATGTCAGGCTACATACACAGTTCCCGTCTGCTTTTTGCATTACCGTACCAAAGGTAATACCTGGCCAGACAACTGGACCAACACCGATATCTGGGAAACCAGCCGTACCGGCAATGCCTCAGGCCCCTGGACATTCGCCAACTCTTATCCGACCTATAAAAAGGCCTTATCCATAAGGATCAGAGACGGGCATTCAGTCGAGGTCACCTCTCCAGTTTCTGTCCGAAATACCTTTATTGAAGGTGGAGGAGTAGTGGCCATCCTTTCCGGAGGAAAGCTCACCAACGTTGGCAACAGTTCAAGCTTTATCATTGATTCTTCAGCTGACGACAAAAATGGAACGCTGATCTCTGTAAATAACGGATTCTCAGGAGAATTAACTTATAAACGCTGGCTTAATTCCTCACGGTGGTATATCACATCTCCTCCCGTCACAGTTGGTTCCGGATTTGAAACGAATGCCGACAGCATCAATATGTATGAAGGAAGCTATGATTTTGCAACTTACATAGAATCAAACAATTATGGATGGAACTACTTCGCTCCCCCACTTCCTTCCTCCCTTATTTCCGCAAAAGGGTATCTGGCTGCCCTGGCTTCCGAAAAAACCCGCCTTGTTTTCCCGGGTACCCTGAATGACGGGGATGTCACCATTCAGGTATTCAATACGAACGTAGACGGAACCCATAGTGACGGATGGAATGCAATCGGAAATCCATACACTTCAGCCATCAGGGTTGCAGAGGACTGGATATATGGTGGTTCACCACCTTCAAACTGGTTCTTAAAGGAAAATTATGCCATACTTGAGCCATATTATGCTGCCATCTATGTATGGAATGAAACAGGAACCTATAATGGTTCGGGTCAGTTCTACAAGGCAATTTGTAATACCGGTTATATTCCAAAAGACTGGGAAGGTTGGTATGGTGGAATTGTCACACTGCTTGATAAGGAGGTCCAGGCCGGTCAGGGATTTCTCATCAATGCCGGAGGTAACGGGGGTACCATCAGGTTTACCAAAACCATGCAATTTGCACGTCCATCGCTGGAGCTCAAATCAGCCCATACCAGTTGGCCCGGCATTACACTTATTGCTGAGAATGGTGGTGAAGCCCGCTATACAGCCGTCGGATTCAATGAAAACATGACCACCGGCCTCGACAAAACCTATGAGGCAGGTCTCCTGGCAACGGATAATTTCCAGATTTACACCACTCTTCTTTCGGATGATGAAGGTTATGAAATGGAGATTCAGAGTCTGCCCGATAACCAATATGAGTCCCTTGTCATTCCCGTGGGGGTGGATCTCCCTCAGGGAGGAATGGTTACTTTCAGGATGGACGGAATAATTCTACCCAAAGACATCATTCCGGTGTTGGAAGACAGACTTCTCCGTGTCAATACTTACATGCCTGACAATTCTCATTCATATACTGCTTCCCTTTCGAAAAACAGTTATGGCACAGGAAGGTTTTATATCAGATTCGGAAGTGCAACTCCTATATCTCCTATAGTGAAGGATCTGATTCACTTGTCAGCCCGTTATGCAAATAGTAAAATTACAATCTTTGGGGCGGCAGGAAGAAATACAACGGCAATCGTGTATGACATTAACGGCCGGAAATTAGGAGAATATCGCTTGGATAATGAATCTCGAAACGATATTCCGGCACAAGATTTGGTTACAGGGGTATACCTTTTGAGCATTAAAGGTGACAGAGGGACTCAGGTTATTAAATTGCCTGTTCTTAAAGAGTAAATGAACCTATTAATGGATGATTCTCATTAAACACAGAATACATTCTTGTCTCCAATTGGGTGTAGGGATGTATTCTGGTTTAAGTGGACAGTTTATTGAAATGGAGTGGTTTATGTCCCGGACGAGCAATTGGCCATACAGGTCAGCTTTTATCTGCAGGATACTGAAACACGTAAACGGAAGGTGAAAGATTCGGTCACAATCAGATTCCCCGTTGTCGTGCGGCCCGAATTTTCAGTTTTTTCCGGAGTTTTGACTTCACCAGTTGACGGTCGGCAGGTGACCATACCGACCGGACCAGCAATACCATGAAAACCGCCGGGGTATAGAGGAATTCAAACCAGAAGTGATCGATCCCGGGATGGTCAAGGAGGAACAACTCCTTCCGCCACCATAACTCCCGGCACTTTCTCCCCGTAATTTCCCGGGCCGGTCCGAACTGTACGCCCGATTCCGACGGAAGCTGTTTGTTGATCAGAGAGACCCCGGCCGGGGAGTTGGCTTCTTCCCTGGCACCTAAACCTGCCTTAAAAGGGTTTTGTGAAGCTTCCGTGGCCGGAATATCGGGGGCAACGCCCATGATCTTTTGTACCGCCCGGGCATACCGGAGGTATTTGTTCCTTAACTTTCCATGCGGAAGATCGCCGGGTTCTGGGGGTCGGAGCCTGGACAGGAGGTAAAAGTCCAGCGCCCCTTTGAGCGTTCCGGAGGAAGAAAGGTATCCGCTGCCAGTCCGGTGCTCGTGGAGAAAAACCAGGGTCATGGCATGGCGCGGACATGCGACGAATAATGGAACTCCATCTTCGCCTTGCGCCTGACAGGAGTTATGCCTCCCCGTAATCTTTCCGGGAATAGACCCGGGATGATCGTCCGGTGAGTGGCTGTAAACCATCCCTGCGGAACCTGCCGGAACTGCTTCCCTGATGATCTCTTCCGCAGCCATATATTTCCGGAAATCTTCATGGACAGGGTACCGGTGGATTTCCAGGGTGGTCACCTCCCGGGGGTGGTACATGGGCGGAAGATGATGGTGATCGGTATACACCACTTTCTTTTCTTCATCGACAGGATGCCGCAGATATCCCTCTTTCAGCAGGAGATCCACGGCACCCGGAATTTCCGCTTCCGGAAGGAGAAGGTCGATATCTTCCATCATCCGGTCGCCGCTGTCCCTGAAGAGGCCCATCATCAGCAACGCCGCCCCTTTGAAAAAGAGGGGATGCATTCCCGCGGAAGCGAGCCGTTCGTGAATTCGTTGGCACTGCTCCGTGATACGCCGGCTACGAACGGCATTCAGGGCATAAATGGCAGCCATATGCTCCGCCAGCTCCTCCGGAATCAGGGGCGCTATTCCATTCCGCTCATATGCTGACCAGAGCGCCGGCAGCACATAATGGCTGCTTCCAGTCCACACGAACGCCTCCCAGGGAACCCTTCCCCCGGAAACGGCCGCTACAACCTCCTCCCTTACAGATGGGTTGCCATCCATCGCCAGGCTTTTGCCGATGAAAAGGAACAGCGCTGCGTTGGTCATCATAGGACAACGAATATAGCGATATTTGTTGTCAGAGGCACCAACGGAAATCGAATAGAATCTTTCCTTCCCGGGAGGAGTACCCGCCGGAAGACGGGAGTAGAATTTCCAAAACCACCTTCCAAATAAATTTGCTTTCTTCCAGGATTTATCGTATATTGATTCTGTCCTTTGCCTTGTTCCGGAAGGAAATAAAACCCTTGTCCGCCAGGCGGATACATTGACCTGAATAGTAGGAACTCTTCCCACTTAAACGGAAACCACAACCACCATCGTAATTTTACCCTGACAGAGTGATTCTTTATCCTTGTCAGGGGTGCGTAATAATGATTTTTGGCCATCCGGACAGTTGTGTCCGGATAAACGCACAAAACGATGAGGAGTTGTACTTTACCACGCGGAAGTATCCTTTGCGATTCCCGTTCCAGCCGTCACAGCCGCAGTAGTTTTCCGGGCACAGGGTTCCCGTTGTGTCTGGCACTGCTGGCAGGAGTTTTTATGTCTGTACAATCGGCAGGAAGTACCTCTACAGGGCATTCCGGAGGAAGTCAATTGGTCCTGCAAACCGCAGGAGGTCTCTGTATCAGGCATTCCGAAGAAAGTCCATTAGGCCTGCTAAATGCAGGAAATCTCATTAACCCCGCAGCACTGACAATCGTCACCCACCCCGCCGACGTGACCGACTGCGAGGATCATGTCGTCACTTTCAGGGTGGTCGTCAACGGAGGCACCGCTCCCGTCACCTTCACCTGGCAGCGGAAGCAGTCCGAGGAACCGGATTTCACCGATATCCCTTCCGGATCCCCCAACATCACCTACCCATCACCCGGCACCCTCCGTGTCGACAACGTGGGAGGTTTTGAAAATCCCGGGGGAAGTCGCTACCGGGTGAAGGTCACCGACGCCCTGGGAAGTCTCACATCCAATGACGCCTTGCTGACCGTCAATGAGATCACCGATATCATCCCCTCGGTGGTTTTCCCTTCCAAAACCCAAGTGATCCTCTGCGAAGGAGCCAGTTTTTCCTATTCTGTAACTACTTCCGGAACTCCGCCGGTAGCTTATCAGTGGAAGAAATACCTTTCCCCGGGCATATGGGTCAACGTCACCGACAATTCGATCATCTCGGGATCACAAACCGCTGTTCTTGCTTTTAACGGCGGCACACCGGCAGAATCGGGCGCATACAAGGTGAACATCACCTTTCACGCCTCGGGGGCCGACTGCCATGTGTCGAGCGACAGCCGGAGCCGCAGGGTCACCTTCCAGGGTAATCCGGTTGCACCGGTAATTCTGCAGCCCCCGGCCGCCTGCCTTGGATTGCTTCCCGACCTGATGACCGCGGAGGCCGCTTCCGGAGGATCGGGATCTTTCCGCTACCAATGGCAGGAGAGTTGGGATGGCAAAGTATGGAACGACATTCCCGGGGCTGACACCCTGAGCTATCAGCCTCCCGTGTCTGTTGCCGACGCATGGTACCGGCTGACCGCCATAGATACCGGCCTCGTCTCCTGCGGAAATGTGACCTCCTCCGTCGTTTTGCTTTCCACAGCCGACTGTTTCAACTTCCACTACCGTTCGCAACAGGACGGCGCCTGGCATGACCGTACCATCTGGGAAACCAGCGCCGACGGCATCACCTGGTGCGGCAGCGCCCGCACTTACCCCACCGACCAGGTGCTTTCAACACACATTCGTCCCGGCCACCTGGTGGAGGTCACGCAGGATGTTTCCGTAGCCCGGGTCACCGTGGAAGCCGGCGGAGCCGTCACCATAGCAGAGGGAGTCACCCTCACAAACACCGATCCGGAAGGAGCTTCCGGCTTTTTGGTGAATGCCTTGGAAACGGCACACGGATCCCTCCTTTGCCAGGGAAACTTCTCAGGGGAGATTCAGGTTCGGAAATATTTCGACCCGTCACGCTGGACCATCATGGCATCCCCGCTGGAAGTGACGACCGGTTTTGAAAAGAATGCTCCGGCCGTCAACTTTTACGCCCCCGCCAACGATTATGACCTGGGATGGTACCGTGAAGAGGGGAATGAGGGATGGATCTACTTCCCCACCCTCCCTTCCGTCCTGGAGCCTGGGCGGGGCTATGTGATCCGCACAGCAGCCACAGGCACCCCGGAAGAGGGGATGATCACCTTTTCCGGAACATTAAACGGTGCCTTGAATAATACGGTCAGTCCGGCAGTGTACTGCACCGCCCCCCGCCATGGCTGGAATGCGGTGGGAAATCCGTTCACCCCGGCCATCGGGATTACCGCCTTCGCTTCTACCGCGGAAAACTTCCTTGCCAGAAATGCAGACATCCTGGAAGATACCTACGGAGCCGTTTACCTCTGGAACCAAACCGGTGAATACGACGGAAGCCAGCAGTATTACCGGGCCATTGGCAATTCTGGGTACCATTACGAGGGATTCAGCTATTACGGAGGCGAGGATCCCGATTATCTGCAAAGCGGACAAGGCTTTTTAATCAATGTGAAGGGGAACGGGGTGGCCATTTTTTCCAGGGCCATGCAGACCCATGCCCCGGAGGTTAGATTAAAGTCAGGGAATGTGCAAACCGTTAGTCAGTTTAAAAACGACTGCAAATATTTACAAACAATTAACACAAGAACACAGTGCGCACCCGGCTGGTACGGCCTTACCCTGGAGGCAGAAGCAGGCGCCAGAGTTAGGCGAACGGTGGTTGCCTTCCATGAATCCATGACCACGGGAGTCGACAAGACTTTTGACGCAGGATTGCTTTCATCCGACAATTTTCGTCTTTATACCCGGCTGGTGGGCGGGGATCAGGGGACCGACCTGGAAATACAGTGCCTTCCCAATGGTCTTTACGGCACCATTGAGATCCCGGTGGGCCTTGACCTTCCGGAGGGAGGTGTCGTAATCTTCCGAACCGTAGGCGTCACCCTTCCCAAAGGGTGGATGCCCTTGTTTGACGACCGGGTAACGAACATAAGTACGCCCCTGTGCCCGGAAACCGGAGAATACCGGGCAACGCTTCCACCCAGCACTTGCGGAAAAGGCCGCTTTTACCTCCGGTTTGGCAGTAGCCTGATCGAAACAGGGAATCCCGAAGCTGTTCTGAAAAACCATAGCCGGTTCAGCGTTTACGGCGATGGGAATAATGTGATCATCACCGGCATGCCCGGACAAAAGAGCATGGCTGCCCTTTACCGGATGGATGGAATTAAGTTGGAAGTATTTCACCTTGAACATGCAGTGCGCAATGTGATCCCTCTCAACGGCGTGGCTGCCGGAATATACCTGCTGGAGATCACAGACAACCGGGGCAGGAAAACCTTCCCTGTGGTGGTCCATTAACGCCTGCCGATCAGTGATGAACACCGCAGCAGTGCTTTTACTTTTTGCCGCTTCCGCAGGGACAGGGATCGTTGCGCCCGCCCTTCAGGCGTCGAGCCAGAATTCAATTCCTGGCAGACAGAGAAAATAGAATGCACATATGTAAATTATGTTTAACATTATGGCTTTAAGCAAGGTTGTTCATAAAATATGGCAATTCCTTCGCAGATTGAAGGTATATTTTTTATCTTGCACCTGATTTATTATTACAGTAAGGCACCCAGTTGCCAATATAAGTATTAAATTTGCACCGGTAGCCCCATAAAAAATGCGTGGGCATATAAATGACCATGACTCAGAAATTTAAAGAGGATCAACATAGTAAGAACGGGCAAAAAAACATAACCAGGAAAGAAGCCCTTTTAAAAGCCGGAAAGTATGCTGCCTTTACGGCTGCTGCAATGATGGCCGTGCTGGGAGATATTGATGGACAGCCTAGAAGACCACCAAAAAAATCTCCGGTAAAACCCAGACCTAGAAGACCAAAACAGAAAAAAGCAAGCCGTGAAGATCTGCCGCCAAGTTATTGAAATCTGAATTGATTTGTTCCCTGAAATAAGAAGCCGGAATTTGCCCGATAACAGATTCCGGTTTTTTATCCTCGGATGTGTACCAGAACAAATGGCGGTATTCTTTGATTAATTCCTGTACTTCGGGAGAGGTCATGATAATATAATACATTGGTTACTCGTTGTTTCGAATATTAAAATCTTCAAGATTAAATCAAATGAACAGTCAGGTTATAGATGGTTAACAATAGGTTTCCTACCTTTGCAACCTATCCTGACTGGTATGGATATCAGCAAGAAATACAGCCACCTCGTTGTCGAAGATACTTACGTGGTGTGGCTCAAAAGGGTACACCGGTTTATCCAGTTCAAAGAACCCGCATTCTTTGTCTTTGAACAATGTATGACAGGAACAGATCCTCAGGTTATTGCCGGGTATTGCAGGAAACGGTACGATTTGCCGGCGAAAGAAGCTGCCAGGTTCGTAAGGGAGATCATATCGGAAACGAAGAAGCTTACTAAGGCTGAGGTTAAGGTTAAGATTAAAAAGGAGATCGTAAACCAAAATAAGGTTGAGGCTGAGGATAAAATTAAAGCAAAAGCGGCTGAAGAAAAGCGAAAATATTACGAACATCTTTGCAGGATAGGGGGCAAAACAATCCTCTTCCGCTATGGGGATGAAGTGATGGAAGGAGTGTTCAGACCGTTGTTTGAGCAGTTCGAACTAATTAAGGTTAAAGCTGAGACTAAGGCTAAAATAAGTGGCGAAACCGGGGAATCTATAGAACTGTTTTCCAGAAAGGATGCGTGGTGCATTGGGATAAATGGAGTAGAAGTGCACTCTTTTCCGGAAGAGGACTGGGAACATTTTCACGGAGCAGTATATACGGAACTGCTTAACCTGCTACACGGGAAGAAACTGGAGGAGTGGATGGGAGTGTTTCATGCTGCAGCGGTTGTTCAGGAGAAAAAGGGACGGAGAGACGAAGGAACCTTGAGACGAAGGGACCTAGAGACGGAGAGACTGAGGGACGGAGAGATGGAGGGACTGAGAGACGAAGAGGCAGGAGAAAACCAGGCATTAATTTTTTTAGGTGAATCGGGAGCGGGAAAAAGCACAGTGGCAGCAATATTGATGGCACAGGGATACAGGGTGCTGACAGATGATTTTTTACCGATGGGAATACCAAAAAATGCAGTAAATAATACGCCGCTAATTTACCCCATGCCGGCAGCGATTTCGGTAAAGAAAAATGCAATTCCCATCCTGCTCCCCTGGTATCCTGAAATGGAGGAAGAGGCCATTTTCGCAGCTGAGGAAGAAGAGTACGAAACCTACCTGCCTCTTTCCGGAAATGCCGGGGACCTCTCCCCTATTCCGGCAAAAGCAATATTCTTTATAAAATACGATCCGACGGTGGATTTCCGCCTCACCCGGGAATCGAATCTTGAAAGGATGAATGCTTTCCTCAAGCAGTCCTGGATCGCAAACAACACTGCGGCTGCCGAAGCATTCCTGAAGTGGTATTTCTCTCTTCCGGTCTATTCTCTGGTATATTCCGATGCCGAAAAACTGATCAATGGACTTAATTCACTTTAGGTTTAATATTTTCCCACAAATTTTTCTTGTTTACCGTCCGTTTATACGATGCTTCCTATGCGCGGTTAAATAGCAATCCGAAAAAAATCTATTGCATAGACCATGCTATGGTTAATTCCGTAACTTCCGGGATCATGGTCAATTCATGGCAATTGCCTGAAAATATGGTATTTATGGAATTACGCCGGCTTTTCACTGAAATCTATTACTACAGAACCGCTAACAATCAGGAAGTCGATTTCATGGTCATTGCTCCCACCAGAGAAAAATTGCTGTTTCAGGTGTGTGAATCAATTAAAAATGAACCTATAGCCGTGTGGAAGGGGCGAGGAGCAGTTGAAACAATTAACCGGTATAAGTTCTCAGGTTTTCAGGGTAAAGACCTTCTGCCGGGCATATTCCGAAGGGCTGATTTCAAACTGCTTCGAAAAGGAACGGCTGAAATAAGATTGCGAACTGAAACCTACCTTCTCGGAAATCTCACTCAGGCTGAACTTGTTTTGCAGGATCAACTCATCAGCCTTCTTTAACCGGCTGATCCGGATCAGTTCGTTGGGACTCAAGTCGGAGATTGCCTTGATCTTCCGGTAAAGCGTCGGCCGACTCACATTCATATTTCCGGCAATCATCTCCACATCGAGGTGAGGATTCGAAATGTTCCGGGTGATGATCTCATTCAGATCCTCCAGGAAGAGTTCATCGGCTTTGGTATAGGCTATGGATTTCAGGTTGGCAATCGGGGAGTTGAAGAAATGGTTCCGCATGGTATTGCGGTTATTGAGGAGGTTGGAGATTTGCGCCAAAAGGATGTCCACCGTAAAAGGCTTCTCAATGTAGGCGTCGGCTCCCGACTCCAATCCTTCCAGCCGCGATTGCACCGTGTTCCTCGCTGTCAGCAGGATGACCGGAATGTGGCTGTATTCCAGGTCAGTTTTGACCTTCCTCAGCATGTCCAAGCCATCCATCACAGGCATCATAATATCACTGACAATCAGCTGGATACTGTGCATTTTTAACAGGGACATAGCCTCCTCGCCATCCCGGGCTGTCACCACATTATAGGTGGCATTGATTTCCCGGGCAATAAAATCTTTCATCTCCTCATTGTCCTCCACCACTAGCACCGTCGGCCGCGACGGTTCAAAAACGAATTCCTGCTGTAGTGCCTCACGCTTCACTGCAGCCTTCTCCACTTCCCTGCTTTCTTCCTGGCATGAAACGTCCACCGGCAGCTGTAGCCTGAAGGTAATCAGCCCATCGTCGCTGCCGATCAGATCCAGACGCCCCGAATGCATCTCAGCCAATGAACGCGCTATCGGAAGCCCTAACCCTGTCCCCGGCTTAAACTCCGCATTCCCTCCCCTGAAGAAGGGCTCGAAAATCTTCTCCCCGTTCAAGGGCCGCTGACCGTCATTGACCACGTCAATAACAAGATGATTACCCCCCTCCTGGTAACCGAGCCTCACCAGAATCTTACTTTGGGCATACTTGATGGCATTTAACAGCAGATTACTGATAACCTTGACAAAGGCATCCTCATCCATCGAAACATACAACTGCTTTGCATTGGAGGTCAGCTCGAAACTGAGATTGTTCTCCTCGGCGGCTTCCCTGAAGCGGTTAAAGGTCTCCTGAAGTACGGAGGCCACATTTTTCTTCTCAAAATTAAGCCGGTACCCCTGCAG
>JAKQJH010000117.1 GCA_029561255.1 Bacteroidota bacterium | reverse complement strand
GTTTGAATATGGCTATGCACTTGCCAACCCGAATGCCCTGGTGATCTGGGAAGCCCAGTTTGGCGATTTTGCCAATGGCGCCCAAACCATGATCGATCAGTTTATTGCTGCGGGTGAACAGAAATGGAACCGGATGAACGGCGTGACCTTATTACTTCCGCATGGATACGAGGGTCAAGGTCCGGAGCACAGCAGCGCCCGCCTGGAACGATTTCTGCAATTATGTGCTGAATTGAATATGGTGGTTACGAATATCACTACAGCGGCTAATCTGTTTCATGCCCTGAGAAGACAGCTGGCCTGGCCATTCCGTAAACCGCTGATCAATTTCTCACCCAAGGCCAACCTACGTCATACGGGTAGTTATTCCCGACTGGAAGAATTTGTCAATGGGGGATTTAAAGAAGTGATTGATGATGAAAAAGCAGATCCGGCTGATGTAAGAAAAGTACTTTTCTGCAGTGGTAAAATGTATTTTGACCTGGCCGAACGTCAGCAAAAAGAGAACCGGAAAGACGTAGCCATTGTACGTCTTGAACAGATCTACCCATTGCCCCATAAACAACTGGAAGCCCTCTATAAAAAATATAATAAAGCCACCTGGTTCTGGGTACAGGAAGAACCCTTGAATATGGGGGCCGCTTCCTTCCTGAAAATGAACCTGACCCAGTTGAATTATGGCGTGATCAGCCGGCAGCCATCGGCTTCCACCGCTACGGGTTATAATAAAGTTCACTTGCAGGAACAGGGAGAGATCATTGAAACCGCATTTAGTATCTGATTGAATAAATAATATTATGATTGAAATAAAAGTACCAACCGTTGGAGAATCAATAAGCGAAGTGACCTTGTTGAAATGGGTGAAGAAGGATGGCGACTATGTGGAACGTGATGAAGTGATTGCAGAACTGGAGAGTGAGAAAGCCACTTTTGAAGTGAATGCGGAAAAAGCGGGCGTTTTAAAAACGGCTGCAGCAGAAGGTGATTCCCTGAAGATCGGGGACCTGCTCGCCAGTATTGATGAAAGTGCGGAGAAGCCTGCAGGTAAAGCGGCAGAACCGGCAACGGCTCCGGCTAAACAGGAAGCGGTACCTTCTGCGGCACCGGTTACGGCTGTACCCAATGACATAAAAGCCACTCCCGTTGCCTCAGCGATTATAGCGGATAAAAAAGTAGATCCCAAAACCGTGACACCAACCGGCGCGATGGGCAAAATCATGAAGGATGATGTGCTGGCGGCCTTATCCGCCCCTGGTAAGAAAGCCTTTGCCGGTACGGAACTCAACAGCCGGAATGTACGGGTGGAGAAGATGAGTAACCTGCGTAAAACCATTTCCCGCCGCCTGGTGGAAGCGAAGAATACCACGGCGATGCTCACTACGTTTAACGAAGTGGACATGACCGCCATCATGGAAATCAGGACTAAATACAAAGATAAATTCAAAGAGATCCATGGGGTTGGACTTGGCTTTATGAGCTTTTTTGCCAAAGCCTGTGCCGTAGCCCTGGGTGAATGGCCTTCAGTGAATGCCTATATTGATGGTGACCAACTGGTGTATCATGATTATGCAGATATCAGTATTGCAGTCAGTACACCCCGCGGGTTAACCGTACCGGTAATGCGGAATGTGGAGAGTATGAGCATGGCGGATGTAGAGCGCAAAGTAGTGGAACTGGCCGGTAAGGCCCGTGACAGTAAACTCACTACCGAAGAATTGACCGGTGGTACGTTTACCATTACCAATGGAGGTGTATTCGGTTCCCTGATGAGCACCCCGATTATTAATATACCCCAGAGTGCCATTTTGGGTATGCATAAAATACAGGACCGCCCGATGGCAGTCGCCGGACAGGTGGTGATCCGTCCCATGATGTATATCGCCCTCAGCTATGATCACCGGATTGTTGATGGAAGAGAATCCGTGAGTTTCCTGGTAAGGGTGAAGGAATTGCTGGAAAATCCCGAACAACTGCTGATTGGAAAAGATCCGGTTAAGACATTACTTGAACTCTGATCAATCAGAAGAACAGATAAAAAGAAAGGACTGCAGGGATGCGGTCCTTTTTTGTTTTCTTTGCAGGGTGAGCCGTTATCATTCTTACCTCAACTCGTCCATTACGCTCCTTCAGTTATATAAAGGAGAAGAACCCTTTGCGGCTTTTCTGAAAAAGTATTTTGCGGCGAATAAAAAATACGGAAGTAAGGACCGGAAACAAATAGCCCACTGCTGTTATTGTTTTTTCCGGGCCGGACATATCTTGAAAGAGTTAAGCAGGGAAGAGCAGGTGTTGTCCGCCTTATTCCTCTGCTCACAGGTATCTGATCCGGTACTTGCTGCATTGAAGCCGGAATGGGAGGAAAGCTATGCACTCAGCCCCAGTGAAAAGTTGAAGTTGCTCCATATAAAAAAACCGTTGCATGAACTTTTCCCCTGGTCCAATGAGTTAAGTGAGGGAATAGAACCTGATGAATTTGCTGCTTCATTTCTGCTGCAACCTGATTTATATATCCGCATCCGGCCAGGGTATCACGAGGTACTGAAATCGAAGTTAAAGGCAAGTGGTGTTAACTTCCATGAAATCAGTGAAACCTGTTTCTCTTTTCCCTCTGGTACCAAACTGGATGAATACCTCAGTACCAATAAAGAAGCGGTGATCCAGGATTATAATTCACAGCAAGTGGGGGAATTGATGTCTTTGGTAAAGCGTGAGGGCTGGATCAATGTGTGGGATGCCTGTGCCGCCAGTGGCGGCAAATCGATTATGGCTAAAGACCGGCTGGGTAAAATCAATCTGACCGTATCGGATATCCGTGAATCCATTCTCCATAACCTGAAGAAGCGGTTTGCCGAAGCGGGGATCAGCGATTTCCAAACTGTCATTGCCGATCTGTCGGACAACGACCCTTTACAACCCGGGGATCAGTTTGACCTGGTGATCGCGGATGTGCCCTGCAGCGGAAGCGGAACCTGGGGACGAACCCCGGAGCAGTTGTTTTATTTTGAGGAAAAGAAAGTGAAGGAATACAGCCACCTGCAACAAAAGATCGTTTCAAAATTATTGCCGCATGTTAAGCCGGGTGGTTTTTTGCTTTATATCACCTGCTCCGTATTTAAAAAAGAAAATGAACAGCAGGCAGATTTTATTTTTGCGGACAAAGCTTTTACATTGCTCCGTAAAGAATGGCTGAATGGGTATGATAAAAAAGCGGATTCGATGTTTGCCGCTTTGTTTTGCAGGGAATTATAAACGGATCAGTTCCGCAGTCCGGATTAGTTTTTTCCCATTAAACACACTGATATAATATTTCCCCGCGGGTAATCCGGCGATGTTGAGTTCGATTGTTTTCTTTCCGCTGCTTTTGCTGTTTTTCTCCTGCCATACAAGGGCGCCTTTCGCATCATAAATATGAACCGGCATAGAAGGAATGGCATTCGGTGTTTCGATAACCAGGATGAGGGTACTGCCATTTACCGGATTGGGTTGTATCGTGATCTTTTCGTTTACAGGATCTGTATTTCCGGTGCCGGTGGCAAAACAGCCAGCGGCAACAGTGGTAGTGGTGGTATCGATATACACAGCTGTGAAGCTGGCAATGGCGGTATCTACGATCTGGCGGATGCGATAGGAAACCGTACCCGCATTGAGTCCGTTCAGGGAATTATTAAACTGGTAAGAGCGGATCGCTAATAAGTTGCCAGCTTGTGGATTCATTTCACCTACTTTGGTATAAACCGTTTCGCCAGGACCCATTCTTTCGATTTCATATTTCATGGCCGAAACATCCTTGCTTGTCCAGTTAACCGTAGCCGTACAGGCGCTGGTGCTGGCGGTGGCTGTAGCAAATTCCGTAAGCAGATTGGTGAACGCCAGTTTCATATTCGGGATGCCATAACCAATCCGGTTATCCGGATTACTGTATTTACTCCCGGCCGCTTTCAGGGCCTGTACAATCTTCATGTTATTGTATTCCGGAAAGCCCTGCCAGAGACAGGTGCCAAGTCCGGCCATATTGGGACAAGCGAAGGAAGTGCCGTTATTGGTGCCAATGGTATTGCTGGTGGTTTGTACTAACGCAGCCACACCTACGGAAGCCATATCCGGTTTAACCTGACCATCGCCGGATGGGCCATAACTGGAGAAGCTACCGACAGCACCTGTTGTTGATACTGCACCAACAGCAATCACACTATCTCCGTCAGATGGGGTAACCAGGAAATTCCAGGCATTGCCTCCTTCATTTCCCACTGAATTAAATACCAGTAATCCTTTTTTAACAGCAAGGTCTGCCCCTTTAGCGGCCATGGTGGTATTGCCATCCATATTAGCGTAGGTATAATTAAAAACCGCGTTATCAAAATCGTAATAGCCAAGCGAAGAGGAAATAATATCCACGCCTGCACTGTCAGCCCGTTCGGCCCCGCAAACCCAGTTATGTTCCTCTATCGGGTATTCCGAAGCCACATCTTCTGTCCGGAAAAGATGGAAGCTGGCCTTGGGGGCTTTCCCAACAAACTGGCCCGGTATGTTTGCCGCAATAGTTGAGAGACATTGCATCCCGTGCTGGTGGTCTTCGGATACACTGGCATTTCGGGCAACAAAATCCCAGGTACTCAATACCTGTCCATTGGCATTGATACTGTCAAAAGCTTTTAATGAAGTATAGTTCTGGAATCCACCATCCAGCACTGCGATCTGCATACCTTGTCCGCGCAAACCGATATTATGCAGGAACTCACCGTTATGCAGGTGTATTTCATTATAGGAGGAAGTGCCGTAGTTGAAAAAATCTCCATTGATATCCCCCATCTTTCCGGTATTGGGAGGGAGGGGCGTGGTAACTTCTTCAAGTGCAAATTTGTTTGGAGTGATTAAACGGCCACCTTCTCCGGGTCTGGAGGCAAGTCCGCCCACACTTTGTACAAAGGGAAGAGCGCTGATGGTAGTGATAGCAGCGGGATCAGAAGTCTGAATGGAAACCGCATTAAGCCATTTAGAAACATTCAGCACCGTAACGTTGGCCACATTTCTGATCTGGGTTACATAAGTGGGTGAAACGGGTAGGTCGTTACTGTCAAGGGGAATACTGTATTTGGTCCGGCGGTCAATGGCCCGCTGGGAAAGATAGGTTCCCGGGTTGGCGAGTGTAAAGGAGGCATTCCCCTTGTCTTTTAGTCGCACAATATAACGGGTGAACTGGGCACCGGCTTCAGATCCGAGAAATACACAAACAAATCCCAGGAGTAATAATTTTTTCATGGTATACCGGCTTTTGCCCGATCAAAAGTAAGGATAACCGGTAGATTAATTATGATCAACCATCCACATCGTAATGCCAAAACCTGTTTTATAAGGTCCGCCGGCACCGCCCGGGTTGGGCTGGTATTCCCATAATTCATATTCGCGGTAAATCAGACCGATTCCTTTTGAATAACGGTCAACGGATCTTGATTTGGCGGCGTAAGCAGTGGGTGTGGTAATAGGAACATTGAAAGATTCATCCACCTGTTCTACGGTGTAAACATCCGCATAGTTCTGACCATCATATGAAAATGATCCCGCATCGCCATCATAATAGAAATCCCAGTCTTCCATACTATCATCATTACTGAAACTGAAAAGAGGCCCGTAAGGATCAGCAGGAAGGAATTTGTTGCCTTTCCAACTGAACCCATTGCGTATCGGCAGGTGCATTTTTATAAAACGGAGATTGTCTTCCACCACTTCTACCTGGTCAGCAAGAGGCGTGATAAAATAAGAACCAGCAGGTTGCCAAACCTGTGTAGCGGCAGAATCATTGAGATAACGATAGACCCGGTAGCTGGGACGACCCGCATTATCCATGATCATGGTATCGATCAGGTGTTTTACCTGGTATTTGTGAATCTCTGTACTCCGCCCAAAATTGGTAAATACGGTGGAGTCCAGCCGGTAAGTAATATACTTCTTAGCAGTCAAAGGCAGGTAATCTGCAAGTGGTGCAGTGGTAAATTCTTCTTTTTCATTGCAGGAAAAAAAGGCAATGCTGACAAAGGCCAGCAGACAAAGACGAACAGAGTAGAAAATGCGCATAGGAGGTTTTTCTTTGTTCACGGATATAAATTAAAACATAAAGCTACAAACTTATCCCGGGGATACATAGCAGCTCCGCATGTAATAACGGGAATTTAGGGTGTTTATTGCCCTGATTATCAGTCGGTAGACGGCAGTCGGCAGTAGGCAGTCGGCAGTAGGCAGTTGGCAGTCGGGAGTCGGCAGTCGGGAGTCAGAGGCCGTAAATTGAGTGTGTAAATGATTTAAATGATTGAAAATCAATAAAAACAAAATAGAGACAATAATTCTCAGGAGGGGCTGTTGACTCCTAACTCCCGACTCCTAACTCCCGACTGAATTATCCCTCCGCCGATCACATCCTCGCCCTCATAAAAAACGGCGCTTTGACCGGGTGCTATGCCCTTGACATTTTCATAAAAACGGACATTCATGGTGCCGTTTTCCGGGTAAAGGTTGGATAAGGCGCCACTGTCTTTGTAGCGGATCTTGGTAACGGCTTCCATGCCCGGTGTGAGCTGATCGTATTTGATCATGTTCAGTTTACCGACTTTCATTTCATTTTGTTCCAGATCGGCTTCATCACCCAGCACTACGGTGTTTTTTTCCGGATCGATGCTGGTTACAAAAACAGGACGACCCAGGGCAATATCCAATCCCTTACGTTGACCGATAGTATAGAAAGGATAACCTTTATGCTGACCTAATATTTTACCAGTTTTGTCAATGAAATTTCCACCCGCCACTCTTTCTTCCAATCCGTCCACCCGGCGTTTAAGAAATCCGCGGTAATCGTTATCCGGAACAAAACAGATTTCGTAACTCTCGTGTTTTTTGGCCAGTTCGGGGTAACCGAAATCATGCGCCATCTGGCGGATTTCTGTTTTACGATAAGGACCCAGGGGCAACAAGGTGCGGCTGAGCAAGTCTTGTTGCAGTCCCCACAATACATAGCTTTGATCTTTGGTATCGTCTATCGCTTTACTTACGACAAAGCGGCCATTCTCGTGTTGCCTTACTTTGGCATAGTGACCGGTGGCAATGAATTCACATCCCAGGGCATCGGCTCTTTTCAACAGAGCTCTCCATTTGATATGCGTGTTACAGAGTACACAGGGATTGGGAGTGCGTCCGGCCAGGTATTCTTCCACAAAATTTTCGATCACAAAATCGCCGAACTCCTCGCGGATATCCAGAATATAATGGGCAAAGCCATGCTCTACCGCTGCCTGGCGGGCATCATTAAATGAGTCGAGATTACAGCAACCTGTTTCTTTTTTACTCCCACCGCTGGCGGCATAGTCCCAGGTCTTCATGGTAATCCCCACCACTTCATAGCCCTCCGCATTCAACATCAGGGCGGTGACGGTACTGTCAATACCGCCGCTCATTGCTACCAATACTTTTCCTTTTTGACTCATATCTTCAGATCTTTCCGGACTTTATCCCGGAAATGAATCTGCAAATATACGCCGAAGGAGCGGGTACCGGGTTTCCGAAATGGGTAAAACCTAATGCATTGGAAGCCTGTGGTTTTAGTTCATTTTCGGTAACTTCCGGTCTTTATCAATCAAGCTATTGTATGAAGAAACTGCTGTTTGCCGCACTGCTCCTTGCCGGATTCAGTGCCACCTCCCAGGACCTGGGTTATTATTTGCCTCAACAGGTCAGCTATAATCCTGCCATACCGAAACCCAAAGAAGTGATTTATCATGAGGTCGGGGAATGGCATGTAACCCATGACCGTCTCGTGAATTATATGAAAGCCATTGCGATGGCTGCTCCGGACCGGGTGAAACTGGAACAGATGGGCTTTACTTATGAAAACCGGCCGCAGGTATTACTGATCATAACCTCGAAGAAGAACCATTCAAGGCTGGAAGAGATCCGTCAACAACATATCAAACTGACCGATCCGGCAGCGTCTGCTTCAATGAATACAGCGGATATGCCCATCGTGGTGTGGATCGGACATTCCATTCATGGTAATGAACCCAGCGGCGCCAATGCCAGTCTGCTGACCGCATATTACCTGGCTGCTGCCCAGGGAAAAGAAATAGAGGAATTGCTGGAGAATACAGTGATTCTGCTAGATCCTTCTTTTAATCCCGATGGTTTACAACGTTTTTCCACCTGGGCCAACCAACATAAAAGTAAAAACCTGGTGAGTGATCCCAATGACCGGGAGTACAATGAAGTATGGCCAGGGGGAAGATATAATCATTATTGGTTTGATCTCAACCGTGACTGGTTGCCAGCGGTACATCCGGAGAGTCAGAACCGGTTGAAATGGTTTCATCATTGGAAACCGAATATTCTCACTGATCATCATGAGCAAGGGAGCAATGCGAGTTTCTTTTTTCAACCGGGAGTTCCTTCACGCGTGAATCCGCTGACCCCGGATAAAAATCAGGAGTTGACTGGAAAACTAGGCAAGTTTCATGCAAAGAACCTGGATAAAATCGGGTCACTTTATTTTACTAAAGAGAGCTATGATGATTTTTATTATGGCAAAGGCTCCACCTACCCGGATGTGAATGGGGCGATTGGTATTTTATTTGAACAAGGTTCTTCCCGCGGGCATTTGCAGGAAACCACCAATGGGTTGCTTAGTTTTCCCTTCACCATACGCAATCAGTTTGTAACCGCCCTATCCACCATGGAAGGGGCAAAAGAACTTCGGAAAGAATTTCTCGAATATCAACGTGATTTTTATAAACAGGCGGCCGCCCGTGCAGCAGCCTATCCGGTAAAAGGATTTGTGTTTGGGGATAAAAATGACAAAGGCAAAACGTATCGTTTTATTGAAATGCTGAAACGTCACCAGATCGAAGTGAATCAACTGCCGGATAGCTGGAAAGACGCAGAGTTTGAGAAAGGATCCGCTTACCTGGTATCCTTGAACCAGCCCCAGCACAGTCTGATCCGCGGTATTTTCGACCGCACGTTTGACTACAAAGACAGTATCTTCTATGATATTACTTCCTGGACCATGCCGTTGGCGTTTGGTTTGCCTTATCGCGAAATCAGTACGCCCGTGGTATTGGGTGAAAAGCTGGCAGAGATTCCCTGGCCGGCACAAGGAATAAATGGCGGTAAATCGGAGTATGCGTATATCATGCAGTGGGAGGAATTGTATGCACCCGCTGCATTGAATGAATTATTACAAGCAGGTTATAATGTAAAAGTAGCCACCCGACCTTTTGAGATACCGGTAGGTTCATCTTTAAAGCAATTCAAACCCGGTACCCTGATCATTCCCGTGCATATGCAGCAAGAGAATAGTGAGGAGGTCTTTGCCCGTGTGAATGCGGTAACTGAAAAGTATAAAGTACTCAGCTGGTCACTGGCATCCGGTAATTCCAGTAATGGTCCCGACCTGGGTAGTGCGAAGCAGGTTACGGTAGCCCGTCCTTCAATAGCTATGATTACAGGACCTGGTGTAAATGCATTGGATGCCGGTGAGATATGGCATTTACTGGATCAACGGATGAATGTAAAAGCCACACACCTGGAGCCGTCCATGTTTAACCGGATTGATCTGACACGCTATAACACTCTTATACTGGCAGCTGGAAGTTATGCGGATTTGAACAAAGACAAACTGAAAACCTGGGTGCAGGCCGGGGGTACGTTGATCCTCACGGAAGAAGCAGTGACCTGGGCAGCCCAGAATGGCATTTCCGATGTGAAGTTTAAAAAAGTAAAAGCTCCGGTAGATAGTACAATGCGTATTCCTTATGCAGAACGGGAGCAGATTGATGGGGCGCAGCAAATCTATGGGGCTATTTTCGGGGCTGAAGCTGATCTTACTCACCCCCTGGCCTTTGGCTATAGTCAGAAAACGGTCAGCCTGTTCAAGGCCAATAAAGTATTCATGGAAAAAAGCAAGAATCCCTATGCCACACCTTTTATGTATGGTCCAAAATCCATGCAGAGTGGATGGGTGAGCCGGGAGAATGGGGAAGCGATAAAGAACTCTGCCGCCGTGATTGTGAATACCGTTGGTAACGGACGGGTAATCAATATCGCTGATAACCCCAATCTGCGGGCTTTCTGGCTGGGTGGTGCCAAGTTGTTTATGAATGCTGTTTTCTTTGGCCGGATTATTGAAGCTGCCAGTGGGAGGACAGACGATTAAACTGGGGAAAAAAACGGTAAAATCCTGTTGTAAAACCCATTCCGGGGTTATCGATTAAGCTTATTTTCGTCTTCCTAATAATATTTACGGACAATTAAAATTGAGCACTATGATTAAAATGCAGGTTATTGGAAATCTTGGAAAAGACTGTGTGGTAAACACCGTCAACGGAAAAAATGTCATCAACTTTACAGTGGCCCATACGGAAAAGTATAAGGACAGTCAGGGCAACCTGCAGGAAAAAACAACCTGGGTGGATTGCGCTTACTGGACTGACAAGACTACGGTGGCTCAGTACCTGACCAAGGGCAAACAGATTTATGCCGAAGGTCAGCCGGAAGTACGTTCTTTCCAGCGCCAGGATGGCACCGCTGGTGCTTCGCTTTCCCTGCGGGTGAGAGAGGTGCAGTTGTTGGGTGGTCGTGCAGAAGCAGGCAGTGGTCCTTCTTCTTATCAGCCCGCCGCTTCTTCTGCATCCGCTACGAATGCCGGTGGCGCAATGTCTTCGGTCAGTGAGCCGGTGGATGACTTACCGTTTTAAGTAAGTAAACAAGATTGGAAAAAGAGGATGCGGAACAGCATCCTCTTTTTTTATTTTATAAAGCGAATCCACTAACTTTCTCTGATGAAAAAGAGCCCCGTATTTCTTGTTTTGCTTTTGCCTTTGTTTGTGGCGGCGCAGCGGCAGGTCAGAACGATCAAAACGGAAGTACTCGTGATTGGCGGAGGAGCGGGTGGCACAACGGCTGCCATCCAATGTGCCAGATTGGGTGTGAAGACGGTATTGGTTGAACCGACCACCCTGCTGGGAGGAATGCTTACCGCTGCGGGTGTCAGTTGTACCGATGGCAATGACCTATTGCCTTCCGGGATATGGGAAGAGTTTCGCCAGGCATTATACAAACACTATGGCCGTAAACGACTGAATACCGGTTGGGTCAGTAATACCAATTTCGAACCCCATGTGGCAGACAGTATTTTTAAAGCCTGGGTAGCCCGGGAGAAGAACCTGACGGTGATCTACCAGGAAGAGTTTAAGTCAGTCTTAAAGAAAGGGAATAAAGTAACCGGGGCGGTATTTCATACATCACGTGTTTCAACCAGTCTGCGTGTACATGCCCAGGTGGTCATTGATGGCACTGAACTGGGCGATGTCTTTGCGCAAGCCGGGGCCGCCTATGACCTGGGCATGGATGATCCCCTGATCAGTGGAGAAAAGGAAGCGCGGGTTAAGAATGATATCATACAGGATCTTACCTGGGCGGCCATTTTGAAAGATTATGGGCCGGGTGCAGATAAAACCATTCCACGTCCGGAAGCCTATGACTCTACCTTGTATTTCTGTACCTGCACGGATGCGCCTTGTAATGATAAGCCATGGAACGGTGACAAAATGAAAATGCTGAATTATGGGAAGTTGCCGCGTAGTCCGGGTGCGAAATACGACAAGTATATGCTCAACTGGCCGCCGCATGGGAATGATATTTATCTCAATGTGGTGGAGGGAAGTTATGAGCAACGAGCTATGAGTTACGAGCTGGCGAAGCTTCATACCCTGGGATTTATCTATTTCATGCAGACCGTTTTGGGAATGAAAAATATCGGGCTGGCAGATGATGAGTTGAATGGCGGGCTCGCACTTATACCTTATAACCGTGAAGGCCGGCGACTGAAGGGAGTGGTGCGGATGAACATCAATCATATTAAAAATCCGTACGAGTATACTTTTTACAGAACGGGGATTTCGGTAGGCGATTATCCGGTGGATCATCATCATGCACGATATCCGGGCAAAGTGCCGGAGATTGAATTTCCGCCAATCCCTTCTTTTAATGTGCCGCTGGGTGCATTGATTCCGGAGAAGATAGAAGGTTTGATTGTTTGCGAAAAAGGAATTTCGGTGACCAATATTGTAAATGGCACCACGCGCTTACAACCCGTGGTAATGCTGACCGGACAGGGAGCCGGGGTGTTGGCCGCGCTGAGTGTAAAAATGAAAAAGAAAGTGCGGGAGGTGCCGGTACGGATGGTGCAGGAGGAATTGCTGAAAGCAAAAGCGTACCTGATGCCATTCGTGGATGTGAAACCGGATGATCCACATTGGGAAGCGATTCAGCGGGTGGGAGTAACTGGGATTTTAAAAGGAACAGGGAAGGCAGAAGGGTGGGGGAATAAGCTATTTTTTTATCCGGATAGCCTGGCGCGTGGGATGGAATTTGCAACTGGAATTTCAAGATATGCAAGAAGGTACTTTAATAATCTGCGTATGATCCGGACAGCAGATACGGTAACTGTATTATCTGTATTCAAGCTTATTAGCAGGATCCGTCCATTCTTCAAAACACCGGAATTCAGAAGTATTCAAAAGGTTGAAGACTTAGCTCCTCTTTGGAAAAACTGGGGATTGGGCGAATTCAGTCCGCAACGCATACTGACCCGAAAGGAGCTCTGTATTTATCTGAATAATTGCCTGCTTCTTTTTGGAAGTAAAAACGTATTGATGGACCTGCAGGGATCACTTCATTTCCAAACAAGTCAATTCTGATCTATGTTCAAGTATATTACGATTGCTTTTCTTTTTCTTAGTCTGCAGGGTGCGGGACAAAAAGACTGGAAACTCGCTGTTCAGACCTGGACCTTTCATAAGTATAGTTTACTTGAAACCATTCATAAAGCAGATACGTTGAGGTTGAAATACCTGGAAGTATATCCGGGGCAGAAAGTGGGCGGCGATATCCCCGGGTCATTTACATATACCCTGACAAGTGAAGAAAGAGCAAGGATCAATGAATTACTCCGGGTAAAAGGAATAAAAGTGATCGCGATAGGGGTGATCGATAAATACTATTATACATCAGAAAATCTGGAAAAATACTTTGCTTTTGCCGCAGATATGCAGATTCCGTTTATAACGGCAGAGCCGGAGTGGCAGGATCTGGACGAATTCAACCGATTAGCCATTAAGTATAATGTGAAAGTAGCCTTGCATTGTCATCCCAAACCTGCCAGTCATTACTGGCATCCGGACTCCACAATAAAAGCGATGCAGGGCCGGTCCAATATCGGTGCCTGGCCGGACCTGGGGCATTGGGCCCGCAATGGTGTGAATGTGGTAGAGGGGTTAAAGAAAATGAAGGGCAAACTCTGGGGCATGCATTACAAGGATATCCGGGAGTTTGATAACGTGAATGCCATCGACACCATTTTTGGTAAAGGTGTTTGTGATTTGCCGGCGGTGATGAAGGAAATGAAAAAACAGGGATTCAGTGGAGTGGTAACGATGGAGTTTGAAGTGCATGAAGAGGATAATATGGCGGATATGAAGGAGTGCATCTTGTTTTATGAAAAACAGCGGAAAAAGTTGAGTAAGGGTAGGCAGTAGGCAGTAGGCAGTAGGCAGTAGGCAGTCGGCAGTCGGCAGTCGGCAGTCTGCAGATGTCATACTGAGCGTGTCGAAGGATGAGAAGCAGAAAGCATTTGTCAACCTCATTATCTTTGCAAAATGGCATCCACTAATTACACCTACGACCAACTCTATACTTTCTCAGAAAATATCTTCAAAAGCATTGGCTGCAGTGCGGAACATGCGGCAACAGCAACAAAAACCTTACTCTCCGCCGATCTCCGTGGAATTGACTCACACGGGATTGCCCGTTTGAGTGGCTATGTACGGCTTTGGGAAGCGAAACGGGTGAATGCGACACCGGATATAAAAGTGATACATGAAACTCCGTCTACCGCTGTGGTGGATGGGGATAGTGGTCTGGGACTCGTGGTGGCGCCTTTTGCCATGAAAATTGCCATTGAGAAAGCAAAACAGGTAGGCACTGGCTGGGTGAGCGTACAGCACAGTAATCATTTCGGTATTGCCGGTTACCATGCCATGATGGCCCTGGAACATGATATGATTGGGGTGGCCATGACCAATGCGAGTCCGCTGGTGGCACCCACTTTCTCCATAGACAAAATGCTGGGCACTAACCCGATTTGTGTAGCAGCTCCTGCGGGCAAGGAACCGGCATTTGTAGCGGACCTGGCCACTACCACCGCGGCCAATGGAAAACTTGAAATACTGCAACGAAAGAATGCCGATACACCCGATGGATGGGTACAGGATGAAGCGGGTAATCCGACCAACGATGCCAATATTCTAAAGAAGGGAGGAGCCCTTCTGCCATTGGGCGGTGATCGTGAACATGGTTCTCATAAAGGTTATGCCCTCGGTGCCGTAGTGGATATTTTTTCCGCCCTGCTGAGTGGAGCCAACTATGCTCCCTGGGTACCCCCATTTCCGGCTTATGTACCGATGCCGGTTCAACAACCTGGAAAGGGGATCGGCCATTTCCTGGGTGCCATGCGGGTGGATGCCTTCCGCCCTGCGGATGAATTCAAAGCCGCGATGGATCATTGGATCCAGGGATTCCGTTCGGCCCGTACTGTGCCCGGGGAAGAAAAGGTATTGGTGCCGGGTGATCCGGAACGGGAATATGAAGCAGAACGGATGGCCAATGGCATTCCTTTACTGGAACCGGTGGTGAAAGACTTACAACAGTTAGCACAACGGTTTTCAATTCCATTCTGATTCCGGTAACGTTACCGTAAAATGGCCGCGGAGCCTGTACTACTAATAATTTTTACAGGTATCTTTGCCGCCGCTTACTCCCGAAGTATCGGGATTATCATCCTGAAATTTATCGGAGGGGGGACGGCCTTAATAAAGCCTGATCCGGTATGCAGCAAAGTGAATGAAGGGGATGTTCCCCATAACTATTAAAACGTGTAAGATGAAAGTAATGAAGTTTGGCGGCACCAGCGTGGGCAAACCCGAAAGGATGCATCACATCGCGGGACTGGTGTCCAATGAATCGGAACCAGTGATTGTGGTATTATCTGCTTTATCCGGTACCACCAATGCCCTGGTGGAAATTGGTGATGCAATAGCAAGAGGTGACCGCAACGGAGCCAAGCAGTCCATTGATAAACTGGAAGCCCATTACCAGGCGTTTATTAAGGACCTGGTGAAAAATGATACATCCCTGGCTAAAGCAAAGGCCATCATCGCCGAACATTTTGAGTTTCTCAATATTATCCTGAAGATTTCTTTCAGTGAAGCACTGAGTAAGGATATTCTTGCGCAGGGGGAGTTATTGTCCACCAAGTTATTTTGTACTTACCTCGAAGAACAGGGGAAAGATCACCTGCTGTTGCCTGCCCTGGAGTTCATGACCATCGATCACTATGACGAACCCCAGATAGGTAGTATCAAAGTAAAACTCACCCAGTTGCTGCAACAGCATAAAGGCACTAAAATTTTTGTGACACAAGGTTATATCTGCCGCAATGCCCGCGGAGAAGTCGACAACCTCAAACGGGGCGGCAGTGATTATTCCGCATCATTGATCGCAGCAGCCATTAATGCCTCGGTTTGTGAGATATGGACGGATATTGACGGCATGCACAATAACGATCCCCGTGTAGTAAAGAAAACAGTGCCGATTGAACAAATGAGTTTTGATGAAGCGGCGGAGCTGGCTTATTTCGGTGCCAAGATCCTGCATCCGGCTTCCATCTGGCCCGCACAGACTTACAAGATACCGGTTAGACTCCTCAATACGATGGAGCCAAAGGCAAAGGGCACCCTGATTACGGAGGAAGCTGGCAGTGTAGGCGTGAAAGCGGTGGCCGCCAAAGACAATATCATTGCCATTCGCATCAAAAGCAGCCGGATGTTACTGGCCTATGGTTTCCTGCGTAAGATCTTCGAAGTGTTTGAAAAGTACCGTACGCCAATCGACATGATCACCACCTCAGAAGTGGCCGTAACTCTGACCATTGATAGTGATTTACACCTGAATGATATCCTGAAAGAACTGGAGCCCTTTGGTACTACAGAAGTGGATAAAAACCAGGTGATCATTTCAGTAGTAGGAAATGAAATTTCCCAGACAGAAGATATCATCAAAAAACTCTTCGGTTCGATTGTGAATATTCCTGTACGGATGGTGAGCTATGGCGGAAGTCCGCATAATATTTCATTGCTCACTGATGCCGGACATAAAGTGCAGATACTGCAACAACTGAATAAGGGTATGTTCGGGTTGGAGTAACCTCACCCCCATAGAAAAATATTTCAATTTGAAGACTCTGCCCTCCCCCTCTCCTTAAGGAGAGGGGGAAGCGGAGTCTCTGATTTTCGGATAGTTTCTAAGGGGGTGAGGTAAAAAAAAGCCGCCCTCTCAGGCGGCTTGTGAAAAACAGTTGGTATTTGCTTAAATGATCAGCAGCGCATCTCCATAACTGAAGAAACGATACTTGTCTTTAATCGCTTTTTTATAGGCCTCCATAGCAAGTTCATAACCGGCAAAAGCACAGGTCATGATCAGCAGGCTGGTCTTGGGGAGGTGGAAATTGGTTACCAGTGAATCCGCGATGCTGAAATCGTATGGCGGGTGGATAAACATATTGGTCCACCCTTCAGAAGGCTTCAGTAATTTCTGGGCGGTGAAAGAGGATTCCAGGGCACGCATGGTGGTGGTGCCTACGGAACAAACCCGATGTCCGTATTCTTTCGCGCGGTTGACCACTTTGCAGGCCGTCTCATCAATATTATAATATTCCGCATCCATTTTATGTTTGCTGAGGTCTTCCACTTCAATCGGACGGAAAGTTCCCAATCCGGTATGCAGGGTTACTTCAGCAAAACGGATGCCTTTAATCTCCAGGCGCTTGATCAGTTCACGACTGAAATGCAGTCCGGCTGTAGGAGCCGCAACCGCTCCCTCATGCTTGGCATAAACCGTCTGGTAACGCTCTTTATCATCTTCGTCCGGTTTGCGTTTGATGTATTTGGGGAGGGGTGTTTCACCCAGTTTCTCCAGTTGAGCGCGGAAATCTTCTTCGGATCCTTCCCAGAGGAAACGGATCGTACGTCCACGGCTGGTGGTATTATCAATGACTTCCGCTACCAGGTCTTCCTGGTCTCCGAAATAAAGTTTATTACCTACACGAATCTTTCTTGCGGGATCAACGATTACGTCCCAAAGGCGGTTGGGCTTGTTTAATTCCCGGAGCAGGAAAACCTCGATCTTGGCCCCGGTTTTTTCTTTACGGCCATACATACGGGCGGGGAACACCTTGGTATTGTTTACTACAAAACAATCCTTGTCATCAAAATAATCCATGATGTCGCGGAAATGCTTGTTCTCAATCTCCCCGGTGTGGCGATGTACCACCATCATGCGGGAATCTTCACGTCTCTTGGTGGGTGTTTGTGCAATGAGGTTTAAGGGAAGGTCGAATCGGAATTGTGAAAGCTTCATGAGTGTTTGGGTTTAGTACGATAGTCTCATGACGCAAACCTGGCGATACGCCGGGGCTCTTCCTTGCCGGCCTTACGGCGCCGGGTCTGGTCAAAGCGACTGTTCAATACCGCCGGATATGCTCCTTTGGCGGCGGGCAAAATTACGGTTTTTCGGCGAAAACCGGGCATTTATCTGAATCCGGCACTCCAAAACCGGCGTTTGGGGCATTTTCCCTTTAGCCCCCTCATACTGATCATTTTATGCTTTTATTGGATTTCGGCATCTTACATTTGTTCATCACAAAAAGCCCCGGTATTACCGGGAAATCCCTGATATGAAGCGACTAACCTTACTCCTTCTTTCTGTCTTCTCTGTATTTATTATTCAGGCGCAGACCATTAAAAAAGAAAAGAAATACCCCAGTTTATTATGGGAAATTACCGGCAACGGGGTCAAAAATCCTTCTTACCTGATCGGCACAATGCATGTCAGCAGCAAGATGGCTTTCAACCTGCCGGATTCGTTTTACCTCGCCGTTAAAAGTGCACAGGTGGTTGCCCTGGAGACCAATCCGGAAACCTGGCAGGAGGATATGAGTAAGTATGACCTGGAAGGGGGGATGCGTGGCAGTTCCAATAACTGGGGGGGCTCCATCTCCGGCCCCACTGATTACCTGAATATTAAGACGCTCAAGTTTTTCAAGTATGATGGCAAACTCGAACGATCGATGTTCAGCAATCCCAGTACCATTAACAATCTGCTTTACCGGTCTTACGGCAATGAATCGGCTGATTTTGAAGAGGACACCTATCTCGATATGTATATCTACCAATGTGGAAAGAAATGGGGTAAGAAAGTGGCCGGGGTGGAAGACTACGGAGAAAGCATGCGGCTGATGATGGAAGCCTATAAAGATGCGGCTAAAGATAAAACCCGGAAAGAGCGGAGTTACGGGGATATGGACGAAGAATACGGTGCGGATAAACTACAGGAAGCTTACCGGAAAGGAGATCTTGACTTGCTGGATTCCATTAATATGTATAACAGTTTTTCGGCAGCCTTTGATGAGAAATTCCTTTATCGCCGGAATGAAATACAGGCCGGTTCAATAGATTCAATTATTAAGTCCGGCAGTGTCCTCTTTGTAGGAGTGGGAGCTGCCCACCTGCCCGGTGACCGGGGGGTAATTGAAATGCTCCGTGCAAAAGGGTATAAACTTCGTCCGGTGAAAATGGGCGAGCGGGCCAGTAAAACCAAGGACCTGGTAGACAAGTTGCGGGTGCCGGTTCAATTTAAAACCGTACAATCCGATGATGGTTTTTTTAAAGTCGATATTCCCGGGAAATTTTATACATCCGGTGAAGAGGGTTCGCTGGATCAGCAACAGTATGCGGATATGGCCAATGGCAGTTATTATATGGTCACCCGTGTTATGACCAATGCCTGGCTATGGAACAACAGTCCGGAAGACGTGTTAAAAAAAGTGGACAGTCTGCTTTATGAGAATATTCCCGGTAAAATTATTTCCAAAACCCCGGTGCTGAAAAACGGGTACAAAGGTTATGATATTGTAAACCGGACCCGCCGGGGAGATATGCAGCGGTATCATATTTTCGTCACGCCATTTGAAGTGCTGTTTTTTAAAATGAGCGGGAACAGTGATTATGTAAAAGGCGGAGACGAAGCGAAGCGTTTTTTTGGAAGCATACAACTGAAGGAGTACAAGCCGGCAACTGAACCCGCCGGCAACTGGAAGAAATTTTCGCCGGCTTATGGAGGATTTGCAGTTGACCTTCCCCATTTGCCCTATACCGGAAATGACGGCAGCTGGATCTACGATGCGGAAGATAAAAGCACGGCTACACATTACCGTGTAATACGTACCGATATCCATAATTATGGTTTTGCAGAGGAAGACACTTTTGACCTGGCCCTGATGGAAGAAAGTTTCATGGCTTCTGAATTTATAGACAGTTCATTGCACCGGAAACATACGGTTTACAAAGGCTATCCGGTATTAGAAGCAAAGTACCGCGACAAACAAGGGGGTCTTTTTGATGTCCGTTATTTGATCCAGGGACCTCATTATTATACACTGGTGGCACACGGCAAACAGGATCAACCGGAGATGCAGCGCTTCCTGCAGTCTTTTGAAATTAAGCCATTGCAATACAGGGCCGCAAAAACGGAGAAAGATACCGCTTTGTACTTCAGTGTACAGACACCGGTATTCCCGGAGGAGAAAAAAATTAAACTGGATATGTCGCCGGATGATTATTCAGACGGGGAAGAAGCAGAGACGGAAGCGGAGATGCTGGAGAACGGAACTTTCCGGGGTAAGCTGATTGAGAATGATACCACGGGAGAGAAAATACATGTGGTTTTTTATAAGTCATCCCGGTATCACTATTCGAAAGACAGCAGCCGGCTGACGCAGGACCGTGGGTTTTATTATAAGGGGGATTCCACCTGGATCATCCGGACGTATAAAAAAACAGATCTGCCAGGTAACCGGAAAGTATGGGATATCCTGGTGTCCGATACCGGCAGCAGCCGTGCGATCAGGTATAAGGCCTATTATAAAGACGGGGTAACATTTACCTTGACCACCCTGACAGATACCCTGACTCCACCCAGTGATTTTGTGAAACAGTTTTATGAAAGCTTTACACCCGTGGATACGCTCAAAGGCCTCAATCCTTTTACAAAAAAAGCTGCCCTGTTTTTTGATGACCTGCGCAGCAAGGATACCGTGGTTCGGAAAAAGGCAATAAGCAATATCGGGGAAATTTACCTGGACTCCACGGATCTGCCGGAGTTAATGAACGCCATTATGGCCTGCAACTGGGAGCAGAAAAAATACCTGAATACCAAAAAGGAACTGATCAGTAAACTCGGGGAGATTAAAACCACGGCGGCCGCTGACAATCTGCGTACATTGTATTTTTCGCTGGGAGATACCGTACAGTTGGTATACCCGGTGTTGCAGGGTTTGCTCGGGCATCAGAATGATTATGCATATGGAATATTCCGGAACATAATTGCCAACGAACCACCGGTTCTGGATTTCAGTGGCGATTATAATTATAACTATGCACGGACTCTTTACCAGATCAATAAAAGCTATGGGATGGACCGGTATTACGGGGATGGTAATTTCCTGGACCGTTTATCAGACTCACTGGCCCTGACAAAAACCATACTCCCTGATCTGTTGCCCTTGCTGAACCTGGAGGATTATAAATCTCCCGTGATGGACCTGTTGGGCGAAATGGCGGACAGCAATCTGCTCAAGCCTTCCGATTATGTAATGTATTATAATAAGTTCCTGCTGGAAGCCAAACAGGAATTGAAAAAACAGTCGATTGCGGAAAAGAAGGCAGCGATTGAAAAAGCGGAAGCCAGTAAAGAAGATAAGAAAGGAAGGGAGAATGAGGAGGACGAGCCGGATGACGGGAATGATCTGCTGACCCAGTATGCCAAATTACTGATTCCTTTCTGGGACAGCCATCCGGCGGTGTCTCCGCTGATCAACCAGATGTTGGCATCGAATGATAAAAAGCTGAAGTATAATATCCTGCTGCAGCTAATGAAGATGGGCCGGTCTTATCCGGACAGCCTGCTCCGTTATTTCGGAGGATTGGATGAATACCGCTACGAGTTGTATTCCGATCTGAAAGAAATGAAAAAAACGGAGAAGTTCCCGGCGATGTATAACAATCACCTGGACCTGGGTAAAAGTTCCTTACTCCGGTTGAAGTCCGGCGACAAGCCCGATTCACTGGTCTACGCGGACCGGATCAGTACTACGTATAAAGGGAAGAAAGGGTATATCTATTTCTTCAATTATAAAATGAAGAAAGATGATCTTAACTGGAAAATGGCCGTAGTCGGACTGGTGCCGGAGAATCCCCGTGAGTTTGAATTTGAAGATACAATTCACCGGCCTGTCGTTTTTTATAATTACGGGGAGCAGCGCCGCTGGCCCGGTAGCGATACATATGATTTTACCCGGTATACGGATGAAAAAACCAATACAGGGGAAGCTATGAAGGTCCAGATGCGGAAGGAGCTGAAGAAAATGATCTATGAAAGAAGGGAAAGTGCTTTACGGTTTTATAACAATAATTATAACCGTGGTTACGGTTTCAATATGCATGAGCCGGAATTTCAGCTCAGCCGGTAGTGATTCCTTTGGGAATGGATGAAATCAGTTTTTGTGTATAAGCGGAGCGGGGATGCAGGTAAATATCATCTGCGGCCCCGCTTTCTTCTATCTGGCCTTTATTCATCACCATAATACGGTCACTGATATAACGAACTACCGAAAGGTCGTGGGAAATAAAGACCACGGTAAACCCGAATTCTTTCTTCAGGTCATTGAGCAGGTTCAGCACCTGAGCCTGCACGCTTACATCCAGGGCAGATACGGATTCATCACAAACGATAAAGGAAGGATTCAAGGCCAGTGCCCGGGCAATCACTATCCGTTGCCGTTGCCCGCCGCTGAATTCATGCGGATAGCGGTTAAAATGTTCCGGCCGGAGATTTACTTTTTCCAACAGCTCCAGCACTTTATCCTTTCTTTGTTTATCGGTGGAATGCAACTGATGCACTTTCATCGGTTCTGCAATGGCAGCCCCGATCGTCAGCCTTGGATTCAATGAAGAGTAGGGGTCCTGGAAAATGATTTGTATTTCTTTCCGCAACTCTTTCAGGCTTTCTTTTTTCCGTGCCGTCAGGTCCGTCTGATTATAAATGATTTTACCCGCCGTGGGTTCGATCAACCGGAGCAATGCCCGTCCCAATGTTGTTTTCCCGCAACCGCTTTCGCCAACCAGACCAAGTGTTTCTCCTTTGTAAACGTCAAAACTAACCTGGTTGACCGCTTTGTTATAGAGCAGGGCTTTGCCCAGCATATTTTTCTTCACGGGAAACCATACCGATAGCTTTTGGGCACTTAATAAAATTTCTGATTTATTTTCTTTTACCGGAGCCAGGGCTGATTTTACTGCCTTTTCCCGGCCAGGCTCCATAAAATCTGCCACCACGGGCAGTCGTTCACCGCGCTGATGGTTCACCGGACGACAGGCCAATAAGGCTTTGGTATACGGGTGAACCGGTGAAAGGAATAGCTGTTCCGTGGCACCCTGTTCGACAATTTCTCCTTTATACATCACGGCAGCCCGGTTGGCTATCTCTGCCACCACCCCCAGGTCATGCGTGATGAAGATGACCCCCATTCCGGATTGCTGCTGTAATTCTTTAATGAGTTCGAGGATCGTTTTCTGAACAGTAACATCCAGGGCCGTGGTTGGTTCATCACAAATTAACAGGGATGGTTCACAGCACATGGCCATCGCAATCATCACCCGCTGTTTTTGCCCGCCACTTAACTGGTGCGGATAACGGTTGAATATTCCTTCCGGGTCAGGTAGTTTCACTTTTTCGAACCAGGCAATGGTCCGTTGCCTGGCTTCGGCCCGGCTTCCTTTCTTATGTAACAGCAGGGCTTCCATCACCTGATTGCCACAGGTGAGTACCGGGTTCAGCGAAGTCATCGGTTCCTGGAAGATCATCGCGATTTTATTGCCGCGGATATCCTGCATGCCATAGCGGTCACGCTTCAGCAAATTGGCGGATGACTGGCCGTCGTCAGAAAAAATAATTTCTCCCGAACTGTAAATAGCAGGAGGCGAAGGAAGCAATTGCAGTATGGAAAGGGACGTGACGGATTTTCCTGAACCGGATTCTCCTACTAAAGCCAGTATCTCCCCCCGGTTGACCGTGATATTAATATCCCTGAGTGCATGTGTTAGTCCGGCTTCGGTACTGAAATCAATACTCAGGTGATTAATTTGGAGCAGGGGCAGCATCAGGGATATCAGAATTTCAGGTGACGTACGGTATGTCCATCATTGATCAGTTGTTTCAGAGAATCTATGCCAATCTTTAAATGGTTTTCCACAAAACTGGCCGTTACTTTTTTATCGCTTTCTTCTGTCTTTACGCCTTCCGGAATCATGGGCTGATCACTGACCAGTAAGAGGGCACCGGTAGGGATTTTATTATAAAAACCTACAGTAAAGATGGTGGCGGTTTCCATATCAATGGCATAAGCCCTTACTTTTTGCAGGTACTCTTTGAAGGGTTCATCATGTTCCCAGACCCGGCGGTTAGTAGTGTACACCGTACCGGTCCAGTAATCCACTTCATAATCGCGGATAGTGGTGGAAACCGCTTTTTGGAGGGCGAAGGCGGGCAGTGCCGGTACTTCTGCCGGGAAGTAGTCATTGGATGTACCCTCACCTCTTATCGCCGCAATCGGCAGGATGAGGTCCCCGAGTTTATTTCTTTTTTTCAGCCCCCCGCATTTGCCAAGAAATAAAACGGCCTTGGGGTCGACCGCTGTCAGCAGATCCATGATCGTGGCGGCAGTCGGACTACCCATGCCAAAATTTATGATGGTGATATTTCCAGCGGTGGCACATTGCATAGGTTTTTCCTCACCAATCACCGGTACATTGTTCCATTCTGCAAACATGGTTACATAGTTGCTGAAGTTGGTCAGGAGAATGTACTCGCCAAAATTTTCTAATTGCTCCCCGGTATAACGGGGCAGCCAGTTGTGTACGATTTCCTCTTTTGTCTTCATATAGCGAATTTAAACAAATAAACGGACTCTGTCGTTTTCCCGGAAGTGTACCTGTGGCCGGCTAACTGTGAAAAACCCATTACATTTGAACAATGATACGTTTTCGGTTTCCTGAACCCTCGTTTCGAATAAAAACCGAGGCCGGGAAGGATTACATTTTTGATTCATTCCGTAAAAAATGGCTGGTACTCACACCGGAAGAATGGGTGCGTCAAAACTTCCTTCAATATCTCGTGCAGGAGTTGAAGTATCCCTTATCCCTGATTGCTGTGGAAAAGGAATTCCGTTTTGGTGAGATGAACCGGCGCTTTGATATCCTTATATACAACTCAGAACACCAGCCCTGGATGATGGTGGAATGTAAAGCGCCTGAAATCACGCTTGATCAATCGGTTCTGGAACAAGTGCTCCGGTATAATATCAGTATACCAGTACCTTACCTGGTGATTACGAATGGTTCTAATGGATTTGGCTGGCACAAACAGGGGCCGGTGCTCCATCCGTTGGATAGTTTGCCTGAATTTGGAGAATAACACGCTTCACCCGGGGGCATAGAAAAGGGCTGTTTCATTTATGAAACAGCCCTTTTCTATCAGATAATATTATTGCTTTTTAAAAATGGCTTCATCAACCGGCACATTCAGTTCGAATTTGTCCATATGCATTTCAGAAAATACTTCTCCGTTCATTTTCTGAATGCGGCTCATAAAGTACTTAACGCCGTTGAATTCTTTCAGGTCTGAATAATAAGTTTCCACGTCCACTTCCTCCCCCTGCATTTCCCTTTTAGAGGCTGCTTTGATCAGTACAAAATCGGCAGCATTAATAAAGTAGAATGTGATTTTCCCGTCGTCCTTATGGGTGAGTTTCAGTTTAAAACACTTTACCCCATCCACATCCTCTTGTCCCGCGGATTCCAGTTGGTGCCCCCGGTTTTTATAGTCCGCCAGGTTGCTCGCCAGAAATGCCTGGCTTTTATAGTCCGACAGCTGGGTACCGGAAATTTCTGTAGCTTCTGTGGCTCCGGTAAACGGGTTAATGGTCCAGCCTTTTCCATTGTCATAGACCGTAATGATGGATTGTCCCATCACCTCCACTTCAAAGCGGGCGGATTTTCCATTGATGACCTGGGTGGTCACCGGGAGTTCATTGCCCTGGGCCGTCAAGGTGCCGCTGGTTTTATAGGAACTGACTTTGTTCATGGCATCGAGACCGCCCATCGTAGCGGCATGCTTCTGTACGATTTCATCAACAGTTTGTGCCTGTACAGAAAACAGGATAAGTCCAAGTAAAGAAGTAAGGAATAGTTTCATGGTTTGTTTTTTGATGCGGTGAAGGTAGTTTTTTTAAAAATGAGGACGGAGCATTTGGAGTGACTGGTATTTTTTTTGGAGTAAACTGCATTGGAACGACCCATTCGTTTCTAGCTGGTGGCCCGGTTGATAAGGAGTTAGTTTAATTTCTTCCAAAAAAAATCCCGTCTGCCAGGCAAACGGGATGGTATAAGCAATTGGTTTTTGGGTTTAAGGGAAGATACCCAGTTCGGCATAGGCGGTGGCCACTTTATTGATGGCAACCACATAAGCGGCTGTACGCATGTCAGGGATATCCGGATTTTCCTGCCAGGTATCCATGATTTCGCGGGTTGCATTAATCATCGTTTCTTCCAGTCCGCTATACACCAGGTCCACTTCATCCGGACCATGTAAAATCATATCGCGGGACGGACCTTTTACTTTCTTGCCACTCAGTTCTTCAATCTGTCCAAGAATATGTGTGTTCATATTTTCCGTGAAGCGTTTTTCCAGGCGGCCATAGCGTACATGGCTCAGGTTTTTCAGCCACTCGAAATAGGAAACAGTAACCCCACCAGCATTCAGGTACATATCAGGAACTACGATAATTCCTTTCTTGGAAAATATTTCATCAGCCTCAGGTGTCAGGGGGCCATTGGCGGCTTCTCCGATCAGTTTAGCTTTTACATTGGGAGCGTTTTTGCCATCAATTACATTTTCAAGTGCGGCTGGAATCAGGATATCGCATTCCATCTCGAGCGCATCACCCGATTTTTCAAAGTTGTTGGCTCCCGGGAAATTCAGGATCGATCCTGTTTTTTTCCGGTGCTGGAATACTGCATCCACATCCAGTCCATCATTACTCCAGATCGCGCCTTCATATTCAGCGAGGCCTATGATTTTTGCACCGGCATCCTGGAAGAATTTCGCAGAGTGGTAACCCACATTACCCAGTCCCTGTACAATCACTCTTTTCCCTTCCACTCCGGTAGACAAATCCAGCTTTTTCATGATCTCCGGCATATTACAAACTTCCCGGATACCAAAGAAAACGCCCAACCCTGTAGCTTCACGACGTCCCCGAACCCCACCTTGTGAAATCGGTTTACCCGTCACACAACCAGCCGCATCGATCTCTCCGGGATGCATGGCAGTATAGGTATCCAGGATCCAGGACATTTCGCGCTCACCGGTTCCGTAATCAGGAGCAGGTACATCCGTACCGGGCCCGATGAATTTTTTGCGGATCAGTTCAGACGTGTAACGGCGGGTGATTTTTTCCAGTTCAAAAACTGAATATTTTTTCGGATCGATCCGGATACCGCCCTTTGCTCCGCCAAAGGGCACATCCACAATCGTGCATTTATAGGTCATGAGGGCGGCCAGGGCCATTACTTCATCCTGGTTTACTTCTGCGGCAAAACGGATACCTCCTTTACAAGGGGTTTTGTGATGGGAGTGTTGAACGCGGTAGGCTTCAATGACTTCAATGGTTCCGTCATCTCTTTTGATCGGGAAGCGCATTTGGTAAACAGCATTGCACTGGCGGATCTGATCCAGCAGGCCTTTGTCCCATTTGGTGAATTTGGCTGCTTTGTCGAAACTTCTTTCCACCGCGCCAAAAAAACTGTACTTGTGTGACATGGTTTCTTTTTTAGGTTATAGCAATCGTTCGTTATTATATAAAAACATAAACGGCCAGCGAATCATTCTGTTTTGCTGACCGGTAAATA
>JAKQJH010000113.1 GCA_029561255.1 Bacteroidota bacterium | reverse complement strand
CCATGAGCTGGACCGAAAAACGGGTGGTGAAAGTAGCCGTCCTCGACCTCTATGAAGGCGCCGCCAACCAGGGCATGCGTTGTATCCGTAACATCCTCATCGAATGGGCTGAGAAGAATGATCTGCTCCTTTATGCAAAGGAATATGATGTCCGCCTGAAAAATGAACTTCCCGATACTTCATATGATCTGTATATTTCGAGTGGAGGTCCTGGTGACCCGCTGACCAGCCGCTATGATGACTGGGATATTGCCTGGTGCCGCTGGCTCGATAAAATGCACCGGTGGAACGAAAATCCCGACAACTCCGTAAAGAAACATATCTTTTTTATCTGTCATTCTTTCCAGCTCGCAAGCCGCTTCTTTAATGCCGGCGTGGTCTGTAAACGTAAGTCCACTTCTTTTGGCGTATTTCCGATTCATATGTTACACTCCGGTAAGGAGGAACGTGTGTTTGATGGATTAAAAGATCCGTTTTATGCAGTAGATAGCCGCGATTACCAGGTCATTCAGCCGCATCATAGCCTGCTCAATGAAATGGGGGCCTCAATTCTTTGTATTGAGAAAAGCCGCCCGCATGTACCGTATGAAAGAGCCATCATGGGTATCCGCTTTAATGATTATATGATCGGCACCCAGTTTCATCCGGAAGCCGATGCATCAGGTATGAGTATGTACCTGCAACGGGAAGACAAAAAAACCACAGTCATTGAAAACCATGGGGAGGAAAAATGGCAGAACATGCTGGAACACCTGGACGATCCGGATAAAATCGTGTGGACATACTCCCACATACTGCCCAATTTCCTGAATCACGCAGTGGGTCAATTGCTGGAAGTACCTGCATAGAAAGCCCCTGTTTAATTTTGCTGCCCCGTCCGCAATCATTAACTTCCATATGTAAATAAACGACTATGGTGCCATCCATCCGGGAAGCATATAACAAAGCTTTTACGCAAGAAAAATACCAGGCCTTCCTCGAAGATCTGCATAGTGCATGGCCGGGACAGATCGATTTCCGAGTTGCTGAAACACCGGTCTTCATTCCGGCTGACTTCACCCGCAAAGTGCTGGATGCCTGTGAGAATATCGTTGACATCATCTCCGATCCGAAATTTAATGAGCTGACCCGTAATGCCATTCCGGAAAAAGTAAAAGTGCCGGGAGAAAATGATCATTCTCATTTTATCGCTTTTGATTTTGGCATTTGTGTCAATGAACAAGGTGAATACGAACCGCAACTAATCGAGATGCAGGGCTTCCCCACCCTGTTTGGATATGAAGTATTACTGGATGATGTATACAGTCGTCATTTCCCGATACCGGAAGGATACAGTAGTTACCTGGGCGGACATACCCGCGAAACCTATCTGCAATTACTGAAAGAGATCATCGTGGGTAATCATAACCCGGAAAATGTGATCCTGCTGGAGATCTTTCCCCGCAAACAAAAAACAAGGATCGATTTCTACTGTACCGAAGAATATACCGGCATCAAAATGGTCTGTCTGACCGAACTGATTAAAGAAGGGAAGAAACTATACTACTTCAATAATGGGAAGAAAACGGAAATTAAACGAATTTATAACCGCATCATTTTTGACGACCTGCAACAACAAAGTCCGGAAGTACAGGAAAAAGGAAAGCTCCTGCTTGAAGAGCTGGATGTGGAATGGTGTCCGCATCCCAACTGGTTTTACCGGATCAGCAAGTATACTTTACCCCTGATCCGTCATCCGTATGTGCCGCCCACTTTCTTCCTCAATGAGATCAAACAATTACCGGCCGACCTGGAGAACTATGTACTGAAACCGTTATTCTCCTTCGCCGGTCAGGGCGTGATCATTGATGTAACCGCTGCCGATATTGAAGCCGTCAAGGATCCGGAGAACTGGATCCTCCAGAAAAAAGTAAAATACGCGGATGTGATTGTCACCCCCGATATCCCTGCCAAAGCAGAGATCCGGATCTTCTATTTCTGGAAAGACGGCAGTACAAGACCTATGCCCACCAATAACCTGGCGAGACTGAGCAAAGGGAAAATGGTCGGTGTACGGTATAACAAAGACAAAGAATGGGTGGGAGGGTCTTTCTGCCTGTTTGCCCCTTAAATCCCCCTGAAGGGGGACCTAACAGTCCTGAATTTGTAAAATGATTACTTGATGAAACAACTAAAAAACAATACTCCGAAAAACCTTGCGCCCGGACTAACCGGCTATTATGCGCATGGCACCAATATGACACTTGGATTAGTGGAAATAAAAAAAGGAAGTGATCTCCCTCAGCACCAGCATCCGCATGAACAGATCACTTATATTCTCGAAGGACAACTGGACATGACCATTGATGGAAAGCTTTGTCCACTCACCGCCGGCATGTACTATGTAATCCCTTCCAACGTATGGCATGGAGCAGTGGCTGTAACTGATTGTAAAGTGATCGATGTATTCAACCCGGTAAGAGAAGATTACCGATGACCCACTACCTGATCATACCGGGACTCGGGAATTCAGGTCCGGCCCACTGGCAAACCTGGTTTGAAAAAAATGTTCCGGATTGCAAAAGAATTGAACAAAAGGAATGGGATGCACCCGCTTTATCCGATTGGCTGACAGCAATCGACCATGCGGTAGCTGCACTTGATCCTTCTACAGTTGTTCTTATTGGTCATAGCCTGGGCTGTTCAACGATAGCCCATTGGGCAAAGCATTCCGGCAAAATTATTAAAGGAGCGATGCTGGTTGCCCCCAGTGATATTGAAGCACCGGTCTATACGTTTCCTGCCACAGGCTTCACGCCGATTCCGCTGGAAAAGATCCCCTTCAAAACAATTGTAGTGGCCAGCAATAATGATGTGTGGGTATCCGCCGAAAGAGCCCGTTATTTTGCCGATTGCTGGGGCAGTGAATACATTAACATCGGTGATGCCGGGCATATCAATGCTGATGCCGGATTCGGCCCATGGGAAGAAGGGGTTTCTATATTGAAAAAACTTTAAAGAAGAATAAAGTATGAGGTACGAAATACGAAGTACGACTGACGTGCCTTGAAGTAATAGTTCTAAGAACGGACTGCCGACTCCCGACTGCCGACTGCCGACTAATCTTTGAAGTTTTTCTTCAATTCCATCAACTTAGCCTGAAAAGGATTCAGCGGTTGCGGCTTTGCTCCTCCGGACTTTCCATCTTTCGGACTTCCGGTCCTTCTGTCTCCTGGTCTTTCCGATTTGCGGACTTCCTGACTTCCCTGTCCATCCTTCAATGACAAAGCAATCCGCTTCCTCGCGGTATCCACTTCCAGCACAGTCGCCATTACCTTTTGTCCCAACTTCACCGCTTCATTGGGATCGCTGATATAACGATTAGATAAATGAGAGATATGCACCAGACCATCCTGTTTTACCCCCACATCCACAAAGGCCCCGAAATTGGTGATATTGGTAACGATACCTGGTACTTTCATGCCCGGTTTCAGGTCTTCCATGGTACTTACGCCTTCAGCAAAACGAAACTCTTCAATGGGCGAGCGCGGATCACGGCCTGGCTTTTCCAGTTCCTTGAGAATATCTTCAATAGTAAACTGGCCGATTTTCTCTGATACAAATTCACGGGCTTTGATCTGCTTGCGCACTTCCGGATTGGTAATCAGTTCAGGTACGGAGCTGCTGGCTTTTGCCGCCATAGCTTCTACTACATGATAACTCTCCGGGTGTACGGCGGAATTATCAAGCGGGTTAGCCCCATTGGGAATGCGCAAGAAGCCCGCACATTGCTCAAAAGCCTTGGGGCCTAACATCGAAACTTTTTTCAGTTCCTCCCTGCTCTTAAAACCGCCGTTCTTGGTACGGTATTCCACCACATTCTTCGCCACGGTGGCACTGAGTCCCGATACATAGGTCAACAGGTGCTTACTGGCGGTATTCACATCCACTCCCACAAAGTTTACACAACTCTCCACTACCTGGTCCAGTGCCTCTTTTAAGCGGTTCTGGTTTACGTCATGCTGATACTGTCCTACCCCGATACTCTTGGCATCAATTTTTACCAGCTCACTGAGCGGATCCAGTAAACGTCGGCCAATACTGATGGCCCCGCGAACAGTCACATCCTCATCCGGAAATTCTTCACGGGCCACTTCACTCGCTGAATAAATGGAAGCCCCGCTTTCGTTCACCATGAAGACGGAAACCGGTTTACCAAAATCAATGCCTCGCGCCAGCTGTTCTGTTTCTTTACTGGCCGTACCGTTACCATACCCGATGGCTTCGATATCATAACGGGCCACCAGTTCTTTTATCGTCTGTACTGCCCCATTCCAGTCATTCTGCGGCGCATGCGGGAAGATGGTGATATATTTCAGGAAAGTACCATGCTCATCCAGGCAAACAACTTTACACCCCGTACGGAAGCCGGGGTCAATGGCCATGATGCGTTTTTGTCCCAGCGGTGACGCCAGTAATAACTGCCGCAGATTCTCCGCAAATACGCGGATGGCTTCTTCATCGGCCCTGGTTTTGCTGGCCATGCGGAATTCAGTTTCAATGGAGGATTGCAACAACCGGTTATAAGAATCCTCAATAGCGAGTTCCACCTGTTTGGCGGCCGCACCGGAGGCTTTCAGGAAAACCCTTTTCAATTCCGCGTGGGCATTTTCCTTTTCAATATTAATCGTCATGATCAGAAATCCTTCTTTCTCTCCCCGGCGGATTGCCAGTATACGGTGCGATGGACTTTGTGCCAACGGTTCTTTAAATTCAAAATAATCCCGGTATTTCTGGGCATCAGCCTCTTCCTTTTTTGTAGTCAGCACGCGAGACGAAACAGTAGCTTCTTCCGTAAAGAGTTTACGCACCAGGTTACGGGCCTGTTCATTCTCTGCAATCCATTCAGCCATGATATCCCGGGCACCCTGGAGGGCTTCTGTAGTATCTTTTACCTGTTCGTTGATATACTTCGCGGCTTCTTCCTCGGGATTATGCGGCCCCTGCTGAAACAATAGCGTGGCCAACGGTTCCAGTCCCTTTTCAATGGCCACCGAGGCCTTGGTTTTCCGTTTGGGTTTATAAGGCAGGTAAATATCTTCCAGTTCAGTGGCATTGATACAATCTTCGATCCGCCGCTTCAACTCGGGGGTCAGTTTGCCCGCTTCTTCGATTGTTTTCAACACCGTCTCTTTCCGTTTCTCCAATTCATTGAAATACTTTATCTGGTCGATCACATTAGCAATCACCACTTCATCGAGATTACCGGTGGCTTCTTTCCGGTAACGGGCTATAAAAGGGATCGTGGATCCTTCGGTATGCAGGTCATAAATACTGCTGACCTGCTTCAGGGTGAGGCTCAGGGTACCGGCGATCTGTTGACTGTATTTCAGCTCCATAGGTTATCATGTTGGGGGAGCAAATCTAACGGACTACCGAGCAAAAAAAAATTTGTTTTTTATCCACATTTCTCAAAAAAAATAGCCGGGAAGACGGGAAGGAAGGAAGTAAATGAATATCAACTTTCTCCACTCCGCGAGTCATCCCGGCTATCATAAACAGGCAAAAAATTATTCTTCTGCCGTGTTTTTCATTTTTGATAAAACCGCATAAGCGTTCCGGGTCACCAATAGCTGTTGTTCAAATCCTTCCATTTTTGACTTGATTTCCAACCGTCCGTTTTCTTTTACACCGGGCTCTACTTCCACCATGCTGAATTCGTTTTTTCCGGATTGTACAAAAACATATTGCTTATTATCAAACCGCACCACCGCTTCTTCCGGCACGGTCAATACATCTGCATTGTTGATATTAATGGTAGCATTCAAAAACATCCCCGGCAGCAGGTTCTTCGGTTGGGTTTCAAAATGACAATGCACCAGGGCACCCCGGTTCTCATCCACATTCCGGGTTACCAGGATCACTTCACAATCGTAGGTGGTAGCGGGATCATCCACGAAAGAGACTTTTACTTTTTGCCCGGGACTCACTTTATTCAGGTCTTTTTCAAATACGGTTAGTGCAGCATGCATGTCATCCGGATTGATCAGTTCAAATAATACATCCGTGGCCGTAACATATTTTCCAATATTCACATTCACTTTTGACACAAACCCATTGATCGGGGAATGCACCGAAACACTCCTGGAAATGCTGTTTTCAGAAAGCCCGGCCGGGTTGATACCGATCAGGAACAGCTTTTCACTGTACCCTTTAAGCAAAACTTTCTGGGAGAGATATTCCGATTCAGCCTGCTGGAATGTTTTCGCAGCATTCACATTGTTTTCATTCAGCATCTTCTGCCGTTCATATTCCTGCTGCAGAAACTGCAATCGCGCTTTGGTCACCAGGTAATCCTGCTGCAATTGTACCAGGGACTGATCTTCAATAACCGCAATCACTTCACCCCGGCTGATATGCATACCCGGCAACAATTTAGTGGAGCGCAGATAACCTCCCATGGGAAAGCTGATGGAAACAATATTCTGCGGCGGAACATCCACATGTCCATTTACTTTGAGTACTGTATTCAACGGCTGGCGGATCGCTTTGCCGGTTTCGATACCCGCATTTTTAAGTTGTACATCGGTCAATTGTACCTGGTCAGCCAATACCGCTTCTTTATCTTCCGTGGCCGCCTGTTTCTTGGAGGAACAGGCTGCTGTAAACAGCATGGCCAATATATAAATGTTAATTCGGTTCATTTTAATTTTATTTACCGGTTAAGTATTCAATTTCTGTACGGATCCTGTTTAATTGAGCCAGTGCATCCAGCCTGGCCAGTTGGATACCCGTTGCGTTATTCATCAGCATTGTCCATTCGAGATAGCTGATCTGCCCTTTCTCAAAGTTCAATCCGGCATGACGAATGATCAGTGCTGACTGTGCCAGTCCTTCATTATTGTAGTATTGTACCAGTTGCTGTTGCTTTTTAAACGCTTCCTGGTATTGCAGTAACTGCATCTTTAATTGCTGATCCGCGGCTTTCACATTCAGTTGTGCGGCTTCTTCACTCAGTTTAGCCGCTTTTACTTTATTGCGGGCTGCTTTGGTAAACAGCGGTACGCCCATGGTTATATTCACCGTACCAAAACGCTGACCCGGGCCATAGTATTTTTGGGTAACCCCATCAGGGGACTGATATCCGACAATGGACATATTGTTATATCCTGCAGACAGATCTGGCACCAGTTTGTTCTTTTCCATATCGGTCTGTGCCGTAGCCATTTTCACCTGGCCCTCCCGGTATTTTACCAAGGGATGGGTAGATATACTGCTGGTGTCCGTCCATTCCATTTCCTTATTGTTGACACTAACCGGATCCGGCAGGTAGAACTCGTTACTGTTCAGTAGCCATTGCAGTTGCTGCTGATCAGTCAGTAAGCCGGATTGTATCTGTGCCAGCTGCATTTTCAACTGGGCCACCTGGGCCTCAGTACTGGTTTTTTCAAGCTGGTTGGTTTCCCCGGCTTTTAACCGAAGCGTTGCCGCCTGCAGTACCCGGCTGTAAACAGAATCCAGTTGTAGCAGCAATTGCTGACGGCCTAACAGATCCGTCATTGACCAGTACAGCAATTTAATTTCCCGGTGCAGTTCCTGTTCTTTCCATTGTACCATGGCCTGCTGGGATTGTTCACCCGCACTGTAAAAGGCCCGTTGCCGTTTGTATACCACTGGAAGTGTAAATGACTGACTCAGGGTGAACCGGGTGTCATTATTAATACTATTGATCTTCCCGTATTCGGCACTCAGCAGGGTTCTTCCCTGGTCGGCCACAGCTGATTGAAGTTGCTTCCAGTAAGCCGATTCCTTTTGAAGGGCCTGTACCGTAATATTCTGTTTGTCTGCCAGTTTCAGCAACTCGTCCAGCATTATCCGTTTACTTTCAGGTTGCTGCGCCTGTGCTACGGTACCCAATGACAACAGCAAGAAGAGCACAGCTACTGGCCGCGCTTTTCTTTTTCTGGGCTTCTCTCTTTCGAGCCACATGTACAGGATGGGTAATAAAACCAGGGTCAGGAAAGTTGCAGTAACCAGGCCTCCGATAACCACGGTAGCTAAGGGCCGCTGTACTTCAGCACCCGCTCCGGCACTTAACGCCATTGGTAAAAAACCAAGTGAAGCCACCGAGGCGGTCATCAATACCGGACGTAACCGGACTTTAGTTCCTTCCATAATAATAAATTTAAGGTCATGCATGCCTTGTTCTTTCAACCGGTTAAACTCAGTGATCAATACGATTCCATTTAACACGGCCACCCCGAACAACGCGATAAATCCAACACCCGCAGAAATACTGAACGGCATCCCACGGAGCCATAAGGCCAGGATACCACCGATGGCAGACAAAGGAATCGCGGAGAAAATAAGCAGCCCGTATTTGAGTTTACCAAAAGCAAAATAGAGCATGATAAATATGAGTAAAAGCGCAATGGGTAAAGCGATACTCAATCTTTTTTTCGCTTCCACCAGGTTTTCAAACTGGCCGCCATAAGTCACATAATAACCGGAAGGCAGTTTCACCTGCTCATTTACTTTCTTGCTGAGTTCATCCACCACACTCTGTACATCCCGTCCTCTTACATTAAATCCAACCACAATCCTTCGCTTAGCATCTTCCCGCTGAATCTGGTTGGGGCCTTCTTTTATTTCAACGTTGGCCACCTGGTACAAAGGAATCTGTGTACCGATTGGAGTGGCAATAAGCAGATTCTGTACATCCGTCAGATCCTGGCGGGATTGCTGATTGAGCCGTACAACCAGGTCAAACCGTCGTTCATTCTCATAGATTGTGCCAGCGCTTTCTCCGGCAAAAGCGGTACGGATCACCCGGTTTACATCGGCTACATTCAGCTGGTAATGCGACATCTGATCCCGGTTAAAACTGATTACAATCTGCGGCAATCCAGTTACGGTCTCCACATAGAGGTCTGCAGCCCCATCCACTGTACTCACCACATCCCCGAGTTTTTTTGAGTATGCGGCCAGTGTATCGAGGTCTTCCCCGAAAATCTTACAGACCACATCCTGCCGGGCACCAGTCATCAGTTCATTAAACCGCATTTGTACCGGGTATTGGAATCCGGCGGTAATGCCGGGGACATCTTCCAGCGCCTTGCTCATTTTATCGGCCAGTTCATCAAAGGTTTTAGCCGACGTCCATTCATTTTTATCTTTCAGGATCACCATCATATCCGACGCTTCGATGGGCATCGGGTCAGTGGGTATTTCACCGGAACCGATCTTGGTGACGACTTTCTCTACTTCAGGAAATCGTTTCAGTAAAATTCCGGCCGACTGCTGAGTCGATTCAATGGTTTGTGACAGCGAACTGCCGGTCAATAACCGCGTATCAACCGCAAAGTCACCCTCTTCCAGTTTAGGGATAAACTCCCCTCCCATCCGAGCCAGGATGAAAACGGCAAATACAAAAAACAGGAAAACAGAAATCGTGATCAGCTTTGGAAATGCCAGGGCTTTGTGTAATGCCGGTTCATACATTCGTTGTATCCATTTCATCATCTTATCCGAAAAATTCTCCCGGTGATGCATTTTCTTACTGAGAAAAAGAGAAGTGATCATCGGCACATAGGTCAGGGAAAGAATAAAAGCACCGATCAGGGCAAAGGAAACCGTCTGGGCCATTGGTTTAAACATCTTTCCTTCAATACCTACAAGGGCCAGGATCGGCAGATAAACGATCAGGATGATAATTTGTCCGAATACGGCGGAGTTCATCATTTTACCCGCCGAGCTTTCCACTTCATCATTCATGGTTTGCTGAGTGATACTGTTGCTCGTTTCAAAATGCCGGCTATGATATAGCCGGTGCATTACTGCTTCCACAATGATCACGGCCCCGTCTACAATCAAACCGAAGTCCAGGGCACCCAGACTCATCAGGTTGCCGGATACACCGAAAGCATTCATCATGATCACCGCAAACATCATAGATAAGGGAATAACAGAGGCCACGATCAGTCCTGCCCGCAGATTGCCCAGGAAGAGTACGAGGATAAAGATCACTATCAATGCCCCTTCGATCAGGTTTTTCTCTACGGTACCAATGGCATTATTCACCATTTTTGTACGGTCCAGGAAAGGAACGATCTCCACACCTTCCGGAAGCGTTTTTTCGATCTGCGTGATTTTTTCCTTTACATCTTTGATCACCACGGAGGAATTACTGCCTTTGAGCATCATGACCACAGCTCCGGCCACTTCTCCTTCATCATTATAACACATGGCACCGTAACGGACGGCCGAACCGGTTTTAACATCGGCCACATCCTTGATATAAACAGGGATACCTGAACTGGTATGCCGGACAAAAATTTTCCCGATATCTTCAATAGTTTTTGCCAGCCCTTCACTTCGGATATAAAGAACGGTCGGGCCTTTTTCTATATAGGCCCCGCCGGTATTCTGGTTATTCAGCTGGAGCGCATTGAAAACATCATCCACCGTTACATTCATACTCTTCAGCCGGTCAGTGTTGATTGACACTTCATATTGTTTGAGATTACCCCCAAAACTGCTTACATCGGCCACGCCGGGTGTACCTAATAATTGTCTTCGTACTATCCAGTCCTGGATCGTACGGAGTTCTGCAGGGGTAAATCTTGATTCAAATCCTTTTTTGGGTTTTACCGCATATTGGAAAATTTCCCCAAGACCAGTGGTAACGGGTCCCATAAATGGATTGCCGGCATCGGCCGGAATTTCTGCCCGTACCTGTTGCAGTCGTTCGGAAATCTGCTGTCGGGCCCAGTATACATTGGTGTTATCATCAAATACAATGGTCACCAGGGACAGACCAAAACGGGAAAAAGAGCGGATCTCTTCAATACCCGGCACACTGGCCATGGCCTGTTCGATAGGAAAAGTAATCAGTCGCTCTACTTCAGGAGCGGCCAGGGAGGGAGATACGGTGATTACCTGGACCTGATTATTGGTTATATCCGGAACAGCATCAATAGGCAACTTTGAAAAGGATATGGCTCCCCAGCCAATTAATCCCAGCATTAATAACCCAATGATCAGCTTATTCCGGATGGAAAAGCGGATAATATGATTCAGCATAAATAATTACTTGAACTGAAAATCAGTGTAAAAAAATGAAATACAAAAAAGTGAAATTATGCCAGGACACGGGGAGGTTGGAAAATATCGAAGGAAGTGAATTGGGGGGCATGACCGTCATTAAAATGATGAAACTCACGGACGGGTTCTGCGGGTGGCTGGATATCCATGACCACCGGTGCGTATTCGCATATGGACGTACTTACCACCAACCCACAATCTGTATCACGGAAAGGCAATTGACGGTCTTCCTGGTAATCACTGTCAATGACGTATGCATCGAAGTAATGCAGTTTAATAAAGGACCAGAAACTGGTATTACTGTTTTGCTGGTGATGTTCGTGGAAATGTTCAATCAGGACGGGTATCTTCAGCAGGTTATGGAACTCCGCAAAGGAGAACATATAAAC
>JAKQJH010000112.1 GCA_029561255.1 Bacteroidota bacterium | reverse complement strand
TGAAGAAGACGATCATTCCGATCTGAGCGAATTGTGGTGCAGTTGTAGAATATCCAATACTTGTGAAGAGCCGTGTTCCGTACACTGAATTATTGTTATGGGAAAAAGAATGGTCATACTGGGTGGGGGAGAAAGCGGCGTAGGAGCTGCCCTCCTTGCAAAGCAAAAAGGATATGACGTTTTCCTGTCCGATGGAAGTTCTTTGAAGAAAGAGTATCGTAACGAATTAACCGAAGCCGGGATTGCTTTCGAAGAAGGGCAACATACCGAATCGGAAATCCTGAATGCGGATGAAGTGATGAAGAGTCCCGGTATCCCGGAAAAAGCCGCGATCGTGAATATGATCCGGGCCAAGGGAATCCCGGTGATCAGCGAAGTGGAACTGGCATACCGGTATAAGGGCAACAGTAAAATCATTGCCATCACCGGGAGCAACGGGAAGACCACCACCACTGCGCTCACCTTCCACATCTGCAAAGAAGCAGGACTGGATGCGGCGCTGGTCGGAAATATCGGTGATTCATTTGCCAAACAGGTGGCCCTGGATCCCCGCCCGCTGTATGTGGTGGAAGTGAGCAGTTTCCAGCTCGATGATATTGAAACATTCCGCCCGGATATCGCGATCCTGACCAATATCACCGAAGATCACCTGGACCGTTACGAGTACAAATTCGAAAACTATATCCGGAGTAAGTTCCGGATCACGATGAACCAGCAGGCAAATGATACATTCATTTACTGCGCGGATGATGAAGTAACACTGAAATATTTAACTGAATACAATATCAAATCAAATCAACTGCCAATCAGTATGAAAAGAGAATTACCAAACGGCGCATTTATCAAGGACGGCGACATGTATGTAAGAACCGGACAGGATTTTACCACCATGAGCGTGTTTGATTTTGCCTTAAAAGGAAAACATAACCAGTATAATACGATGGCAGCATGTGTGGCAGCAACGACCATGGATATCCGGAAGGATAAGATCCGTGACGCGGTACAGAATTTTCAGAGCCTGGAGCACCGGATGGAGCACGTGGCTACCGTACGCGGGGTGGAATTTATCAATGACAGCAAGGCCACCAATGTGAACTCCACCTGGTATGCCCTGGAAAGCATGACCAAACCCACCATCCTGATCCTGGGTGGCGTGGATAAAGGGAATGACTACTCGCTGATTGCCGAGCTGATGAAGGAAAAAGTAAAAGCGATCATTTGCCTGGGAACGGATAATTCCAAGATTCATGAGGCATTTGACAATATCGTAGGTACGATCGTGAATACCAACAATGCACTGGATGCCGTTCACGCGGCTTTCCATTTTGCCGGGAAAGGCGATGTGGTCTTACTGAGCCCGGCCTGTGCCAGTTTTGACCTCTTTAAGAATTATGAAGACAGGGGTAATCAATTTAAACAAGCCGTAAAGGAATTATAATCATTCATGGAAGCAACCCGGGACATACGGTTCAATGATCTGAAGAATACCTTCAACACGCAGCACCTGTTCAGCAAAACAAAAGGCGATAAGGTGATCTGGGCCCTGGTGGTATTACTCACCCTGGTTTCCCTGCTGGCGGTATACAGTGCTACCGGTTCACTGGCCTACAAGAATTATAAGGGCAATACAGAAATATACCTGTTCAAACAGGTGGCTTTTATACTCGCCGGTATCATGGTGATTTATTTTGCGCACCTGGTCAACTATACTTTTTATTCGAAAGCCGCCCGGTTCGTATTCCTGCTGTCGATACCCTTATTGATCTATACCTTATTTTTTGGTGTAAAAATGAATGAAGGCAGCCGCTGGATCCGGCTCCCGATTATCAATATGACCATGCAGACTTCTGACCTGGCCAAGCTGGCACTCTTTATGTACCTGGCCCGCCTGCTCAGCAAGAAACAGGATCTGATCAAGGATTTTAAAAAAGGATTCCTCCCGGTGATCTGGCCCGTAGCCCTCACCTGTATGCTGATTGCACCCGCCAACCTGTCCACCGCTTTATTACTCGGTGCCAGCTGCCTGTTATTATTATTCATTGGCCGGGTGAGTACCAAACATATCCTGATGACCATTGGTATCGCCATGATCCCACTGATCATCCTGATCTCTGCCGCCGTGATCCGTCACCAATCGGATGGCGAAGTGGTGAAAAAAACAACCGGCAGCGGACTCACGGTAAGGGTGGATACCTGGATCAGTCGCGTAGAGAGTTTTATATACGGTTCGAAAGATGATATCGAAGGCGGTGCGTACCAGACCAGCCAGGCCAAGATCGCGATTGCCAAAGGGGGAGTGTTCGGTGTAGGACCCGGCAACAGCACCACCCGTGATTTTCTGCCGCAGGCCTATAATGATTTTATATATGCCATTATCATCGAAGAGTATGGAATAGCCGGCGGGGCATTCATCATGTTTATCTACCTGGTGTTTCTCTACCGCTGTATCCGGATCTTCAAACGTTGTCCCTTTGCGTTTGGTGCTTTTCTAGCATTAGGACTCAGTTTTACACTGGCTATACAAGCTGTGGCGAATATGGCGGTGACGGTGAATCTCTTTCCGGTTACCGGGGTTACACTGCCCCTGGTTAGTATGGGAGGAACCAGTTTCATCTTTACCTGTCTGGCCATCGGGATCATATTAAGTGTGGCGAGGAATGTAGAACAAACAGAAGGAGCAGCATTGGCAAAAGCGGCAAACCAGGAAGCATGAGCAAACGGATCATCATCGCGGGCGGGGGTACAGGCGGTCACATTTTTCCGGCTATCGCCATCGCCAATGCCCTGAAGAAAAAAGATCCTTCCATTGAGATCCTGTTTGTGGGAGCGAAAGGAAAGATGGAAATGGAAAAAGTACCGCAGGCGGGTTATAAAATTGAAGGATTGGATATTGCCGGATTTAACCGGAGCTCTTTGATAAAAAATATTGGCTTACCATTCAAACTGGTTAAAAGCTTTTTGCAGGTGCGGCGCATCTTCAAGCAGTTCAGGCCGGATGCCGCCATCGGGGTGGGAGGTTATTCCAGTTTCCCGGTTTTGAAAACCGCACAAACAAAGGGAATCAAAACCTTTATCCATGAGTCGAATTCATTTGCCGGGAAATCGAATATCCTGCTGGGTAAAAAAGCAACCCGTGTATTTACCGGTACAGATGGAATGGAAAAGTTTTTTCCGGCGGATAAAATAAGGGTCACCGGTAATCCGGTAAGGGTGGCGATCACCCGGGCCAGCGTTACCCGCGAAGAAGGAATCAACTTCTTTGGACTGGATCCGCAGCAGAAAACCTTGTTCGTGGTGGGAGGAAGTCTCGGGGCCAGATCTGTCAATGAAGCAATAGGTGCCGGATTGGAAGAACTCCTTGGTGCAGGTCTTCAACTGATCTGGCAAACCGGAAAGCCTTATGCCAACACCGCAAAAGAAATAGCGAAAGGGAAAAGCGGGGTATGGGTGAATGAATTTATCACCCAGATGGAATTTGCCTATGCGGCGGCTGATATAGTGGTAGCACGTTCCGGGGCGATGACGGTTGCTGAATTATGTGTCGCCAGAAAACCGGTTGTGTTTGTTCCCTATCCGTTTGCAGCGGAAGATCATCAGACAGTGAACGCACAACAACTGGTGAATAAAAAGGCTGCGATGATGGTAAAGGATAGTGAAGTGATGCAGGTACTGGTTGCAACAACCATCGGGCTGGCAAAAGATGAAGCCAGACAACAGGAAATGAAAGCAAATATTGCCACAATGGCCATAACGGATGCGGATGAAGTGGTGGCGGATGAAATTTTGAAACTGATCTGAAAACTATATAGACGGAACCTTTTGAAAATCGATTTTTTAATAAAAACATTCTCTCCAGGCACTTTTCCAGGTGCAGGTGGGAAAACCGTACAAGCCAATACTGTCCTTATGAATACCCCCTTTGGGGGGATTGACAACCTGAAAGAGGTCTACTTTATCGGAATCGGAGGA
>JAKQJH010000100.1 GCA_029561255.1 Bacteroidota bacterium | reverse complement strand
GGCCTGCCTTTCATTTGCCGCAGGCAAATCCCTGTATTCTTTCGTGTTTTTTTGTGGCCATTCGTGGCCAACCTTTTTTGCCGCAGGCAAACAAATCCGTGGCTAAAATGCAGCCGAAGGCGGCATTGCATTAATTTTGCCTAAATTCTCTCTATGGCTTTCCGCAATTTCAAAATGATCGGCTACGTCATCTACGGCCGCGGCTCTTTCAACCAGCTCGATGAAATCCTGGCCCCCAACCGTAAGGACGGCAAACCCATGATCTTCCTCGTCGACCATTTCTTCGAAGGCAAACCCCTCGTATCCCGCATCCCCCTCCGGGGCAATGATAAAGTGATCTTCGCCGATGTGACTTATGAACCCAAGACGACTTACGTAGATAAACTGGCCAATGACCTCAAAGAGGAATTCGGCACCGTATCCGGCGTGATCGGTATCGGCGGCGGTTCTACCATGGACCTGGCCAAAGCCGTTTCCCTGATGATGAATAATCCCGGCTCCTCGGCCGACTACCAGGGCTGGGACCTCGTGAAAAAGCCGGGGGTGTATAAGGCCGGTATTCCTACACTTAGTGGCACCGGCGCGGAAGTGTCCAGAACAACCGTACTGACCGGGCCGACCAAAAAGCTCGGCATGAACTCCGACTTCACGCCCTTCGATCAGATCGTGCTTGATCCGGAGCTCACCAAAGATGCCCCCGCCAACCAGCGTTTCTATACCGGGATGGATTGCTATATCCACTGTATTGAAAGTCTCGAAGGCACCTACCTCAACGAATTCAGCAAGAGCTACGGTGAAAAAGCCCTGCAACTCTGCCGCGATGTATATGTAAATAAAGACGGCTGGGACGAAGAATCCGACGATAAACTCATGATGGCGTCCTACGACGGGGGAATGAGTATTGCCTATTCCCAGGTGGGGGTGGCCCATGCGGTGAGCTATGGCCTCAGTTATTTACTCGGTACCAAACACGGTATCGGCAATTGCATCGTGATGAATCACCTCGAGGAATATTATCCCTCCGGTGTAAAGGAATTCAAATACATGGTCGATAAAAACAAGATAGACATCCCCGTTGGTATCTGTAAAGGGCTCTCCGAAGAGGACTTCGAAAAAATGATCAATGTCAGCATGGGCATGAAGCCGCTTTGGGAAAATGCGCTGGGTAAGGACTGGGAGAAGATTATGACAAGGGAGAAGTTGAGAGCGCTGTATGAGAAGTTGTAAGAGAATAGAAAATAGTAAATAGAGAATAGGGAGTGGCGGTTGCCGCTCCTTTTTTATGACAACAAGTAACATTTATATACTCCACTTCGTATTAGCAGTTAAATCTGCCAAAATGCTAAAACTGCTTCCGGTTGCACTCCTTTTTTGCCTGTTTATTTCCTGTGACGCTGCTAAAAAAGAAACAATCGATAAAAACAAAGCGATCCGGCAGGAACTGACGGATACATTAAATAAGATAAGCGACACGCTCGATTTTAATGGTTTTGGGGTGGTGCTAGTCAGTGATACAGGGGTCCTCTATCAGAATGGATTTGGTTATGCCAATGTAGCAACAAAGGAAAAATACACTGGCCATACACTTCAGAACATTGCTTCCATTTCCAAAACCTTTATTGGTATTGCCATTTTGAAAGCACAGGAACTGGGGAAACTGAAGCTGGACGATCCGGTCAACAGATATTTACCTTTCCGGGTAGATAACCCCTATCATCCGGACATCCCCATAACTATCAGGCACCTTGCCACCCATACCGCCGGTATCAATGATACGGAAGATTACCTGTTCCGGGCCTGGGTTTTACACGATACTATTAACCTGGCGCACAACCTGAAAATAGATATCGGGGAATGCCGATTCAGTGCACCGGATACAAAGATTCCGATGGAAGAATTCCTGAAAAACATATTGGTAAAAGATGAAAAATGGTATCGTCCCACCAATTTCTCGAAAAACAAACCGGGGGCCATCTATGCCTACTCAAATATGGGAGCCACCCTGGCTGCCCTGGTGATCGAGAAAGCCACGGGAACCAGCTACGATCTTTTTACTAAGAAATATATTCTGGACCCATTAAATATGAAAACTTCCGGCTGGGGACTTCATGCAATTGATTTATCAAAACACACAAAACTTTATATCAATAAAAAAGAAGCCTATCCCTTCTATAGTTGTATTACCTATCCGGATGGCAGTATGATCACCTCTGCTGGAGACTTCAGTAAATATATGGCCGAACTCATGAAGGGCTATTTTGGGAAGGGTAGTCTATTGACAAAAGAGAGCTATGCAGAATATTTCAAGGGCCAGTTGAGTGCGGAGAATTTTACCAAACGAAATGAAGGCGAATACAGTGATGAATACAATATGGGCATCACCATGGGTATCAGTTCTACAGGTAACTTCGGACATACCGGCGGCGATCCGGGTCTCTTCTCCATGATGTTTTTCAACCCCAAAACCCGGATCGGAAAATATATGATCGTTAATACAGATCTCAATGAACCCCGATCATGGAAGCAGCACCATACCATCTGGACCCTGCTGGATTCTTTTGCTATCCGATTGACAAATACAGGACCCGTAGTTAAGCAATAGTTCAAACAACCCATAATACACATAACCTGCTGGGTTAAGCGTAACTATACTCACCGCAATTCCCGTCATTCCGAGCGAAGCGAGAAACCTGCCCGCAGCCCACCCCTGCCTCATCCCGATATTTCGGGATTCGTTCTTCGGCATTATATGGATTTTTGTATATTAGGTAACTGTTAAACCGGTTTTATGCGCCTGATCTTATTTTACCTGCTTATATTATTGTGCCTTCCTTTCACCAATACAGCTCAAAGCAAACTCGGTGACGTTGCCAGTATTTACGTCACTACCTCCAATCTCGATTCTTCTTTGTCTTTTTATGAAAAATTAGGATTTACAAAAAAAGCAGCCAACGAATACCCTGTTCCATGGGTTCAGGTTAGCGATGGAAGCCTGTTGGTGACTATGCGGAAAGACAATACCCCCTATATCGGGCTCACCTATTATATGTCTGATCCGGAAAGCCTTGTTGCCACCCTTGAAAAAGACAGTATTGTATTTATCCAGAAACCTAAAGCCGGAGATTTCATACAGCGCTATCTTTTTAAGACGCCGGAAGGATTTAATATCGTACTGTCCAACAATCCCGGAGGATTTGTACAACCGGCGGGGCCCACATTATTGACAATGAAGCCCGCTGATTATACTGATCCGGAAAAATATCCGAATAAACTATGCGGTGCATTTGGTGAATTTGCCTACCCGGTCAGCAACCTGGCGGCATCCCTCCGGTTCTGGAAAAAATTAGGTTTCACGGTTAAATCTGAAATGAAAAGTCCCTATCCCCATGCCATCCTTTCAGACGGGCTTATGATTATAGGACTGCACCAGGCCACGCATTTTAACTATCCGGCCATTACCTATTTCGGCATTAAGACCGCAGATAGAATCAGCCAGTTAAAGAAAAACGGGCTGCAATCATTTACTGAAATGGGAGGAAAAACCAATGTCATACTCCAAACCTGGGAAGGCCAGCATTTTTTTATCTTCTCCCTGGGCATGTAAATACACC
>JAKQJH010000091.1 GCA_029561255.1 Bacteroidota bacterium | reverse complement strand
TGCCCAACTTTATTTCGCCTTCCACTTACCAGGTGCTGATTGACCAGGGCGTGAAAGATGGCAATGGCAATCCGATCCAGATGCCGGCGGATTTTGGTTTTATAGCCGCCCAGTTTGGTACGAAATACAGCGCCAGTGCAGGCATTGCACTTTCCCAGTTGCTTTTTGACGGCCAGGTATTCGTAGGACTCCAGGCCCGTGATGCCACCATGCGCTTTGCCCGGAAGAATGTGGAAGTAACGGAGGAAATGATCAAAACCAATATTTATAAGATCTATTACCAGCTGGTGGTGAGTAAAACCCAGGTGGAACTGCTGGAAGCAAATATTCAGCGGCTGGAAAAACTCCAGCATGATACAAAGATCATTTTTGAGAATGGCTTTGCTGAAAAGCTTGATGTGGACAAACTGAATGTGGCCCTGACCAACCTGCGGACGGAGAAAGGGAAAGTGATGAACAGTATTTCCAACGGTTACTACGGTCTTAAAGTATTGATGGGTATGCCTGTGAAGGATGAACTGGTGCTGACGGATCTGCTTACCGAAGAACAGATTAAAGACGGCATCCTTGAAGCCAGTATTTACAAGTATGAAGACCGGAAGGAATTTCAGTATGCCCAGATTGGTAAGGAGCTGAATGAGTTTAACATCAAACGTTATAAACTGAGCCAGATCCCGACTATTTCCCTGAGCGGTCAGTATGCGAAGAATGCCCAGCGGAATAAATGGAACTTCCTGGGTAAGGGCGACTGGTTCACCATTTCTTCGGTTAACCTGAATATGTCTATTCCGATTTTTAACGGCTTTTATACCAAATCAAAAATCCAGCAGACACGTATTGACCTGCGCAAAACCGAGAATCAGATCGAAGCGCTGAAATTATCCATTGACAGTGAAGTGGAAACGGCAAAGAATAATTACCGTTCTGCGATCAGCACGATGGATTACCAGAAAAAAAACATGGAACTGGCGGAGACTGTCTACCAGCAGACCAAGAAAAAGTATGAAGTGGGGACCGGTTCACAAACCGAGATCAACGCGGCACAGGTGGAACTGAAAACGGCGCAGACCAGTTATATCACCGCTTTGTATGACGCGGTCATTGCCCGTATCGATTTTCTCAAAGCCACCGGCAAACTTTAATAAAAAACCAACCATTGACTTATAAATTAAAAAATATGAATACGATTTTGAAAATTGCTACAGCACTACTGCTGACAGTTTCTATAGCTGCCTGTGGGGGCAGTGCCAAAGAAGAGAAAGGTAAACTCACGGATCTTAAAACCGAACTGGACAAACTCAAAAAGGATAAATCCGGATTGGATGATCAGATCAAAAAAATTGAAGAGCAGATCGCTAAGCTTGACACCAATGCCGCCAGCCGGGTAAAGACACTGGTTGCGGTTGACACTTTACGTACTTCTGATTTTGCCCACTATATCGATCTGCAGGGAAAAATTTCCGCAAGCGGTATTGGTTATGTGGCACCGAAAGGACAGGGTGGATTGATTCGTTCCATCTTTGTAAGCGTAGGCCAGAAAGTAGGAGTGGGACAACTAGTCCTGAAACTGGATGATGCCATACAGCGCCAGCAACTGGCTTCGGCCCAACAGGCCGTGAGTCAGCTGAAAACAAGGCTGGCCCAGGCTCAAACTGTTTATGAGCGTTACCAGAATCTCTGGAAGCAGAATATCGGTGCGGAGATCAATGTAATCAATGCGAAAGCCGATGTGGATGCTATGAGTGCCCAGCTGAAATCTGCAGAAGCCGGTGTAGGCCAGGCTGCCGAAGCCCTGGATATGACGAATGTACGGGCAGGAATGAGCGGAGTAGTGGAAGAAGTGAATGTACGGGTGGGCGAATTTTTCTCAGGAGCCACGCAGCAGGGTGGGCAGATTGTGATTGTTAATGCCGCTTCTTTAAAAGCGGAAGTGCCAGTGCCGGATAATTATGTAGCGAAAGTGAAGAAGGGAGATAAAGTGCTGATTGCTGTTCCTGAAACGGGGAAAGCGCCTTATGCATCCGTCATCAGTGTGGTGGGCGCCTCTATCGATGCCACGACCAGATCTTTCCTGACTGAAGCACGCCTGCCTGCTGATCCTTTATTGAAACCCAATCAGACCGCATTGATGAAGATCCTGGATTATGAAGCCAGGGGTACGATTGTCATTCCGGTGAATACCGTACAGAGTGATGAGAACGGAAAATTTGTTTATGTCATGGAAAAAGCCGGTGATAAAATGGTGGCCCGTAAAAAAGTAGTGAATGTAGGTGAGGTATATGAAGGCCGGATCGAGATCAAAAGCGGACTGAGCGGCGGCGAACTGCTGATCACCGAAGGTTACCAGTCGGTGTACGATGGACAATCCATCGCCACCAGTGCCAACAAATAATTACAGCCAAAATACTGATATATGAAACTGACAGAAGGAATTGTAAAAAAAATCAAGGAGTTCAAGCCGACCAGCTGGGCCATCGACAACCAGGTGGCGGTGTACATCCTGGCGATCATCATATCGGCCATCGGGTTGACCCAGTTTGTCACCCTGCCGAAAGAACAGTTTCCGGATATTGTGGTACCCACCATTTCGGTCACCACGATTTATGCGGGTAACTCAGCCAAAGACATTGAAAACCTGGTGACCCAGCCGATCGAGAAAGAACTGAAAGGCATCAGCGGGGCCAAGGTGAATAAGATTCAGAGTATTTCACAGGCCGATTATAGTCTGATTGTGGTGGAGTTTGATACTGATGTAAAAACAGATATCGCCAAACAAAAAGTAAAGGACGCGATTGACCGGGCGGTATCTGATCTGCCCAACGACCTGACTTCCGAACCCAACGTGCAGGAATTCGCGTTCAGCGATATGCCGATCATGTTCGTGAATATCAGTGGCGAGTTTGACGGGATACAGCTGAAGAAATATGCCGATAAAATGCAGGATCGCTTTGAGGCCTTCAGTGAAGTAAACCGTGCTGAAATTGTGGGGGCTCCTGAACGGGAGATCCAGGTGAATGTGGATCCTTATAAACTGACCGCGGCCCGGGTGAGTCTGACCGATGTGGAGAATGCAATCAGCCGGGAGAACCATGATATCACCGGGGGACTGATCCAGACCGGGGATATGAAACGTACCCTGAAAGTAAAAGGACAGTTCACCAGTGTGAATGACCTCTATGATGTAGTAGTGCGCAGCAGCTCACAAGGCGCAACCGTATACCTTCGGGATGTAGCCGAACTGAAAGATACCATCAAGGAAAAAGAAAGTTATGCGCGCCTGGATGGAAAGAACGTGGTGACCCTGAATATTGTAAAACGTTCCGGTGAAAACCTGATTGATTGTGCGGATAAAGTAAAAGCGGAAACCGAGCTGATGCAGAAAACAGGTGAGTTGCCTCCCAACCTGCGGGTGGAGTTTACCGGTGATACCAGCAAGCAGACCAAAACTTCGTTCAACGAACTGATCAATACGATCATCATCGGTTTCGTACTGGTATTGCTGATCCTGATGTTTTTTATGGGGGTGACGAATGCCTTCTTTGTGGCCCTGAGTGTGCCGCTGAGTGTATTTGTGGCCTTCCTCTTTATCCCATTGGTAAGCAGTATTTCCGGTATTAATATCACCCTCAACTTTATTGTGCTCTTTGCCCTACTCTTCGGATTGGGGATTATTGTGGATGACGCGATTGTGGTGATTGAGAATACACACCGGCTTTATGCCAATGGGAAAATGCCGATTGTCAAGAGTGCGAAAGAAGCGGCGGGCGAAGTCTTTATACCGGTACTGGCGGGAACCGCCACCACGCTGGCACCATTCTTCCCGCTGCTGTTATGGAAGGGACTGATTGGTAAGTTTATGATCTATCTGCCGATTGTACTGATCCTGACACTGGCGGCTTCCCTGATCGTGGCTTTTATCTTC
>JAKQJH010000084.1 GCA_029561255.1 Bacteroidota bacterium | reverse complement strand
AAAGTCCTGAAAACAATCTGGCTCAATTTTATAAAGCCCGGGTTTGTAACCAAAGAAAACCTACGGGGCGTACGCATTCCGTATGCCAATGCAGTACAACTCTACCTGGTGGTCAACCTGATCTTTTACCTGGTGGTCAGTAAGGTCGGCGTGACTGATTATATCCCGAATCCGGGCGATCATCATTATTATTATCTGTCAGATTACCCGGCGTTCCGCTGGACAGAGAAAGCCGATACAAAAATGGTCAGTGCCATTGACAGTGCCTATACCCATAAGCAACGGGACGCTTATACAGCGCTTATGGAAAACTACAACCAACGGAAAGACAGCAATGGCAACGTGGCCGTTTATGGCCCCTGGCGTAAAGACAGTATACTCCTGCCCGCCAATCAAATAAGCATGATTGCTCTTGAAGAAGCCCGTAAGCTGACCCGGGCTTCCTTCACCGCCAATGTAAAAACCTTTGGCAAGACCCTGATCTTCCTGCTGCTGCCGCTGATTGCCCTGGTATTTTACCTGTTCTTTCGCCGGAAACTGAAGTACTATGGGGCAGCCCTTACCCTGGCCACGCATTTTATGGTGTATAATCTCTGCTTTTATGCCCTGCATGCGCTGATCAATGTGGGACCGATCTATATCAATGAAAATTTCGGGGGTTGGATGATGAAGCCTTTTTACTTTATCTTCTATAATGACTACACCAGCCCGGTATCCTCTTTTATTTTCGGGAGTGAATTTGAATTCATGCACCTGCTGTTCTGGATCCCCTGGCTCTATATCGCATTCCGTCGTTTATTCAATACATCATGGTGGAAAAACCTGCTGGCCTCCTATTTCTGCAGCAAGATCTTTTTCTTCCTGGTATTCGGGGTATTGAAGAAGATGGTAATTGCGATCACGATCTGGAGCCTTCACTAAATACAAAGTACGAGGTACGAAGTACGAAAGGGCATTGCCGGGCATATGGTTAAAGCCATGGGCAATTGCTGTTAGAGAAGAAAAGTACGAGGTACGAAATACGAAGTACGGAAGTAACCCTCGTACTTCGTACTTCTAACTTCGTACTTTTTGCTCTCCTACAGCTATAGTTCAAGGTTTCAATTAAAGTTCCGGCAATGCCCCCTCGTACTTCTAACTTCGTACCTCGTACTTAGATGACGATGTTCACCATTTTCCCCTTTACAAAAATGATCTTCTTCGGCGCTTTTCCTTCCAGCCATTTTTGTACGACTTCGTTGGCCAGTACCAGGGCTTCCACATCGGACTGGGCGGCGGCGAGTGAAATGTCAAGGGTGGTCCGCAGTTTACCATTGATGGAGATCGGGTATTCCTT
>JAKQJH010000075.1 GCA_029561255.1 Bacteroidota bacterium | reverse complement strand
TTCTGAATTCAGCCGGTATGCGGTAACTGGGTCCGCCATTTCCAAGTGGTTTACCTGCCGGGGCTGTTTTACTTTCAGGGTCTCCACCCTGGATCATAAAGTCTTTAATAACCCGGTGAAATAACACGCTGTCGTAAAAACCGGTCTTTACGAGTTTCAGGAAATTATCCCGGTGCAGGGGCGTGCTGTCGGATAAACGGATGACGATATCACCCATGCTGGTTTGCAGGAGGACATCCCTTTTTTTACGATCTTTTTTGGTGACTACACTGTCTGGCTGAGCCAGCAGACTGAAGGCCATCAACAGTCCGGTAAGGAGGAGCAAGGTCTTTTTCATATTTTTCTCGTTGGTCAGAATCCGGTTTGTTCAAAATAAAGCAGGACATGATCTTTCAGGAAATTCTCCTGGTCGATCATATTCATATCCGGCATAGGTTTCAGTTGTTTAAAATGCGGCCAGCCATCTTCATCCACCGCTTCCAGCTCATAAAAGCCGCTTTGTGAGAGCAGGGAACAAACGGCCACATGCATCAGGTCCTGTTTCTGTTCTTTGGTGAAATTTTCTTTTATATCACCAAATTCCTGGATACCGATCAGGAATAAAATAGTTTCCATATCCGGCTTTTTGCCAAATCGTTCCAGCATTTTGGCTTCCAGGTCCCACCAGCGCTGCTGCAGATCATCTTTTGCTATCATCCGGCAAAGATAATGGGGGAAGGGTCTTTCCGGAAAGGCCAAAAATGCCGGCCGGAATCAGGTCCGGATTAGAGGCACAGCGGTTATCTTTGCGCAAAATTCAGCACGATGTTACAATTACAGGTATTACGGCAAAATCCAGAATGGGTAAAGGAGAAATTAACGGTGAAGCATTTTGGCGATTTATCGGTGGTGGATACCGTACTGGCCCTGGATGAGGAGCGGAAAAAACTGCAGCTTGACTTTGATAATAACCAGGCAAAGGTGAACAGTACTTCAAAAGAGATCGGGGCGCTGATGGGGAAGGGGCAGAAAGAAGAAGCCGAGGCGAAAAAACAGGAAGTGGCTGCGTTGAAGACAACTTTGCAGCCTATTTCAGACCGGTTGGCGGAAGTGGAGAAGCAATTACAGGATGAATTGGTCAAACTGCCTAACCTGCCATCGGACCTCGTACCGGCCGGCAAGCATGCCTCAGATAATGTAACGGTGAAAGAAGGGGGGGCAAAACCGGAGTTGTATCCGGAAGCAGTACCGCACTGGGATCTGATCAAAAAATATGATATCATTGATTTTGAAACCGGGGCTAAAATAACCGGCAGTGGTTTTCCCTTATACAAAGGGAAAGGCGCTAAACTGCAACGCGCATTGATATCCTATTTTCTTGATTATAATACGGCGGCCGGATATACGGAATACCTGCCTCCATTAATGGTCAATGAAATGTCGGCTTACAGTACCGGTCAGCTGCCGGATAAAGAAGGGCAGATGTACTATATGCCCGCGGATAATTATTACATGATCCCAACGGCGGAAGTGCCGGTTACCAATATTTACCGGGATACGATTCTCAAAGAATCCGATCTCCCGATAAAAATGACGGCTTATACTCCTTGCTTTAGACGCGAAGCCGGAAGCTTTGGGGCCGATGTACGCGGACTCAACCGCCTGCATCAGTTTGATAAAGTGGAAGTGGTGCAGATTGTTCGTCCGGATACCAGTTATGAAGTGCTGGAAGGCATGGTAGCTCATGTGGAAGGGTTGCTGCAATCTTTGCAACTGCCTTACCGCATTCTTCGTTTGTGTGGGGGTGATATGAGTTTCACTTCTGCATTGACCTATGATTTTGAAGTATACAGTGCTGCGCAGCAGAGATGGCTGGAAGTAAGTTCCGTGAGTAATTTTGAAGCTTTCCAGGCCAACCGGATGAAAGTGCGGTACAAGGATGAGAAAGGCAAACCACAACTGGCGCATACCTTAAACGGAAGTTCCATGGCGCTGCCTCGTATTGTGGCCGCTTTGCTGGAGAATAACCAGGCTGCGGATGGTATTCACCTGCCGGCAGTATTGCAGCCTTATCTTGGGTTTACCACAATTCAGTAACGCTGCTTTACTATACACGTTTATTCAATACTTAACATAAACATTTGTGAAAAGACAGGGGATCATGGTTCCCTGTCTTTTTCTTTTGCAGTTTTACAGCACTAAAACCTACATCATGAAGAAGAAATATTTATTTGTACTGACCGGATTGTTTCTTACCGTATCAGCAAGTGCACAGTTTACAAAAGGAGATCGGTTGCTGGGAGCAGGATTGAATATCAGTCATAGTAATTTTGAGTCTAACTCCGGTTTTACACCGTACTCTACCAAATCAAACAATGCCAGTCTGACCCTTGATCTTGGATTTGCCGGGCGGGCAAACAGGGTCAGTGGATTTTATATCGGCGGCGGCTATGGTAAATCGAAAACAGAATATCCTGCCCAACCCACCACGAATAGCAGCAGTGATAATTTTAATACCAGCGCAGGATTCTATACCCGGCGGTACAGGGCAATTGGAAAAGATTTTTTCCTGTTTGCAGAAGGCCGGGCGGGTGTTGACTTTGGCAAGAATCAAATATCCAATACGAATACCGGGGACCAGACCTTTGTCGCTGTAAAGGCTGGTATTTATCCGGGGATCTCTTACCGGGCCGGAAAACGTTTTTTACTGGATCT
>JAKQJH010000067.1 GCA_029561255.1 Bacteroidota bacterium | reverse complement strand
GCATGATGTCCAGCGGGGTGCGTTCCAGGTGATAGTCCAGGCAGTCAAATAGTCTTTTTGGCTCGGTCATGGCAATCGTTGTTTTTATGTAAACACTTGAGGTGTAACGTGGGTTCAATATACTATTTTTTTGAATAGTTGCTGTGAGGAAGGTGTCAGGTGTGAGGTGTCGGGTGTCAGGTAACAGCCAGCTCGGGGAAAAGGTGTTCGCTGTTAGCTGTTAGGTGTTGGGAACTGCCGGGGAGAGTAGCGAGTTTTGGCTTTCCTTCCCGTTCTCCACGACTTCCCGGCTCTATAATCTCTTGCCGAAGGCAATTCCTGCGGAATATTTTTTAGCCGGGAAGAAAGGAAGACGGGAAGATATGAGGTTGAATCTAGAAAAAACAAGAAGCTACTCGTTTTACGGCATGCCTTTCGTACTTAGAAAGGCTTTACGCCAGCCGGATTTCAGGAGGGTTCATTGTCCCCCGCTGGCGGGGGGAGGGCTTCCACTTTAATGAATTTTCATTTTGGGGTGGATTTGGAAGCACTTTTTTAAATGTTCACGTGAAATTTCACCCGGAACCGCAGAAAAAAAGCAGTGCTACCCGTTTTTTTCACCTACCTAAGATCTGTATCGCTGCTATTTTAGCCAATGCTTTATTCTAATAATGATTACCGGAAATACCTGCAGCCTTATGCAAATAAGCTTCGCAAGAATATGACCAGGGCAGAAGCCTGTTTGTGGAAATATGCATTAAAGAGTAAAAAGCTGAAGGGCTATACTTTCAGGAGGCAGCGACCAGTGCTAAAGTATATTGCTGACTTTATGTGCTTAGATCTGAAATTGGTCATTGAGGTAGATGGTGGTACACATCTGGAGGCGGCTACTATTGCTAAAGATAAAGTGAAACAAAAAGACCTGGAAGAAGCAGGCTACACCGTTCTGCGATTTACTGATCATGAAGTGTTGAAGCATATGAATGCTGTGATCGGTTCTATTGAAGAATGGGTGGAGCAGTATGAGAAAAGCAAGAGTGCTGAAAGAGGGCAATCGGGGAAATAGGTTTTTGAAGAGATATCTCTAAAGTCCACCCCCATTTGAAGAGGCTTTAATACTGACTGGCGTACCCCCGCCAGCGGGGGACAGGGAACAGTCGTCCAGTTCGATTGGCGTACCTCGTACTTAATTCTGGTAGTACTGTCCCGCCGGCATTTTAAAGATTCTTGACTTCTGAAACTTGCTGAATGCTTCGTACTCTTCCGCATGCGCCTTTGTCCAGTTGTCATAGGCGGCGAGGTTTTCTGAAGTGCCGAAGAGCCATTGATTGTAGGCATCGAACATACCTTCCTGCAGGAGCTGACGCTGGAAGTCGAATAATTTAAACGGGTATTTAGCGGCATTGGTTTCGTACCAGTCAAGAATGAAGCGGGAGCGGATCATCGTCAGCGTTTCGGTATTGATTCCGTTATTGATCAGGGACGACTGTTTGCCGATACCCTGCAGAAAGGCTTTGGCGAATTCACTTTTATTCTTCTCTTCACCTTTCAGGATATCCGCATCCGCAAATAATTTTTCCTTATAACCCTGCAACAACAATCCTTTCATGGAGGCACCGCGCTCGCTCAGACTTTCCATATTGACAAAGATTTCCCCGTAGATCAGGCTCCAGACTTTGTCTTTGGTATAAAAATAAAACAGGGCAGCATTGTAGTAATTTCCGCTATATCCAGGATCGTTTTTTATTCCTTCTTCCCACTGACGGATGGCCAGCATGTCTTTGGCCGACCACAGCAGTTCGCCATACTCGCTGTAGAGCGGGCCGCTTTTGGGGAATTTTTTCAGTGCTTTCTTATACATCTTATCGCAATCCTTCACTTCTTCCAGGGCCTTGTACACATTCCCGGCAATCTGGAAGCTCACCACATCCGCATCATCCCGGCTGATTAGTTCTTTTGCCCCTTCCATGGCTTTACTGTAATCCCGCTTCAGGTAATAACTCATTACGAGATCCTTTTGCAGTTCAAGGTTTTTACTATCCTTCTGCAGTGCCCGGGTCAGGACGATAATGGCATTGTCAAAATCACCGGTGCGCATAAAGGCTTTGGCGGTTTCATGCATTTTCTTCACTTCCTCCGGTTGGGCGGAAGTAACCAGGGAAAAGGATAAAGCAAGCAGGAGTAAAATTCGTTGGATCATGGTGCAAATTAAACAAACAGAGACGTACTAACCGACGTCTCTGTTGCAAAATAACAAATATTTCAGCGTTTAACCGGTCAGATCAGGTGGGTCAGCAGCCCGTCTCTCAGTTTTGGTTCAAACCAGGTACTCTTGGGAGGCATTACATTGCCACTGTCGGCAATGGTGAATAGTTGTTCGATCGTAACCGGGTACAGACTGATAGCGGCTTTCATTTCACCACTATCCACTCTTTTTTCCAGTTCTTTCAACCCACGGATCCCTCCAACAAAATCAATCCGTTTATCAGTACGCTGGTCTTTTATATCCAGAATCTTATCAAGTATATTATGCGAAAGGATCGTTACATCCAGCACCCCGATCGGATCTTCGGTCCAGGTACCTTTTCGTGAGCTCAGGATATACCATTTGCCATCCAGGTATAGGCCAAATTCGTGTAATTGGGAAGGCTTAACGGCTTCCGGACTATGCGTGATATAAAAATCATCCTGCAGTGATCCGAGAAATTTGGCCGGGGTAAGACCATTGAGATCTTTGACCACGCGGTTATAATCCAGGATGGCCAGTTGACTGGCTGGAAAAATTGTAGTCAGAAAATAACCGGCATCGGTACTGTCTGGAAGTGCCTTGCTTACTTTGGCTGCAGATGCAGCGCGATGGTGTCCATCGGCAATATAGGTGCATGGAACGTTTTGCGCAAACTCTGTTGTAATAGCATCGATCGCGGATTGTTCATTTACCACCCAGATGGCATGTTGTATCCCATCAGCAGCGGTGAAATTATATACCGGCTGATGATCCGATTGCCAGTCGTGGATCAGGCGGTTTACCGCGTCCACATCCCTGTAAGCGAGGAATACATTTCCGGTCTGAGCCCGGATGGTACGCATATGATCGATCCGGTCTTTCTCTTTCTCCGGACGGGTGAACTCGTGTTTTTTAATCACGTCTTTGAAATAATCATCTACGGAGGACACACATACCAGGCCGGTCTGGCTGCGGCCCTTCATGACCAGCTGGTAGATATAGTAGCAGGGATGTTCTTCTTCAAATACAATTCCGTTACCGATAAACTGGTTGAGATTTTCTTTGGCCTTATCGTATACATCCTGGCTATGGATATCAATCCCCGGGGGCAGATCAATCTCTGATTTGGTGATATGCAGAAAAGAGAACGGGTTGCCTGCTGCTTCGGTGCGTGCTTCTTCACTGTTCAGTACATCATAAGGACGGGAAGCGACCTGTTGTGATAATTGTTGCTGCGGTCTTAATGCGTTAAATGGTTTGATAACGGCCATGGGGACTATCCTTTTTTTGTTGCGAAATCTTTCATGAGGTCGGTCAGTGCTTTCACACTGTCGATGGTCAGTGCATTATACATCGACACCCGGAAGCCACCCACACTGCGGTGCCCTTTGATGCCGATCATATTTTCTTTTTTGCACAGTTCCATAAATTCATTTTCGAGTGCCGGGTTTTCCATCACAAATACCGCGTTCATCCGGCTGCGGTCCTGTTTGGCAACCGGTCCACGAAACACCGGTAAAGAATCGAGTGTATTATAGAAAAGTGTTGCTTTTTCATCATTCAGTTTTTCAATAGCAGCCACTCCGCCTTTTGCTTTCAGCCAGCGGAGCGTGAGGAGTACCACATACACAGCAAAAACCGGCGGGGTATTCAGCATACTGCCTTCTGAAATATGATTGCGGTAGTCGAGTATGGTTGGGATGGTACGATCCACTTTTCCGAGAATTTCTTTATTCACCACGACCAGGTTTACACCGGCAGCACCCATATTTTTCTGGGCTCCGGCATAGATCAGGTCGAAGCGGTTAAAATCCAGCTGGCGACTGAGGATATCACTGCTCATATCCGCTACCAGTGGTACGCCGCAATCATAAGGAATCGCCTGCCACTGGGTGCCGGCAATGGTTTCATTGGTGGTGATATGCAGGTAAGCGGCGGTAGGGGAAACGCTCAGTTCATCCGGGATACTGCAATAATTGTCTGTTTTAGTGGAACCCGCAATTTCGACGTGTCCGTAAAGCTTGGCTTCCTTGATAGCTTTACCCGCCCAGGTACCTGTTTCGGTATAGGAAGCAATATCATTTTCATTCAGCAGGTTCATCGGCACCTGCATGAATTGTGTGGTAGCACCACCATGCAGGAAGAGTACTTCGTGTTTATCGCCCAGCTGCATTAATTCTTTTACCAGGGATCTTGCTTCATCCATGACGGGTTGAAACAGGGAAGTGCGGTGACCGATCTCGAGGATCGATAATCCGGTATCATTAAAATTCAGAATGGCTTTACTGGCTTCTTCAAAAACTTCGCGGGGTAATACAGAGGGTCCTGCATTGAAATTATGGATAACTGGCTTCACGGTTACAGCGGTAATAAATGAGTTGCAAATGTAGGGAAATTGCCCCCCTTAGTGGTCATGTTCCCGGCCTTTAATCGCATTGTTTTTCCAGTCGCGGTTGAGCTGCTCAAAAGCTTCCTGGTCAGCCGATGTAAACTCCCTGTTACTGAGGGCACGGAGATCCGGCTGGCCGGCATTGACCCAGGCCGTATACCAGAAGGAAGCCACCGCGTAAATGGACTGACGCATTCTTCGTTCCACCATTCCTTTCAGTAACTCATTGTATCTGACCGTATAGGCACTGGAATACTGACGAATGACCGTTCCGTTGCGGTCTTCAAA
>JAKQJH010000029.1 GCA_029561255.1 Bacteroidota bacterium | reverse complement strand
GAAGTCTGGAATTTTGTACAAGCCCTACGTGGATTACTCCGTTAGCCGGGTGAATAAGTATCCTTTTTTGTAATTCTGCAACCTGTATTTTTGCGGCATGACAAGAGCTCAGCTGGTAGAACAGATCCGCCAAAAGCAGTCTTACCTCTGTGTGGGACTGGATTCAGATATTACTAAAATCCCCCCGCATTTATTAACGGAAGCCGATCCGGTGCTGGCCTTCAATAAAGCCATCATTGATGCCACGCGTAAGTATTGTGTCAGCTATAAGATCAATACCGCTTTTTACGAATCCATGGGTGTAAAGGGCTGGCAGACCCTGGAGGATACGGTGAAATATATCGGCAGTTCGCATTTCACCATTGCCGATGCCAAGCGGGGTGATATCGGGAATACGTCTGATCAGTATGCCAAGGCTTTTTTTGAAGCCCTGCCTTTTGATTCGGTAACGGTGGCCCCTTATATGGGAGAAGACAGTATCAAGCCATTCTTACAACATCCGGGCAAATGGGCCATTGTACTGGGACTTACTTCCAATAAAGGAGCACAGGACTTCGAACTGAAACAGGCCGGTGACGGATTGTTATATGAGCAGGTATTAAAGACGGTTTCCACCTGGGGTAGTCCGGAGAATACCATGTTTGTGGTCGGTGCCACGCAGGCCGATTCCTTTATCAATATTCGTAAACTCACCCCCGATCATTTTTACCTCGTACCCGGAGTAGGGGCACAGGGTGGAAGTCTGAAAGAAATTTCGGAGAAGGCCATGAATAAGGATTGTGGTATCCTGGTCAATGCCAGCCGTGCGATCATTTTTGCCTCTTCCGGAACTGATTTTGCGGAAAGGGCAGGGGAAGTGGCTAAGGAGTACCAGGAAGAGATGAGTCAGTATTTGTCTATCGCCGGTTTTTAAGTTTTTACCCTGCGGGAGGCTAAGAGGTCAACCCCTCCTTCGCATATGCTACGGAGGATAAAAGGAGAGAAAAGAGGTCGTGATAATTCGGAAACTCTTTTTAAAAAGGCAAACCAAGGTTTTTCAACAACCTATACATTATCATACAATGATCCGTAATTTTCTTTCAGTAGTTTCTGGTGTATTGACCGCATCCCTGCTTTTTGGCATTGGTGGGCTGATATTGCTATTAACTCAACTGAATAAAATCAAAGGGCATGGAGAAGAAACGGATGCAGAGAGTATTGCCAGCAGCTTTACCCTGTTTTCAATATTGATTATTGTAATAGCCATGATCACCGGGGCATTTGTTACGGTAATGATCTCTACCCGTAAAGACCTGGCGCACGGACTGATTGCCGGGCTGGTTTGTTGTCTACTCTTTGCCTATATCACTGAGTTTGATATGACGACTGATACGATTGTATTATACCTGATTATTATGTTGGCAGCAGCAACAGGCTCGTTTATTGGTATCCGCACAAAAAAGAAAAAACAATTACAATCTTGAAAACGAACTTTTACTAAAAATGCCAATCAGTGTATGTTGCCAAACAGGAGAACACTCTCTTCTTTCAGATTCTCTTCTTTCTCTTTTCCTCCTTTGACCTCTTAGCTTTGTATTTCTTTCCACATCCCCGACTACTCCTTAGGTTTACCGGGCACAAAACTCCCCACCGCCTCACTATACCAGGGAACAATATCCGTAATAAATACCCCGGCTTCTATCGAGGGATCTGTCTTTACATATTTTTCAGCCTCTTCTTT
>JAKQJH010000028.1 GCA_029561255.1 Bacteroidota bacterium | reverse complement strand
ATTCGTTTCTTTCGCCAGCAAAATGCGGGACCCAGTGCCGCCCGGAACCTTGGTCTTCGGGAAGCCAAAGGAAATTTCATTCAGTTCCTCGATGCGGATGACCTGCTGCAGCCGGAAAAATTTGCACTTCAGCTCGCCGTTTTTGCGTCCAGCCCGGAGACGGATGTGGTCTACGGACCCGTCCGGTATTTTACAAAGGACCCCGCCGATGAATCGGCATTATTATATACCTACTGGGGAGTGAACAAGGAATGGATGCCAAAAATCAGCGGGCAGGGTAAGGATTTATTAGTGCCCGCTTTAAATGGCAGTTTTGCCCATATCAGTTGTTTTCTTTTCCGCAAATCCGTCGTGGACAAAGCGGGCCCCTGGGATACTACCAAGCGGGCGGCTGAAGATTATCTGTTTGTATTAAACTGTGTGCTGGAAGGCGCCTGTTTTGCTTACATAGACCGGAAGGGCAGCTATGCCCTCGTGCGCTGGCACGATTCCAATGCCAGCCGGGATGTAAAATGGATTCATGAGGGAGAACGACAGATGCGGATCGAACTGGCACCCCGGATCGAAATGACCGGTAACGCCGCCGCCATCGAAACGAACCGGAATGCCATTAAAGCCCTCGCCATGATGAATCAGCACTCCTGGCGGAAATTTTTTCTCAGCGGCGGCCCCCTTGATTTTTTGAAAAAGGGATTGCGCTGGCTGGGCCTGGAAAAATGGGCCAGAAAGATTTTTTATAAATAACTGTATCCACACGACTTTAAAAATCAGCAGCATTGAAAGTTCTTTTTGATACACAGGTATTCGACTGGCAGATCAATGGCGGCATTTCCCGCTATTTTATCGAGGTACTGAACCGGCTCCGGCAGGATCAGGAAGTGGAAGTGCTTTTTAAATGCCGTCATTCTTACAATACTTATATTCAGGGTACGCCCTGGCTGACCAACCGGCCGGTACTGAAAAAATTACATTTCAAAGGCAAACTGGGCGCCCTCAAAATTATTAACCAGCAGATCAACCGGCCCTGGAGCAACCGGCAGCTGAGTAAAGAAAAAGCGGCCATTTTTCATCCTACCTATTATGATCCTTATTTTTTACAAAGATTGGGAAAACAAAAAATGGTACTGACGGTCTATGACCTGACCAATGAAAAATTTAATGACCATACGCCGCTGACCGAAAAAGTGCTGGGCTGGAAAAAGCAATTAATCGAAAGAGCTGATCATATCATTGCTATCTCGGAAAATACCCGGAAAGACGTAATTGATTATTATCACGCGGATCCGGATAAAGTAACCACGGTTTACCTGTCTGGTGGATTCGACGCCGCAGTGCTGACGGCGGCAAGGGAACCGGAAATGGACCAGTTGGAAAGCCCCTATATTTTATTTGTCGGCAGCCGGGGCACTTATAAAAATTTCAATGCTTTTGTAAAAGAAGCCGCCCCTGTTTTACTCCGCGAACAGGTACGCCTGGTGCTGGCAGGCGGAGGCCCCCTTTCCGGCACTGAAATGAGCCTGCTCCAGGAACTCGGTCTGACCGACCGGGTAAAAGCGTATGCGCATGTCAGTGATACATTGCTGGCCCAATTGTATAAAGCCGCCCTGCTGTTTGTATTTCCATCCCTCTATGAAGGATTCGGACTGCCGGTACTCGAAGCCATGCAATGCGGGTGCCCCACATTGCTGAGCAACAATTCCTCCCTGCCGGAAGTGGGGGGAGGAGCCGGTGCTTATTTTGATCCGCAGCAACCGGGTGCTTTAACCCCGGTGCTGGATGAACTGCTCCGCGATGAAACCCGCCGGCAACAAATGATCGCCGCAGGTTACCAGCAGGCAACCCGCTTTAACTGGGATCGTACTGCCGAAGGGCATAAAGAAGTATATAAAAAACTGCTCCGATGAAAAAAGCAATTATATCCGGAATATCCGGACAGGACGGTGCCTATCTCGCCCGCTTATTGGTGCAGCAGGGGTACCAGGTTACGGGACTGGTCCGTGGCAGCCAGGGCGAAGGTCTGTGGCGGTTGAAATACCTGGGTATTGCTGAACAGGTTCAATTGACGGAATGTGACCTCACGGATATGTCCCAGATATTCCGGCTGATCCAGGAAATACAACCGGATGAAGTCTATCACCTGGCGGCACAAAGCTCCGTGTCGGTTTCTTTCTCACAACCGATTGCCACGATTAATTACAATACGATTTCCACCCTTAACTTGCTGGAGACCATCCGGCTTTCGCATGCATCCCTCCGCTTTTACCAGGCGTCCAGCAGCGAAATGTTTGGGGCGGTACAACGGTTACCGATTGATGAGGATACGGTAATCAATCCGCAAAGTCCCTATGCCATTTCCAAAGCCACCGGCTACTGGATGACCCGCAATTACCGGGAAGCCTACAAACTGTTTGCCACCAGTGGTATTTTATTCAATCATGAATCAGCCCTGCGTCAGCCCAATTTTGTGATAAAGAAGATTATCAGAACGGCCCTGGATATCCGGGAGGGCAAGGCCGATAAACTGGTATTGGGAAATATTGATGTCCGCCGCGATTTCGGTTATGCTCCGGCTTATGTGGAAGCGATGTGGCGTATCATGCAACAGGATCAACCGGATGATTTCCTGATCTGTTCCGGATTCTCGTCCTCCATCCGTGAAATAGTGGAAATGGTATTTGTCCTCCTCGAAGTACCCCTCAGTGCCTTACATACCGAGCAAAGTCTTTTCAGACCGGCAGAAATTGATGAAAACTTCGGCAATCCGGAAAAAGCGAAAAGAGTGCTGAACTGGAGCTATAGTATGAATCTCGAACAATTATTAAGACAACTTATATTGGATGAATATGAGGTAAGGGAGTTTTTAAAATTACACAGCTGATTTTCTCGCTTTTTTTAATATCACTTTTTTAATGAACGCTCCCCGCATATCAATAATTACTCCTTCCTTCAATCAGGGAGATTTTATCGAAGAGACCATTCTTTCCGTATTGAACCAGGATTATCCCAACCTGGAATACATCATCATTGATGGAGGCAGTACCGACCAGACTGTTGATATCATAAAGAAATACAGTGACCGGATCAGTTACTGGGTATCCGAAAAAGACCGGGGACAAAGCCATGCGATCAATAAAGGGTTTGAAAGGGCCAAAGGCGAGATCATCAACTGGATCAACAGCGACGATCAGCTGATGCCGGGCACCCTGCATAAACTGGCGGCCCTGTTTAATGTTGACCCTGAACTGATGATGGTCCATGGACGGATTGAATATTTTGGTGAAACCCGTCCCTATTATTCGGTGAACCTGCCTGCCAAAGACCTGGATACCCGCTACATCTCCCATATCTGTATGCCCCAGCCGGCTACATTCTACCGGCGCCAACTCCTCCTGGAACAAGGGCTGCTCGATGAATCCCTGCATTTTTCCATGGATACAGATCTTTTTGTCCGGGCAGGGTTGCATTATAAAATCCACCAGAGCGATGAAGTGTTTGCCCGTTTCCGCCTTCATTCGGCCAGTAAATCGGTCAGCGCATTCAATAAAAATTTTCTGAAAGACAATGCGGTTATTTTCAGCAAAACCATAACCAGCCTTGGATTAAAACAGGCCATTGCTGAAATGAAACAACTGGACCTGTATACAGCACCCAGTGAATTGTATAAGCCTTCCAGCCGGACCTTTGATGGGAATAAAATGGTTTTTTATTTCCTGCAACACCGGCTCAGCACTTTATATTATCATAAGGAGAAAAAAGAATTCAGAAGGATATTCAACCACCTGGCGTATAATCATACAGTCCGATTGCTCGGTTCAGGCAAATTACTCATATACCGGGTGCTTCTTTTTTTACCAGCTGGATTTCTGCATCAGATTAAAAAAGTGATCAGTAGAAAATAAAATGACGTTTTAGAAAACATCCGCCGTTTGTAAAATGGTAAGATGTTTAAGATATATAAATACTATGAAAGTCTTATTTATCCAGAAAATGAACGGGATCTCCGGTTCCGAACTTTATATGCTGCAAATCCTGCCGGAGTTGAAACGCAGGGGATATGAGGTGGAAATGCTGATCATCTTTCCCAGCTATGGCGATAAAAATAAACGGTATATCGGCTACCTCGCAGAACACGGCATTCCGACCCATGAAATATATAATCATGGGGCCCTTTCTCCTTTCCTTTTTTATAAGTTTTATAAACTCCTGAAAAAAAATAAGTACGACCTGGTACAATCCAACCTGGTACATGCCGATTTCCTGGCAGCAATGACGAAATTTTTCCTGTTCCGCCGGATGAAAATGCTCAGTGTGAAACATGGTTACCACCCGGCCTACCAGGTGAAATATGGATTTGATTTCACGCACCTGAAAAGCGATCCTTATTACTGGGTGGAGCGTTTTGCCAGCAATGTGGCCAATTTCAATATCACTATTTCCAATGGCCTGTATAAAGTGTTTACCGATGGGGGCATTGTGAAAAAATCAAAGATCCGCAACATTTATTACGGGCTGACTCTCACCGAGCCCGTAGAACAAAAAACCGTGGAAAAAATGCCGGAAGGTCCCTTTGCCCTGATTGTGGGCCGCCTGGTAGGATTCAAGTGTCATAATTTGCTGATTGAAGCCTGGAAAAAAGTACATGCGGAAATTCCGGAACTTAAATTATGTATTGCCGGCAATGGCGACTTATACGAAGTGCTGGATAAGCAGATCAAAGAAGCCGGACTGGAGCAGACCGTGCTGCTGCTGGGGCATGTACCCAATCCTCACCCGCTGATGCAGGCGTCGGTATTTACGCTGGTCACTTCCGCCTGGGAAGGTTTTGGCCTGATCCTGCTCGAAAGCTGGCTCCATAAAAAAGCCATCGTGGCCTTTGATGCGCCGGCCATGAATGAAGTGATTGACCATGGCAAAAACGGGTTGCTGGCACGCGCCGGTAATACCGCTGAGCTGGCAAAGCAAATCATCTATCTTTACCAACAGCCCGGGCTGGCCAGACAGTTCGGCGAAGAAGGTTTTCAGAAACTGCACAGTTATTATACCCTGGCCAGGATGACCGCTGAAACCGAAGAAGTGTACCAACAGATTGTAAACAGTTAAAGCAAGGACGGATGGAATACGGGGAATATTCAACCTTTAATATGATCAGGACCCAGGATTTTTACCTGGTACCCCTCTGCCTGATCGTATTGATGTTCTTTATCCGCTCGATGTATATGCGATACCGGGATACCCCCATACAGCGCTATATCCTGCCGGCCTTTACCCTGCGGATAGTAGGGGCCATCGTCTATACGATGGTAATCCACTATTATTACGGATTTGGAGACAGCCATAACTATTACCAGGGGGTGCTCGACCTGCATCATGCAGTATCGGATGACGCCTCTTTTTTAAAAGATATTTACGGCAAACTTAAGCTCGAGCGTACCGACCGGATCTTTCCCTATTTTTATTATGATGGCTATGGGGTAAGCCAATATTATATGCAGGAGGTAAGAACTTATAATGTATCCCGCTTCGCCCTGCCTTTTTCCCTGCTCTTTAATAAGAGTTTTCTCTGTATTTCTTTTTGTATCAGTTTTCTTTCCTTTCATGGTTCCTGGCGCATCTTTAAAATGTTCTATGAAATGTATCCCACGATACATAAGAAAATCGCCCTGGCCACCCTCTTCCTGCCCTCGCTCTTATTCTGGGGTACTTCCCTGCTGAAAGACCCGATCTGTGTGGCGGCCCTGGGGTATTTTACCTATGCCTGTTACTCCGCCCTGATCAAGAAAAAAAATATTACCAGCTCCATCATCATCATCATTTTATCCGGACTGGTACTGAATAACCTGAAGCCCTATATCCTGCTCTGTATGTCCGCGGTATTTATGCTATGGGTGTTTTTGCGGGTCAGGGATAAGATTGAAGATAAAACGATGCGGATTGTCTCCACTTCCTTCTTTGTAGCCGCCGCGATGGCTGTTGGATTTTTTCTTTCCAATAGCCTGGCAGATTCAGAAGCCTCCCAGTTCTCTTCCGATAAGTTATTGGGAACGGTTCAAAAACAGCAGGCTATTTTTGGGAATGCCAGTGATGAAGAAGGCGGGGGTGGAGGTTCCAAATTTTCGGTGGCTAAGGCCGAAAGTCCGTTGCAACTGGCGGCCTCTTTTCCGATTGGTATTGTCAACACTTTTTTCCGGCCCTTTCCCTGGGATGTGCGTTCCCCGGTTGCCATTCTATCTGCCCTTGAAGCCTTTGCCTTCCTGGCCCTTACCTGGATGTGTTTCCGGCGACTGGGCATCAAACAAACCTTCAATATCATGTTCTCGGAACCGGTGATCGCCTTCTGTTTCATTTTTGCCATTCTATTCGGAGGAATTATCGGATTAACCACCACCAATTTCGGGGCCTTGTCCCGTTATAAGATACCCTGTATTCCCTTTTATGCGATGGCTTTTATCCTGATTATGCATAGATCCGGAAAATTCAACCAACCATTTATCTTTAGCAAACGATTATTTTAGCGGATTAATAGTAGTAGCCGGACTGCACCACCCATTTCCATGCAGTCTGTTTCGTATCTGAACCAATTTTCAAGAACATCATCTTACCACCATGTGCGGGATCGCAGGCTCTGTAAATTTTAACTTAGACATTCCACGTCTGACCAAAGACCTCTGGCACCGGGGACCGGACGAACAGGCCT
>JAKQJH010000009.1 GCA_029561255.1 Bacteroidota bacterium | reverse complement strand
TAAGCCGGCATCATTTTTTTATCCCCGGGAAAATAAACGGATACTTCAGAACCGAAGCGCTTGATCATACGGGAGAGATATAAAGCCAGTTTACCACCGCCGTACACCACCACTTTTTTCTTAACATATGGGGAAGAATTCAATTTGGCTTCGCGGAAAAATTCGAAGGCATCGGTCATGTGTACAGAACCATCCTGCGGAAATGTTTCCGGACGGATCAATTGGGCGCCGATGGAAAGATAAACGGCATCGAAATTACCAGCTTGCTTCTCTGTAAGCACATCCTGTACTTTATAGTTCAGCCGGATCTTGACGCCCATTTTAACAATGCGGTCCACTTCGGCATCCAGTATTTCTTTTGGCAGGCGGTAATCCGGTATACCGGTCCACATCAGACCGCCGGGATGTTTACCTGCGTCATATACTTCAACAGTATGTCCCAGTCTGGCGAGGTGATAAGCAGCTGAAAGTCCGCCCGGACCAGCTCCCACCACCAGTACTCTTTTCCCGGTTGGTACTGCCTCAAAACGAACCGGCCATTTCTGGCTGATGGCTTCATCCCCGATATACCGCTCCACTGCGTGAATATTAACTGTGGTTTCGATATGATTCCGGTTACAACCTGTTTCACAAGGCTTAACACAAACCCTTCCCATTATGGCTGGAAAAGGACAATCTTCCAGTAAGGTCTGGAAGGCTTCAAAATAATTGCCGGATTGTGCATGCGACAACCAGCCCTGAATGTTCTGACCAGCAGGACAGGCACTGTTACAAGGAGGCATAAAGTCAACATAGACAGGACGACGGGAACGTAGCGGACCGGTTCCTTCCGCATGGGTGAGGAGGTCAACCGGTTTTGTAATATCATTTGCAGCCATGATGAATGGTTTAAAGGGCAGGCGGTATGCATACCCATGAATAGGCTTTTTAAAAACCAAAGCAAAATAGAACCATTCGGCAAGGTGGGGGGTGACGTGATTCAGTCAAAAAAATGATTCCTATCATGTTATTCGACAATCGCTTACCGGGGAATGGGGCTTCCCGGAAATAAAAAAGCCGGCCATATGGCCGGCGGCAGTAAGTTTGGGTCCAGGGGTCAGAAACTATACCCCACACTCGCGGCTCCGGAAGGCATAATGTACCCGTTGGCGATGATCGGGGTAAAACCGATCCTCCAGGTAAATCCGCCTTTCAGGGGCTGACGACGATACATAAAAGAGGCCGTTCCGAATAAACTGGAACGGGCACTGTCGTTATAATTCATGATATCGATCTTTTTGCCGGTTACAGTTAATCCTCCTCCCACTTCGAAAGTATGGGGAGAATCCAGTTTACCGAAAATATAGTTGACTTGCAGCGGTACGGTGACCACGGACTGAGAATAATAATTATAGTACATCCCGTTGTTGTAATTATACTGTTCCCCGGTATAAAAGCCGAGTCCGATCCGGCCACCCCAACCAAGGGATGAGGTATTGAAACGGGTATCAATATTCGCAGAAAACAGGATACCAGGGCCGCCCACTTCCGCAAAAAACTGGGTGCGACCGGGGTATTTCCCTACTGTATTTCTTGGCTGTGCGTACAAAGCAAATGAAACTACAAGGGCCATTATAAACAAAAGACCTTTTTTCATAATAGTGGTTTAATAATTGACAAACTTACTGGAAAACCGCTGCACAAGGATTGAAAAAGAAATGTTAACGTATATAAAAAGGCAGCCATTTCATGCTGCCTGTATTATACATTCTATACTCAATAATCACTTCTCCCCACTCCCGACTCCTGACTCCTGACTCCTGACTCCTATCCGATACTCTCCAGCACAATCCGTTTCAATTCACTGATCGCCACCCGCTCCTGCAACATGCTGTCGCGGTGACGGATCGTAACCGTATTATCATCCTTAGTTTGATAATCCACAGTTACACAAAACGGTGTACCAAGCGCATCCATCCGGCGGTAACGTCTGCCTATTGAATCTTTCTCTTCGTAAAAGCACCGAAAATCACCACGGCATTCGTTGATGATCTGCCCGGCAATTTCTGGCAATCCGTCTTTTTTGTTCAGTGGTAATACTGCCATTTTAATCGGAGCCAGTTTGGTCGGCAGGTGCAGGACCACCCGGCTGTCGGGTTTTTCAGGGGTGCTGAGATCCTGTTCTTCGTAGGCATGACTGATCACGGCCAGGAACATACGATCCAGTCCGATGGAGGTCTCAATTACATAAGGTATATAATTACCATACGGCTTGCCGGTTGCAGGATCAAGATCATTATCGAAATACTGTTGTTTCTTCTTGCTGTATTCCTGGTGTTGTTTCAGGTCAAAATCGGTACGACTGTGAATACCTTCCAGTTCCTTGAAGCCCATCGGGAATTCAAATTCAATATCGCAGGCCGCATCCGCATAATGCGCCAGTTTAACGTGATCATGGAAGCGGTATTTTTCGGCCGGTATACCAAGGCTTTTATGCCAGTTCAGGCGGGTTTCCTTCCATTTTTCATACCACTCTTTCTGTGTGCCAGGGCGGATGAAGAATTGCATTTCCATCTGTTCAAATTCCCGCATCCTGAAAATAAACTGGCGGGCTACGATTTCGTTACGAAAAGCCTTACCGATCTGGGCGATACCAAAAGGAATTTTCATCCGGCCGGTCTTCTGCACATTCAGGAAGTTGACAAAAATACCCTGGGCCGTTTCCGGACGGAGGTAAACTTTATTATCGGCATCCTCACTGGAAACGGTGGAGCCAAATTCGGTGGAGAACATCAGGTTGAACTGACGGATATCCGTCCAGTTGCAGGTGCCGCTGATGGCACAGGATATCTTATTGTCTTCGATCAGTTTTTTCAATCCTGTAAAATCATCCTTGGCCAGCAACTGTTCCATGTCAGCAATTATTTCATCTGCTTTGTTCTCATGGCTCGCGACTCGTAACTCGTCACTATATGCTTCAATGAGATGATCCACCCGGTAGCGCTTTTTACTGTCCTTATTATCAATCATCGGGTCATTGAAATTGTCCACGTGACCGGAAGCTTTCCAGGTAGTCGGATGCATGAAAATCGCGGCATCAATACCTACAATATTATCCTGCAGCTGGGTCATGCTTTTCCACCAGTAGTCTTTGATATTTTTTTTCAACTCACTGCCCATTTGGCCGTAATCATACACGGCCTGGAGGCCGTCGTAGATTTCGCTGCTGGGGAAAATGAAGCCATATTCCTTACAATGCGAGATAATCGCCTGAAATTGATTTGTTTCGTTTGCCATAGGCGGCAAAAATAAGCCCAAAATTTGACTTCCGGTTTTCTTTACCTTTGCAGTAATTAAATCAACCGGTCATGAAGAAATCCGCTTTCCTGGTAGCCGCCCCGGCCCTGCTCATCGGCCTGTTGGCGTTCAATAATTTTTCCGCTTCCAAAAAACAGCACAACGCCCAAACAGGTGTTTGTGCCGAAATGAAAGCTGATTGCCGGATGGCCCCCGACACCATGCGGAAAGACCCTATTTGCGGAATGATGGCGGATGATACGAAAAAGGATACTGTCCATTATAAACATGCAGTTTATGCATTCTGTTCCAAATACTGCAAAGAGGAATTTGTGAAAAATCCCGCTGCGCATGTTCCCAAAAAGAAGAAAAACTAATAATCAGCTACCATAAACCCGCACATGCTCCGGAAATCAGCTGCCTTTATTTTATTATTGACTTTCACCGCTATCTCTTTCCAGGGAACAGGGCTGTTATTTAATTACCGTTTTAATAAATCCGTTTTCGAGAAAAACTGTATCAATAAAAAAAGACCACAGCTGAAATGTGAAGGCAAATGTCAGCTGATGAAAAAAATGCTCGAAAGGGAGCAACAGGATCAAGATCATCCTGAGTCAAAGCCGGATGTACAGGTTACCTTGTTTATTGCATTTTCCGATACGGACGCAGTCTGCACTCCTGAAAAGGGTATTTATTCAACCTTTCCACCCTATACTTCCCCCCATCTTTCTGACAATACCACGGATATTTTTCACCCGCCCCGTTGTTGAGGTTATACTACCTATGCACCTCTGTTTTTTCTAATTTAAAAAATCAACGATGACGGCACATTATGACAATAATGATGCTGATACGATGCGGGCTATAAAACGGCTGCGCAGTCTGATCAGTATCGTCCTGGTATTAATTGCAGGTACAATAGGCTATATCGCCTGGACCTTTTATAATTAAATCAACCGATGAAAAGAATACTGCTAATGGCCGGCCTGTTACTATCACTGTCAGGCTGGTCTCAACAAAAAGACTGGAAGGAATACCGGGATTTTTATGACCTGGTGGTACTGATACTTCACCCGGCAGAATACGGGGAGCTGAATTCAGTAAAAGACAGTGCTAACCTGTTGCTCGAGAAGGCAATTGCCTGGCAGGCATCGCCGGTACCTTCCCGTTACAAAAAAGCAGAACAAATCAAAAAAGGGCTGATCGAACTGACAACTTTCTGCCGGGAACTGCAGGATGCAGTGATTCAGAAAAAGGATGACGAGATCATCAGCCTACTGGCCATAAAAACGCATAACAAATTCCATGCTGTTTCGGGCCGGTATATGTTATAACATGACCATTTAAAAAAAATAAACGCAATGAAATCTTTTATACTTTTTACCACTTTCTTATTCCTGCTGGTTTCCTGTAACCGGAAAATGGCAGCCGGTAATAACCCGGAAACCGCCTCTAGTACCCTCACCCTCCGCTTTGAAAACAGCGCGGGTAATCAAAGAGTGGCAATGAACGGAGATCGCTATACCAACGCGACCGGGGAGGCGTTTTCCGTTACCCTGTTGCAATACTTTATCAGTAATATTTCTCTTAAAAAAACGGACGGCTCAGTCATCACCCTGCCCCAGGATTCTTCATACTTCTTAGTTAAAGAATCTGTTCCGGAATCCAAACAAATCACGCTTACTGTTCCAAAAGGGAATTATGCATCGGTTTCCTTTATGCTGGGTATTGACAGCCTCCGGAACACCAAACCGCTGGCTGAAAGGACCGGGATTCTTGATCCGGCAGGAGGTGCGGAAGGGATGTACTGGGGTTGGAACAGTGGTTATATCTTTTTTAAAATGGAAGGCCATTCCGCTGCTATTCCGGACAACAAAGCCGGTACAAAAAAATTCAGGTACCATATTGGTCTCTATGGAGGTATGAACTCACCAACCGTCAACAATATCAAAACAATAACCCTGGATCTGAAAGACAAACAGGTGGCAAAAGCAGGTCCCGGTAAAAAACCCGTGGTTATTATAAATACCAATATCCTGCAAATGTTTACCGGCACGGAGAATATAAGCATTGCTAAAAACCCTGTTGTAATGGTATCTCCCTTTAGTAAGTATATCGCGGATAATTATGCATCCATGTTCAGTCTTGTTGCGGTTGACAATCAATAACCATTAAAAAATGAAAAAAACGTTTCTTTCTAAGCGTTTGGTTACTAGCCTTGGTCTGTTTTTGGCCATCGCACTGGCCGCCAGTTTTACAGTCAGGCAGGAACTGTTTCACCAACCTGCTAATTTTCCGGACCCGGTTTATAATACCGGGGCAAACCCGGTTACTGATGCTGGTTTTACACTTGGAAAAAAATTGTTTTACGATCCGATTCTTTCTGCGGACTATACGATCAGTTGCGGCAGCTGTCATATACAAGCTGCCGCATTTTCGCATCATGGTCATGATCTGAGTCACGGCATACACGATTTGCTGGGCACCCGGAATGCCCCCGGGCTGCAAAATCTCGCCTGGTACTCCCGTTATATGTGGGATGGAGGTATCACCAATCTCGATCTT
>JAKQJH010000409.1 GCA_029561255.1 Bacteroidota bacterium | reverse complement strand
GTGTAACGATGGGCTCTGAGGCGGTAACCACAGCCGAGCCGGTGGCTGTGCCGGGGCAGTCGCTACCCGACATGCTGAGCAGGGCATAGGTTCCCGCTTCCGTGGCGCTGATCACATAGGGCCAGGGCCCGTTATAGCCTGATACCCCGGGCTGGGGGACACCATTGAACGACCAGCTGAAACTATAGGGAGGCAGACCGCCATACGCCGTGATATACACCTCTGTCGGAGTACCTGTAGGCAGACAAATGTGACCCCCTCCCGACATCACGCCTATGGCGCATTCCCCCTGTGGGGCCACGATTGTAGTATCTAAGCTGCACTCCCCATCGGTAAACCAGGCTTCAATGGTGTGTACCTGTCCATCACAGGGGATGTTTTTGATGGAAAAATTACTCTGTCCTGCAAAGGGAGGAGAGATAATGTCCATAAGCCCCGAATTGACATCTTTCACTACCAAACTCCCTGATGACGGAGGATACATAAACCCCACCAAGCCATTGATGTTAAAAGTGTTGGTGCTTGTATTGCAGGGGGTGGTATCGGCATAAATGAAGGTAATGATGCAGGGTTGGTTATATACCAGATTGCAATCCAATACCCCGGCACCCGGCTGGTTCATATTTGATTGATACATTTTAATTATATAACTTTGTGGGGGCGGGCCGCAAGCAGAATTTATATACATCAGGTAGTAGTACTTCCCAGAAATTACATTTATATTGATCATGGCACCAGGTGGAGAATAGACATTATTTATCATATCGCAGTGCAAAACATGGTCATTGTCTAAGGAGTCAGGGCATAAATCGCCCATAGATGTATAATGTCCATATACAATATTGGGGAAACCGGCATAAGGACAAGGGGGTAAGGGAGTATGCTCAATCTTTATCACCACGGGTCCACTGCTGAGGGCTTTAAAATAAAACCAATGAACCCCATTTAACACACCCACGAAACATGGATAACTTGGGCCAGGCTGAGCTGGAAAACCCATAGTACTGGATGGCTGAATGATGGGTTCTCCACAGAATGGCAGGGCAGTCTCACAAAGATAATTCGGATACTGCCCGTAGGAATAAAACTGGAAAAATATAATAGCGGCCAAAATAAAAAACCACCGCTTTCGCAGAAACATATTGAATCCGTATGTTTAAATGAAATGGTTCATTAAAGGGTACCCCTTAGATATTAAGAGGTACCCAAAGATAGTGCTATATTAAGGTTGTACTGTGACTGTTAAAAATTCAGGAGATGAATTGATTGTCCAACTGTTTTGTTTACAATCGGGAGTGATGGTGAGACAATTGTAGCATTGCGGATCATCTTTCGAGGTTAATGTTGCGCAAATGGTTCCACTAAAAGGCACAGGCATACAAAAAGAATAAGAAGTTTGTCCTAAGATATAAGGTGTAGCCTGAAACCACCCATCTGTCCGGTAAATCACCACCCGGTCTGCACAATTTTCTAAACACCAGGAATCGTTCGGTGCCTTGAGAGTTACATAAACATTCAGACAATCCCCATCCGTCTGCGTAGATAGGGGAGTATTCTGAGCGGGACGCCATGCATGGGCATACAATGCCACCACGCCTGTTACAAGCACTATTGCAACAATACTTAGATATTTACTTATGATTTTCATGATAAATG
>JAKQJH010000406.1 GCA_029561255.1 Bacteroidota bacterium | reverse complement strand
TTATGAAGCACTACCACATTATTTCAAGGATTGCTATTTATATTCTGGCAATCATCTTGTTTGTTTTCGGAGTCTTCCACTTTATGTATCCAAGGGATCTGTTGGTTTATGTGCCGGATTTTCTCCCGCTTGGAATTAAATGGGCCTATATTGTAGGCGGCGCATTTATCCTGGTTGCCATCTCTTATTTTACCAATCAGTATGTAAAATTTTCCAGCTACCTGCTGTTTATCTTACTGGTGGTATTTATCCTGACTATTCACCTGCCGAATTACCAGCATGCCGGAGATGCAGAAATGCGTCAGCTGGCCCTGATCAATATATTAAAAGACACGGCCATTGCCGCTTTTGCCCTTCATATAGGTGCGAGTGCCTGGCACCAGCATTTTCAGATGGAGAATAACGATTAAAGATATTCCTCCAACCCGTTTTAACAGGGATTGTACACGCCGTGTGCTATCCCTGTTTGTTTTATAGTTTATATTTATGCAATGAAAAGGATCCGACCGGATGTGGATATAATAATGGACCTGCTGGAAGCGGTAGCACAGGCCCGGCCAGCTGATGCCTTTGTTAAAAGTCTGCATTTTCAATATCAGGAAAGGGGCGGACTGAGTAAAAAGCAATTGCAGGGTTTATACGGAAAAGCAGCTAAAACTGCGGGGATACCTCCAGGCAAACTGGCCACCCTGGAAGCGATTATCCTGAAAAGACCAACCCGGGATAAATCAGCCTTACCAGGGGCCACACCTGATTATAAACCTGATGAAGAAGTGGGAAATAAAATCAGGGCTATCCTTGAAAAATTTCCGGAACACAAACGGGTGCTTTTCTTTAAATCCAGGTTTGATAATGACGAACCACTCAGTCAGACTGAACTGGCCGAGCTGCTCCGGTTCGGGAAATTACTGGGGATCAGGTCCTGAGCCATTGAGTCCGTTTCCTGATTTTTCTCATACTTGTTTCCCTGCTGACATCGTATTTTCAATACAACGATCAGCTGCATGAGGCATTTTATACAAAAAAGTCATATACTGGATATCCGGAATAATCCGGGTTTATCGTTGCAAAAGGTAGCATTGGGCAATTGCCGTAACCTCTCTTTCTCTTCTCCTGCTTTACTAAAAGAATATCATGATGCCTTATTGTTTGTGCGGGCATATCCCAAGGACGAGGAGTCGGTGGAAATGGCGGGTAACGAGTTAATCAGGGTGGCCGCTTTTATCCGTCAGGCCAAAGGAGAACGTTGGCGACTTAGTATGACAGGAAGTGGATTGCCGGGCACACAAATAACGTGTCAATACACCCGCATTCTGCTGCGTTGGTTGTTGGATAGTTGTACGGAGGCTATTCAACCTGCTGAAACAGCTTCTGGTCCGGCAGAAGTAAAAGCGTTTTTTCAGTCCTTGCTGCCTGGCATTGAATTTAACGGTTCTGCCACCGGTTCGCTTTCTCTCTGGAAAAGGATCCGGGTATTATCCGGTCATAATTTTAACCGCGAAGCCCTGGAATGGCTCCTGCAACTGACTGAACAAGCGCCCATTCCTGTCTTATTAAAGGACCAGTTATTCGATGGGCTTAAAATTTTTACCGGTTGGACACTTACGATGGATGGGTTGAACCGGAGTTTCCTGGAGGCGTCAGGAGGTAAAAAAGTATATTATGCTGCCGGCAAAAAATTTCAGTTTAATGCACTGATCAGAAAACCATTGAAAAACTTGTTTCCGGATCTGGAGGAGAAAATCAGGCTAATCTCCATCGCCCGGGCCTCTCTTGCTTTTTATTACCGTGAAACAGATCCATTTACTTACGCTTCGCCTTCGGAAACAAGCTACTTTGAGCTGGGAGATGGATTTCGAATTGCTTTGTATGGAATGACACAGGACCGGCGATTTTCGCTGGACAGTTATATTGGTTTCCTGGCATTCAAAAATGGGCTTCCCGTAGCTTATGGTGGAGGGTGGATATTTGGTCATCGTTGTAAAATCGGAGTGAATATTTATCCACCTTACCGAGGTGCTGATTCCGCATTCCTGTTTACCCAGGTGTTGCGTGTTTATTATCAGCAATACCGGGTACATTATTTTCTGGTCAAGCCTTACCAATTTGGGCGGGGCAATCCGGAAGGGATCAGGACAGGGGCATTCTGGTTTTACTATAAGCTGGGTTTCCGGTCTGCATCACCAGCGATCGAGCGGCTGTCCGGAAGCGAATGGGAAAAGATCAAATCTGGAAAAGGATACCGGAGTTCACCGGACATATTAAAAAAAATGACAGAAGCACCCCTGGTATTGGTACTTAAAAAGGAGGGATTAACTGATCCACGGGCGGCTGAATTAAGTGAACGGATCACCTGTATGATCCGGGACCAGTATGCCGGAAACCGTCTGCAGGCGCTGGAATCGGCCAAACGCCGATGGAGAAAGATGGGGGGATTTCCTCATTCAACTTTTAAAGAAGTGACTTCTGCTGCCTGGCAGGATTGGCTGCTTTTATTCCTTTTTTTGGGAGGAGCGAATCCCCGTAAAGCCGTTTGGGCAAAACTGACCCGGCTGCGATTTAAAGCTGCTGAAGCTGTATTTATCCGGTACTGGCAGGAAAACCGTCATTTATGGGCCAACTCCCGCCCGACAGCTGAATCCAGATAAATGCAGATCAACCGGTTACATTTGGTGCTTCAAAGTTTACCTAACTGATTAATTTGATTATTTTACCTGACGGCCAGGCAACCTGGACAACCCATGTTTCGATATGGAAACGAAACACTACACACACTTGTTAACGGCGGATGAACTAACTTACCATGTTGAGGCCTGTGGTCGCAACAGCCGGGAGAGCCAGAAAATTCTGTACAGCTCTTTCTATGGCTATGCCATGGCTATATGCGACCGTTATGTAAAGAACCAGGACGACGCGGTGGAGATTCTGAATGACGGGTTTTTAAAGATATTCCGGGAAATTCATCATTATAAACCGGCGTATGCGGATGTAATCAGTTCATTTAAAGGTTGGTTACGTAAAATCATGATTTTTACCGCCATTGATCATTTCAGAAAGCACCAGAAGCACCAGATGGTCACTTCGCTGGACAATATGGTTTACCATATGCCAACTGTGAACGAAGAGGCGATAGGAAAACTGACGTATGACGAAATCATCCGGGCCGTACAGGATCTGAGTCCGGGATACAGGACCGTATTTAATCTTTTTATTATTGAAGGGTTAAGTCACGAGGAGATTTCAAATCACCTGGGCATATCGACCGGGACGTCGAAGTCCAATTTGTCGAAAGCAAGGAGACAGTTGCAGCAAATACTTTTTAAAAAAAACGAGATTTCAATAGCTAAGAATGCAGTTTGAGGAATTTGATAAAAAAATAAAGGAAGCGGCGGAGAATCACCACCCGGCTTATGATGAACAGGCCTGGGCAAAGATGAACAAGCTGCTGGATAAACATATGCCCGAAAAGGAAGAACGGCGCAGACGGTTTGCCTGGTTGTTCTTTTTGCTTTTCCTGGCAGGGGGAGCCGGTGTTTTTTACGGGGTACAGTCTTTAGTTTCTTCAAATTCAGCTGTCCCATCATTCTCATCGTCCCGAAACGGGTCAGGAGAACTGGCTCCTGATATTGCGAAAGATAAAAACCTTCCTGCTATAAAAGATCAGGAGGGGACAATTAGTCGTATTTCCGACGGAAGCATCAGGGAAAACAGTTCATCCGATGAACTGGCAAACCAGGAGGCAAAGGATTTAAAAGAGACGGGATCAACTAAAATGAAAAATCCCGGAACCACTGCCGGTGATTTATCGGCTACCCGTAAATCAGGGAACAAACCGGTAACCGTTAGTAAAATGCCCGCTGCACAGAAAGCTCCTGCAGACCCGTTTTTTTCTTCGGGAATTGCCAAAAAGAAAAAGAAAGGAACTGGGATTCCTGCTGTTGTAAATAGCGGAGTAAGGGTGGATGACCAGGCTGATAAGCAACGTATGCCGGCTAATAATATCCCGGTCACCGTCAGCCAAACCCCGGCTCCGGATAAAATAGCGCTGCAAACAATAACAGATACTATTTCCGGGCAATCTGTTGCTGTAATCAGCGGTGCTCCGCAACTTTCCGATACAGGAAGTAAGACAGATGCGGGTACGATTGCTGATGTACCTTTAAAGCCCGTGAAGAAACAATCACCGGTAAAACAGAGCCGGTTTTTCCTGACATTGAGCGCAGGCCCGGATGTCAGTTTTACCGCCAATGGGAAGCCTGGTCAGTTAATACCAGTTACCGGAATCGGCATTGGCTATATTTTCCGGGATCGTTTTTCTTTACGCGCCGGATTTTATAATGCGGATAAAAAATATACCGCTTCGCCATCTGCCTATAATGCACCGGCCAGTTTCTATAGTTATTATCCTTACCTGGTAAAAGTGGATGCTGATTGCCGGGTTTATGAAATTCCTGTTTCACTGGGTTATCATTTCGGGGCGCGGAAAAACCATAGTTGGTTTGCATCGGCCAGCCTTTCGTCTTACCTGATGAAACGGGAGACCTATAATTACTCATACAAGACATCTGCGTGGGGGACAGTACAACAACGTGAATGGTCTTTGTATAACAGTAACCAACACCTGTTTTCAGTGATCGGTATATCCGGGGGCTATCAGCGTAAGATAACCAACCGTATTTCCTTTATCGCTGAACCCTATCTGCGAATGCCGGTGAATGGGGTGGGATATGGGAAAGTTAAGCTGAACAGTGCGGGAGTATTATTCTCCCTGGCAGTTGAACCTGCTGCCTTTATGCTGCGCAAACAAAAAAAATAGTTCGGTTAATTACAGGCAACCTGTTTTTCCTGTGCTGCGATTGAGTATAGACAAAACCAGCACAAGTGAAAAAAATATTAACCTCCCGTATAAACGCGGTACTCCTCGTATTCATTCTTTTGGTATATGCCTGTGGTAAAGGTGGCGGTGGCACCACTCCGCCGGATCCATGTAATGGAGTCACAGTAACGGTAAATGGTACAGTAACAAATCCGGCTACTGTGGGCGGTACTGATGGCAGTATCGCTGTTTCTGCTACAGGCGGTAGTGGATTTACATATAAACTGGGTTCAGGTGCGTACCAGTCCGGAACTACATTCAGCGGCCTTGCGGCAGGAAGTTATACCATTACGGCTAAAAACGCGGCCGGATGTACCGGTACTGCTACATTTACTGTATCTAATCCACCTAATCCCTGTACCGGTATAACCATAACAGTAACGGCCACCAGTATCAACCCAACAACAGTAGGGGGTACGGACGGATCAATCAGTGCCACTGCAGCAGGAAGCAGCAACTATACATTCAGCATCAATGGTGGAGCTTTTCAAGCCAGTGGAAATTTCACCGGACTCCCCGCCGGAACATATTCAATTGTCGCCAAAGACGCCAATGGTTGTCAGGGCAGTGCCAGCTTTACACTGGTAAATCCCAATCCTTGTGCAGGAGTGACCATTTCTGTAACTGGTACTACCACAAACCCTACATCTTCTTCAGCTTCGGATGGTAGTATCAGTGCTACAGCATCCGGCAGTACCGGATTCACGTATAACCTGAATGGAGGTGCTTACCAGGCCAGTGGCAATTTTACAGGCCTTGGCGGTGGTTCATATACAGTTGGGGCTAAAGATGGCAACGGCTGTACAGGTACGGCTAATTTCACGCTGACTGCTCCTAATCCTTGTGCGGGGGTAACCATCACTGTAAGTAACACAACGGTTGGGAATATCCCTTGTCAAACGAATAACGGAACATTAACCGCGACTGCTGCGGGAGGAACAGGCCCTTACCTGTATAGTCTCAACAGCGGTGCTTTCCAGGCATCAAATATATTCCTTAACCTGGGTCCGGGCACATATGCAGTTCAGGCAAAAGATGCGAATTCCTGTAACGGCGCAAGTGGTAACACCACGCTGGCAAATCGCCCGGCCGGTCCATTATTCAGTGACGTGAAAGCCGTGTTGCAGGCCAATTGTGTTTCCTGTCATAACAACACGCAACAGGAAGGTGGTATGAACTGGATGGTAGATTGCAATATTGTAGCAAATAAGGACAGAATAAAGGCAAGAGCAGTGGATGCTTCACCTTCTGCCATGCCGCCGACCGGATTATTACCGGCAACCGAACGTCAGAAAATAACGAGCTGGATTAACGCTGGTGGAAAGTTCACCGATTAGTTGGTTCATGATGGTGTATGTTTGGGGCCGTACCAGTTCACTGGTATGGCCCTTTTATTTACCCCAACGGTAAGTATCAATACGGAGACCGGCCAGGTCAAGCACGCGGTCTACAACCGTGGCAGCAGCTTCTTCAATAGTTTGCGGACGACTGTAAAAGGAAGGGGTGGCCGGACAAATAACACCACCAGCCAGCGTTACGGTTTCCATATTGCGGATATGGATCAGGTTATAAGGCGTGTCACGGATCACACAGATCAGTTTTCTTCTTTCTTTCAGCACCACATCAGCTGCACGGGTAATCAGGTCATTGGAAATGCCCGTGGCAATACGTCCGAGGGTACCCATTGAACAGGGAATAATAATCATCGTGTCATACTGGCCCGAACCAGATGCAAAAGGGGCAGAGAAATCGGTGGTGCTGAAATAACGGAAAGGATAATCCGCCCAGGTCTCATTACTCAGTTCCGTTTTCCAGACTTCTTTGGCATTCGTGGTCATGATCACGGATACTTCGGTCCACTGATCTTTTATAGCCAGTAACCGGTTCATCAGTAAAGAAGCATAGACGGAACCACTGGCGCCGGAAACGGCCACAAGAATTTTTCTCATATTGAACTGTATAACCCTGTAAAACTGGAGAAAGTTGCCGTAAGGTAGGGTAAATTGCGCAAACGATTG
>JAKQJH010000375.1 GCA_029561255.1 Bacteroidota bacterium | reverse complement strand
TCCTCGATCTTCTGCATCAGCTCTTTATTTACAAAAGGCACCGGACTTACGGCTCCCATACCACCGGTATTGGGACCGGTATCGCCCTCGCCTACTCTTTTATAGTCTTTTGCTTCCGGGAGGATGACATAGTTCTTCCCGTCCGTCAATACAAATACAGATATCTCTATCCCTTTTAAGAATTGTTCCACCACCACTTTCTTTCCCGCTTCGCCAAATTTGGCGCGTTGGATCATCAGTTCAAATTCTGCGATAGCCTCAATATGGTTTTCAGCGATCACGACGCCTTTACCGGCGGCCAGACCATCTGCCTTTAAAACGATCGGGAGGGTATGTTGCCGGAGGTATTCCACGCCTTCCGTATAATTATCAAGGGTAAACTCACGGTAAGCAGCTGTAGGAATATCATGACGCATCATAAAAGCTTTGGCAAACGCCTTACTGCCTTCGAGCTGGGCACCGGCTTTACCAGGTCCGATCACATCCAGATCTGCCAGTGATTTACTACTGATCAGGAAATCGGTCACACCTTTCACCAGTGGTTCTTCGGGTCCTACAATTACCATATCGATCTTTTCATCCATACAGGCTTTCCGGATTCCTTCAAAATCAGTCAGGGAAATATCCAGGTTTGTTCCAAATCGGGTAGTGCCTGCATTACCAGGAGCGATAAAGAGAGCTTCACAACGGGGGCTTTGGGTCAGCTTCCAGGCCAGGGCATTTTCCCTGCCACCTGAGCCTAATAATAAAATGCGCATTCGGTCGGTTGGTTTCTAAGTATTTACAAATATCTGTCAGAGCGGTTAAAGATAAACTGAAAAAACTTGCGGGTGATTAAATTTCTGTATTTTGGGGATTGCTAAGGTTACGCGACTCTGATTTACAAACTAAAAACTACTGTATGAATCAATCAGTAAAAGCGGGTAAACACCCCAAAGCGCTATTTGTACTCTTTTTTACAGAAATGTGGGAACGATTTGCCTACTACCTGATGGTAGGGATTCTCCTGATTTACATGACCGACAGTACAACCGGGGGAAAAGGATTTACCGGAAAGATCGGGGCCGACATCGTGGGTAGTTTTATTGCACTTGTTTATCTGACTCCTTTTATAGGTGGGTTGATTGCCGACCGCTACCTGGGTTATATTAAATCCATTTTTCTCGGAGGCTCATTGATGGCCGCCGGTTATCTCGGACTTTCTTTACCCGGAGATACCGCCATGTTTATTTCATTATCCCTGATCATTATCGGAAATGGCTTCTTCAAACCTAATATCTCCACCCTGTTAGGAAATATTTACAACCGGGAAGACCTGAAGCCGCTTAAAGACAATGCCTATAATATATTCTACATGGGTATTAATATCGGCGCCTTTGTCTGCAATTTCGTAGCTGCATGGCTCCGAAATGCATATGGATGGGGCTATGCGTTTGGCGCCGCAGGTGTCGGACTGATCATTGGAATGGTGATCCTTGCCGGATTTGTGAATGACGAAGACATCAAAAAAGCCAATGTCAAAAAACCGGTACAGGCAGAAGACATGCCGATCTCCACCATTTTTATGACCGTTTTCCTGCCGGCCATTATAGCTGCAGTCATCGGATGGATTCTCCCCACCAAAATATTTGGGGCGCCGGTAATGGGTACCCAGGCCAATGACGCTTTCATTTTCGCCTGTTTACCCGTCATCGCCTTCTACGTTTCATTATGGGTAAGAGCCAAAGGACAGGAGAAAAAGAGTATCGGCGCCTTGTTATTTGTGTTCGCCATCGCCATTGCGTTCTGGACGATCTATAATCAGAATGCCACCGGACTCACCCTCTGGGCTGAAAAGCATACAGACCGTGTGGCTTCTGCATCCACTGCCCGGGTAACCGGTGCCATATTCCCTTTGCAACAGGTAACGGATACACCGCGCATGACCAACAAACTGGATGAGTACATGCGGGGAGTAAAAGATGACAGCGGCAACATAGTACAAGCATTAGGGCCTGATCCCTATTTTGTGAATGTTCCCAAAGAAGACTGGCCGCAAGGCAAAGATGTCAAACTCACCAACACAGAATTATTCCAGTCAATTAATCCGCTCTTTATAGTATTGCTGACTTTGTTTTTCGTTCCTTTCTTTAGTTTTCTACGAAGTAAAGGCAAGGAACCCACAACCATGTCAAAATTCGGGATGGCCCTGTTTATATCCGGACTTTCCGCACTTGTAATGGTCTTTGCGATCATGTCTGTCCCCTCTATTTATGGACATAAAGCATCCCCCCTGTGGTTATGGGGTACTTATTTTGTCTTTACCATCAGTGAAATCTTCCTGAGTCCGATGGGGCTTTCACTGGTCTCCAAACTGGCTCCGGCCAGGCTCACTTCCTTATTGATGGGAGGTTGGTTCCTTTCTACTTCCATTGGCGGTAAAGTGGCCGGTGTTATGACCAGTTTCTGGGATGACTTTACTGATAAAAAAATATTTTTCCTGATCCTGGTTGCCGGTGGGTTTATTGGAGGTATCCTGATTTATTCAAGAATCAAATCACTCAATCAGATTGTAAAAGATAAAACAGGAGCCGACTAACAGGTCCGGCTTCTTAACAAAAAAGGCAGCACCCTCCCAGGTTGCTGCCTTTTTTGTTTTCCCTATGCTTTCCTTTATTATCTTTCCATATCAAACGAAATTGTTATGTGGAAAAAACACCCGAAAGCCCTGCCCTTTCTTTTCTTTTCTGAAATGTGGGAACGCTTTGGCTATTACCTGATGATCGGCATCTTCACCCTCTACCTCAAAGATGCAGCGGACGGTTTCAATATGGATGAAAAGGATTCAGCCAGCCTGTATGGTACCTTTATCGCCCTGGTGTTTTTTACGCCCTTCCTGGGCGGATTGATTGCGGACCGTTACCTCGGTTACCGCCGTTCCATCATTATGGGCGGTTTACTGATGGGTGTCGGTTATTGTACAATGGGCATACATAATATCACCATGCTCTATGTATCCATGGCCCTGGTGATTATCGGCAATGGATTTTTCAAACCCAATATTTCAACGCTGCTGGGAAATGTTTATTCCACGCCTGAACATCTCCATCAGAAAGATGAAGGATATAATATCTTTTACATGGGAATTAATGTAGGCGCCTTTGTCTGTAACTTTTTTGGAGCCGCTCTTTATACCATGATCGGCTGGGGAGCCGCATTTGCCGCAGCTGGTGTCGGTATGTTTATCGGCGTGATCACCTTTATTGCGGGCACCCGGCATTACAAAGATTTCGATGTACGCAAACCCCTGAAGCCGGGCGATATGCCGCTCGGAAAAATTCTGGCGCTAGTGATCCTCCCGTCGATTTTATTTGGGGTGATCGGCTGGTTTATCAAAGGCACAAATGGTTATATTTTCGATTCCAATTCCACCGACGCCTTCATCTTTGCCTGTATCCCTGTCTGTGTATTTTATACCGCATTATTATTACGCAGCAGTAAGGATGAACGTCCGGCCATTGGCGCCATGCTCGCTATTTTTGCCGTGGTAATTTTATTCTGGGCCATCTTTAAACAAAACGGATCTGCCCTTAATACATGGGCAAGCCGGTATACGGATCGGGAAGTAACAGGTACTACAGGTGATTTCCTGGCGGCCTTAAAACAAACCGACAAAGCCGCCAACACCACGTATAAACTCGATTCAGTCACCAAGCTGGATAATCAGTTCCGCAAAGTAAGGGACGCCCAGGGTAATGAAGTGAAAGAACTGGGTTACCCCTCTTATTTTAAAAATGTAGCCCCCGAAAAACTACCTGCTGAAGGGGCAGTGGTCAAAGCCTGGCTGCCCAGCTTGTCCCAATCCATCAATCCTTTCTGGGTGATTGCCCTTACCCCGCTGGTGGTGGCTTTCTTTACCTGGCTGAGAAGAAAAGGCAAAGAGCCTTCCACGCCTACCAAGATTGCGTTTGGTTTACTGGTCTCCGCTTTATCCGTATTAGTAATGGTGGCGGCTGTAAAAGCCGGCCATAACGGTACGGAAAAAGTCAGTGTATGGTGGCTGGTGGGTAGTTACGGGGTGGTCACGATTGGCGAACTTTTCCTCAGTCCGATGGGCTTATCACTGGTCTCCAAACTCAGTCCGGTTCGTATCACTTCTCTGATGATGGGCGGCTGGTTTTTATCAACCTCTATCGGCAATAAACTCAGCGGCATCCTCGCCAGTAAATGGGATCAGTATGAAGACAAGACTGATTATTTCTGGCTGAACTTTATATTACTGGGCGGCGCAGCCATCTTCCTTTTTGTACTGCTGAAATGGCTGAACCGGGTGATGAAGGAGAAGGGAGTGAACTGATAGTTGTTGGTGATAACACCAACAACCATCAGTCCGCTGTTGGTGTTTTCACCAACGGCCAGTCCGCTGTTGGTGTTTTCACCAACAGTGATCAGTCTGCTGTTGGAGTTCTCACCAACAGCAAGTATCTTCCATCTATAAACCTCTACTGCATATGTCTGAACAGCAAAAAGTATTTCGCCCCTTTGTTCCACCGGAAGCAAGGATGGCCGAGTTCACCATCAAATCTGTGATCACTGGTTCTATCTTCGGGATCATATTCGGTGCGGCAACCGTTTACCTCGCCCTTAAAGCTGGTCTTACTGTCTCCGCCTCTATTCCCATCGCCGTATTATCCATTGCATTGGGGAAATTATTTCTGAAGACAACCATTCTTGAGAATAATATTATCCAGACAACTGGTAGTGCCGGAGAGAGTATTGCGGCGGGTGTTGTTTTCACATTACCCGGCTTCCTTTTTCTCAGTTCGCCTGACAGCAGCAGCTATTTTAATTACCTCACCATTATGACCCTGGCCATTCTGGGCGGTATGCTGGGTACATTAATGATGATCCCGTTGCGCCGCTCCTTAATCGTTAAAGAACATGAGACACTGCCCTATCCGGAAGGGACTGCTTGTGCCTCTGTGTTGAAGGCTGGTGAAAAAGGAGGTGACCTGGCCAAGACCGCCTTTATGGGAATGGGCGTAGCCATTATCTACGCTTTCCTGCAGAAAGTATTTCATGTAATTGCAGAAGTACCGGTTTATGCTACTCATCTTAAAAATAAATACCTGCCCTCCGCAAAAATCAGCGGTGAGATCACCCCCGAATATCTCGGGGTGGGCTATATCATCGGACCTAAAATATCCGGTATCCTGGTGGCAGGTGGTGTGCTCAGTTCCTTTGTACTGATTCCTTTGCTGGCTACGCTGGTTCCCGGAGATGCCACTTTTGCACAGTTAACCAAACTCGGTTTGAATCCGGCCAAGTTCGGATGGGATGCTACCTCACATACTTTTACTGATTCAGCGGAAGCGCTGTACAGAGCCTATATCCGGCAGATCGGTGCTGGTGCTGTTGCGGCAGGTGGTTTTATCACCCTGATTAAAACTATCCCTACTATTATATCTTCCTTCAAAGAAAGCATTGGTGCGGTAAAAGATAAATCAGCAGGCAAAAGTGTGATCCGTACGGAACAAGATCTGAGTATCAAAGTGGTTGGTCTAGGTAGTCTTGGCCTGATCCTGATCATGGCCCTGCTCTCCATTATCCCGGGAGAAAATATCGGCAGCCGTTTATTATTAGGTGTATTGGTGATCATCTTCGGCGCTTTCTTTGTTACCGTATCTTCCCGTATCGTAGGACTGATCGGTTCCTCCAATAATCCTATCAGTGGTATGACTATTGCCACCATCATGGCCACCTGCCTGGTATTTATCGGGGTAGGCTGGAGTGGTAAGCTATATGAGCCCATGGCACTCGTGGTCGGAGGCATGATCTGTGTGGCAGCGGCTAATGCCGGCGCCACTTCACAGGATTTAAAAACGGGTTACCTGGTTGGGGCTACGCCAAAGTACCAGCAGCTCGCCTTATTTATCGGTGCCATTGTATCATCAATTGTAATCGGCTGGACAGTAAAAATCCTGGACACTCCATCTGCTGCGCTGGCCGCCACTGGCGTACAGCATGCTATTGGTGAAACCTATTCCGCACCACAAGCCACCCTGATGGCCACCTTGATTAAAGGAATCCTGTCCTTCAACCTCGACTGGCAATTTGTACTCATCGGTGTATTCATTGCCATAGTACTGGAACTCTGCGGTGTGAAAGCCCTGAGTTTTGCCGTTGGTACCTACCTGCCCTTGTCCACTACATTGCCCATCTTTATTGGAGGATTTATAAGAGGAGTGGCCGACCGAAAGGCTAAAAAAGACAGTGAACCGGAGGAAGAGGAGGACCTGCGCAAAGGCAATCTGTTTGCAACAGGTCTGGTGGCCGGAGGCGCCTTGTTCGGGGTCATTGCGGCTATCCTCACTGTATTCTTTGAATCCGCCATGAAATCGGTAAACCTCGAAGAAGGTGTTACCGGCAGTTTCGGACATAGTGGTTATATGGCATTGGGCGTTGGCTTTTTTGCGGCCATGACATTTATACTTTATAAAGTGGCAACGGGGAAGAAGAAGTGAGTGGTGAATGGTGAGTAGGGAGTGGGCAGTTGAACTAAACTTGAAAAGGCATTACAGCTTTGATATTATATCAAACCTGTAATGCCTTTTCCGGTGTTACGCCCTACTCACTACTGACTACTCACCACTCACTATATGAAATTCAGATACTCATACTTCCTCCCCAAAATCCCCACATCATC
>JAKQJH010000370.1 GCA_029561255.1 Bacteroidota bacterium | reverse complement strand
TTGTCTCCATCTACGGCAATCAGATTGCCTTCATGTTCGCATTGAAATGTATGTGCCCCCTTCCAGGTGGTGGTGGTTTTCATTATAATCCGTGTTTTTTATTGGTTGAAATATTATCCATTGTCCAGGCAATTTCTTTCTCAAAATTATTCTTTCTTTCCGCGCAATCCGCTTTTTTACAGATCTGGCAGGAAAACGGCAGGCAGCCATCGCAATGCACAAAGAGTTCGAGCGATTCGCCAAATTCCCGGCGTACCAGTGCGGCAAGGCTATCAATTTCCCGGTGGGCTTCATGTACATTCAGGTACCAGGGAACGGTCAGGTGACAGTCCAGGTGCAGTACCGCACCATATTTAATCACCCGCAGGTTATGCATATCGATCCAGTTAACCTGCCTGTTTGTATTCAGTACCTGCACCATTTTTCCCAACAGGTCCGAATCTGCTTCATCCATAATGCCGGCAATGGATTTGCGGAGAATCCGGTATCCTGTAATCATAATCAGTATACCGAACAAGATGGCTACCATACTGTCAATCCAGAACAGACCCGTAAAATAGAGTAAAACCAGTCCCAAAATAATCCCGATCGTTGAATACGTATCGCTTTGCAGGTGTCTTCCGCTGGCTACGAGTGCGATTGAATTGTTTTTCTTACCGATCCGGAGGCAATAATAGCCAATCAAAAAATTAGCCAGTGCCGTGGCCGCCACCAGCCAGATTCCGGTATCCAGCCGATGCAACTGTACCGGATGAATCAGGTTCTCACCCGCTTTATATAAAATGATTGCACCGGCAACGGAGATCAGGGTACCCTCAATGGCTGCAGATAAAAATTCGGCCTTCCCATGTCCGTAGGGATGATCGGTATCCCGGGGTTTAGCGGCCACATACAAACTATACAAACCGATAAATCCGGCTGTAACATTGACGATACTTTCCAATGCATCGGTCAGGATGGCTACTGAATGGGTAGTGTAATACGCCACAAATTTGATGGCAAGAATCAGTACCGACAAAGCAGCTACCCATTTCTGGACCCGTAGATTCTGTTGCTGCTTGCTGGTGACCATCGATAGTACCGGTTTTGGCAAAGTTACAAATCCCTATGTCAGGATGGGCGTCTGAATAATTTACGTACAAAGCGGGCAACACGGGAATAAAATTCTTTATTTAATACCTGCGAATCACGCATGGCTTTATAGGTCAGGAAAATACCCAGGGGCAGCAGGATAAAGGTCGCCAGCCACATACCGGTAAACGGATCCATACTGCCTTCTTTGGCGAATTTTTCGCCGGTATTACTCGAGAAATAGAAGATCATGAAAAAGACGATCGCAAAAATCAGCGGTGTCCCTAATCCTCCTTTCCGGATGATTGAACCCAGGGGCGCACCAATCAGAAAGAGTACAATACAGGCGAGGGAAAGGGTGATTTTCCGGTGCCATTCCACCTGGTGCTTACGGAGGTTGCGGCCTTTATCCTTTGAAATCTGGAACAGCGATTCCGCATTAATTTTAACCGAACCCGCCGTGCTTTTTGCCATTTCATTGATATTTGAACGGGCGGAATCGGGCAAAAGTTCATCGACTGATTTTATCTTACTGTACCTGGTACTGTCCGGAGGCAGTTTATTCCAGGCCGAATCCAGCAGGCTGTTAAACTGCAGTACATTAAACATATCGCGGATGGACCGGTCCCTGGTCTGTTCCTGGTCTTTTTCCAGCGAATCAATGGCCACATTGAGCTGGCGCATGGTAAACATTTTCTCATTGTTCTTATTTACACTGTCTGCTGTTCGGTTGGAGAACCCCAGGGTGCTCATGTCAAACTGCTTTTTATACTCCTTAAACCCGAGCCGGATATATTCAATATTGGAATTGGCATATACATTCCCTCTTTCCTGGTAACGCCAGCCATCTTTCAGGTTAAATTCAAGGAATCGTTTATTGGCCGTTACCCGCATGATCCCGCTTTTTGCCACGATAAAATTATCCTGTAGCGGGTTTCCCTGTTCGTAGATGATCACATCCCGGATCACACTGTCATTCTGTTCCTTTTTCCCGATCTTGATAGCAAAGCCGCTGATCTTATCATAGAAAATACCTTCCTTAAGATCAAAAGCCGGTTTGGCATATATGATATCAGCCAGCAGGGTCCTGGATTTGAGGTTGGCTACCGGAATCACATTATTGGAAAAAACAAAGGCAATGCCACTGATAAAAATGCTGACGATAAACAGCGGCCGCATAAAACGTAACAAGGAAATACCAGCCGATTTAATCGCCACCAGTTCAAAACTCTCACCCAGGTTACCAAAAGTCATCAGGGAAGAAAGGAGGATCGCCAGGGGCAGTGCGAGGGGTACCAGAACGGCACTCTGATAAAGGATAAACTCAAAAATAACGGATGGCCCCAGTCCTTTCCCGACAAAATCGTCGATATAAAGCCAGAAAAACTGGATCACCAATACCAGCAACGTAATAAAGAACGTTGCGATAAAAGGACCGATAAAGGCCTTAAGGATGAGTTTATCTAATTTCCTGAACACGTTATCTTTAATAAATGAAGTCAGCAAAAATAAGGCTTTCGGAAGAGGAGCAGTTACTGGTATGCAATGGAGACTGGATTTTAACAAAGAACAGGGTACTGGATGCGGTTAGTTTATTTCTGGCGGACCTTCAGGCGGAACAGTCCCGGTGGCTCCGGGATCAGGCACCAGGTCTTCCCCCTTCGATACTTACTATTCCCGCCAAAGTTTCAAAAGGTGAGCAATACCTGGGCTTACCGTACCGGATACTGGATTATCCGCGCATATTTAGTTCAGCCGATATATTTGCGGTCCGCACTTTTTTCTGGTGGGGGCATTATTTCAATGTTACCCTGCAACTGGCCGGACATTGGAAAAAGCAAACCGAGGCTTCCCTGATAGCCGCATTGGCTGATATAAAAGAGGAAAATCTGTATATCTGTACCGGTACAGATCCCTGGCAGCATCATTTTACGGATGACTATTATCAGCCGGTCCGGACCTTAAACAGTGCTGAATGGGAAAAAATAATCCTGGAACAGGCTTTTATAAAGCTGTCCTGCCGGCAGGAACTGTCGGACTGGGAACAAATGGGGGAACGATTGCTGGCTGATTTTGGCCGTTTGATCCGGTTGACCGGGTATACGGGTTAGTTGCCGAGGCGGTGAAAGAGTTCCTTCACCTGGTAGTCCCAAAGCATACTCTGATCCTTGATTTCTTTCTTTTCCGCAAAATCCTTAATTATCAGGATCGTCTGATTGGTAATCTCAGACTTTTCGATCCGGAATTCAAAATATTCCTCCTTGGGGGCCGTCAGCCAGTGATAACGTATATATTTATCTTGTTCTATTTCCATCACTTCGGCTTTTTCAAAAGCCCCATTCCAGCCAAAATAAAAGATATTGTCTCTTTCATCTACTTTATCAGCAAACCACTCGCCAAGACCGGCGGGGGTGGAGAGGAATTCAAATAAGATGGACGGGGAGCAGCGGACCGGGAATTCTAAGGTATATAGTTGTTTACTCATTGGTTTCTATCACTTCATCGCGATAGCTGCAATAATAGAAAATAAATCATTGCTGCAAAATATTTTAGCACTTATTTTTCCCCCTATTTGTTTCCGCAACTGTTTTGACAAAATAAATTGAGGATGAATTCGTTAATAGGATGCCAAAATTAATTTGGCGCGTATGGGCAATTACGTTAAATTGCCCTTGAAGTTCAATACTTTCTGTACAACCTAGACACTGTGGTGGGTATTTTTAGAGTATAAGACCAAACCAAACTTATTCTTTAACCCTTAAAATACACCATTTAAAACCATACCTATGAGCATGAGACAACTCAAGATCACGAAGTCTATTACCAATCGTGAGTCCCAAAGCCTGGAAAAATACCTGCAGGAAATCGGCAAGGTAGAACTTATCTCCCCGGAAGAAGAAGTCAAATTAGCGACCCTGATCAAACAGGGCGACCAGCGTGCATTGGACCGGCTGACAAAGGCCAATCTGCGTTTTGTAGTATCTGTGGCCAAACAGTACCAGAACCAGGGTCTTTCGCTCCCCGACCTCATCAATGAGGGTAACCTGGGGCTAATCAAAGCCGCCCAGCGTTTTGATGAAACCCGTGGTTTTAAATTTATTTCATATGCGGTCTGGTGGATCCGCCAGAGCATTTTACAGGCACTGGCCGAACAGGCCCGGATTGTGCGGTTGCCCCTGAACAAAGTGGGACTGACCAACCGGATTCAGAAAGCCTTTTCCCAGCTTGAACAGCAATACGAGCGGGAACCTTCTGCCGAAGAACTGGCTGAAGTACTCAATATGGATATTGAAGAAGTATCCTCAACCCTGGGTATCAATGCCCGGCACGTGAGTATGGATTCCCCGCTGTCTGAAGGCGAGGAAAACACCCTGATTGATGTGCTGGAGAACCCGAATGCGGAAAAAACAGATAACGAACTGGATCATAATGAGAGCCTGAAAACCGAAATTGACCGCTCGCTCAAGACCCTCACCGACCGTCAAAAAGAGGTTATCTGCTTCTTTTTTGGTATCGGGGTGGACCATCCGATGAGCCTGGAAGATATCGGGGAACGTTTTAACCTGACCCGCGAAAGGGTTCGTCAGATCAAGGATAAAGCAATCACCAAGCTCAAAACCTCCAATCGTTGTAAACTATTAAGAACCTATTTAGGCGCATGATATAAACTCTACTTGACCTATCTTTGCAACTCGTTAAAAAGTGAACTTCGGTTCACTTTTTTCTTTTGTCTTCGGCTTAGCTCACTAAATGCGAATGAGTAAGTAAGCAGGCTCAGACTGACAACGATTTTTTTTGGGCGGTAGGGAGACAACCGGTGTCATAGTGAGCGTGCCGAACCATGTATTAGTTAAAAAAGAAGTTTAGACTATGTTCAATTCATTACAGGAAAAACTGGAAAGCGCCTTTAAGAATTTAAAAGGCCAGGGACGGATTACCGAGATCAATATCGCCAGCACGGTGAAAGATATCCGCCGGGCCTTGGTGGATGCGGATGTCAACTATAAAATCGCGAAGGAATTCACGGATAAAGTGAAGGATAAAGCGATGGGTGAAAAGGTAATCAATGCGATCTCTCCCGGTCAGTTGATGACCAAAATTGTAAAGGATGAACTGGCTGAACTGATGGGCGGCGAAGAAGCCGTTTTCAATGCCAAGGGCAATCCGGCGGTGATCCTGATCGCAGGCCTGCAGGGTTCTGGTAAAACCACTTTCAGTGGTAAACTGGCCCATTTCCTCAAAACCAAAAAAGGCCTCTCTCCCCTGCTGGTGGCAGCAGATATTTATCGTCCGGCGGCGATGGAACAGTTACGGGTATTGGGTGAGCAGATCGGGGTGGATGTACATATTGAACTGGAGAGTAAAGATGCGGTGGCCATAGCCATCAATGCGGTAAAAGAAGCGCGCAGTAAAAATAAAAATGTGGTCATCATCGATACCGCCGGCCGCCTGGCCGTGGATGAAGTGATGATGAATGAAGTAGCCAATGTAAAGAATGCCGTGAATCCACAAGAGATCCTCTTCGTGGTGGACAGTATGACGGGGCAGGATGCGGTGAATACCGCCAAGGCCTTTAATGAACGGCTGGACTTCACTGGTGTGGTGCTGACAAAACTGGATGGCGATACCCGTGGCGGTGCGGCCATCTCCATCAAATACACGGTCAATAAGCCAATCAAGTTTACCAGCAGCGGGGAGAAAATGGATACCCTGGATGTGTTCTATCCGGAGCGGATGGCCCAGCGTATCCTCGGCATGGGTGATATCACTTCACTCGTGGAAAAAGCCCAGGCGCAGTTTGACGAAGTAGAAGCCAAAAAACTGGAAGCTAAACTCCGGAAGAACAAATTCGATTTTGCCGATTTCAAAATGCAGCTGGAACAGATCAAGAAGATGGGGAATATGAAGGACCTGCTGGGGATGATACCCGGACTGGGCAGCAAGGTAAAAGATCTGGACATTAATGATGACTCATTTAAAGGCATTGAAGCCATGATCAACTCGATGACGCCGGCTGAACGTGCCGACCCGGACCTGATCGACGGCAGCCGCAAAAAACGGATCGCCAAAGGAAGCGGTAAGGATATCCAGGAGGTCAACAATTTCATGAAACAGTTTGAACAGATGCGCGACATGATGAAGAACATGAATAAAATGGGGGCGTTTGGGAAGATGATGCCCGGCAGAAAGTAGTCGGGAGTCAGGAGTCGGGAGTCAGGAGTCAGGGCATTAAGCAGACAAGTACATTTTGATGAAATTTGAACTTCCGGTATTAGCCGGTCAATAAGAGTTTGTGGTAATAGAACTATTTTTCACAAGCAGAAAACAGTAATGATTTTCTGCTTTTTTATTTTCTCCATTTCATTGTTTATCAATCCAGTAGATTACTGCTTTTTCTTTCTTTCCGATCTTACAAGGGTTAAAAAGAACTCCGGAATAAGCACTCCCGACTCCTGTCTCCCGACTCCTGACTTGACTAAAAGACTGTTGCGATTTCCAGTGATTTTCCTATCTTCGCTCTCCGGTATCTACCGGAACTAACAATTATTGTTTAACGCTGTTAAATGTCTATTTATGTCAGCAAAAATCCGTCTTCAGAGACACGGGTCTAAGAAAAGACCCTTTTACTTCATTGTTGTAGCCGAT
>JAKQJH010000342.1 GCA_029561255.1 Bacteroidota bacterium | reverse complement strand
CTGTCTTTCGCCGAAGGCGAATCGCTATCAGGCTTCAGCCTCATCCTCCGTTTCGAGGTCGTGCAGGGCGATGGCCATGTTGTTGGTCTTCACAAAATTGCACCAGTGGCAATCCTCCTTGCCGCAGCCGGTATAAAAATCCCGGTCCTGGATCTTTTGCCAGGTGGATTTGATTTGTTGCGTAACGGTGGTGATATCGGAAGCACTAATCTCGATTTTTTCGCGGCGATAATTTTTCTTTTTATCGGGTTCAATAAAATCAAATTCAGTACTGGCTACTTTCCATTCCTTTTGCTCATAATTATCTACCAATATTTTATAGAACACGGCCTGCCGCCAGTAATCACCTCCATCCGGTTGTTTGTCTGAAGGACCTTTTATTTTCGGAATCGCTTTATCGGGATCGCCGGTCTTATAGTCCACCACATTCACCGATTTACCATCAAATTCGAGTTTATCCAGCTTTCCTTTCAACGGCACCCCCTGCACCACCACGTTACGGATATTGCGTTCGATGGCGACGATCTTGTTAAAGCTGTTGATATAAGTGTCGTAATAATGGGTGAGCACATCCGGTCCGTATTCCATCCGGCGCGCAAACTGTTCCCTGGTAAAACTCTCCCGGTGCCTCACCATATACCATTCAAAGTCGGCAATGAAATCTTCTTTGGAAGGAAACTGTTCTTTGCCGCTGTCCTGCATTTTGCGGAACAGTTTCTCCAGTGCATGGTGTACCGCGGAACCGAATTCGGTGGCTTCATTTTTCGGGGAGGGAATACGGATCAGGTTTTTGAAATAAAATTCCAGCGGACACTTCAGGTAATTATTGAGTGCCGTTACATTCATCACAAACTTCTCCAGGTTGCGGCTGATATATTCATCCTCCATTTTTTCTATCTCCGGGGCGGCGGCTTCGGCAAAATTCAGTGCGGCAAATTCACTGATTACCTGTTGATCAATGATCATTTTCTCAATAGGTAATTCATGTTTATCCCGGATCTCCACGATAAACATCGAAGGCTCCAGTTCCTTGCCATCATTTTTAAACCGGCTCCAGGAAATAAAAAGATGTTGCTCGGCCCGGGTGAGCGCCACATAGAACAAGCGGCGCAGTTCCTCCTCGTCATTGGCGCCTGATTGTGAGGAGAACATGGTGTCGGGCAGTTTGTACCCACCACCCGGCTTGCGTTTCTTTTCCCAGAAACCGGCATTGCAGCCGGTAAAAAACACATATTCAAATTCCAATCCCTTCGAACCGTGCACCGTCATCAGGTTAATGCCTTTTTCACTGCCACTAACTTCCACCAGGGGCAGCCGTATTTCTTCTTTCTCCATCAGCTGTATCAGGTTGATCAGGGCTTCGAGATTGAGAAAAGGATTGCGGTGCGTTTCTTCTTTAATAAAATCAAAAAGTCCGGTGAGTATCTGTAATTGCCAGTGTTTATCGGCACCCTGCATGATATGCGTCAGTACACCGGCTTCCCGGATAAGGGATTCAAACAAATGTTGCAGGGTAAGATTGGATACATCCCCGATCAGTTGTTCTAAAGCGACGGATGCTTTTTTTAACCCGCTGTGAAGACCCGTACTAAACAGGTCTTTGGCCGGTGCATTGGCTTTTTCTGTCAGTGCCTGGCGGATAGACGTACCATTGCCGCTGTAGCGTTTATCCGCCACTTCCATACTGAGTTTGGCAATTTCAACCGGGGGTACGCCAAACCAATCGAAGTGAAGTATTTCAAACAGCATCTCATCACCACTAAAGGGAATATCATGTTCGCTTGCCAAATATTTCAGTACCAGGATAATTTTCTGTGCCAGGGGCATTTCAAGCAGGTTCAGATTCCTTTTGCTGTATACAGGAATATCCAGCAGCTTGAAATGACGGGCCAGTTCCTCCCCGTATTTATTCTCCTTATATATGATGCCAATCTTTCCTGGCGCTACATCTTCCGCGAGTAACTGTTGTATTTTTTTGACCAGTCCGATCATTTCCAGCCGCATGGTTTCGTATTCCTGCATGTGTGGCAGATGGGTGAGGCTGCGGATTTTGTCATTGCTGGAACGCAGGTCCTTGGTCAGTCCTTCGATCTGTTTCACCAGTCGTTCATCATTCTGATCGATCAGGGTTTTGGAGATATCAAGAATCGGCTGGGTGGAGCGGTAGTTATTGGTGAGTACCACTGTTACCAGGTCATCTCTATAGTTTTTGGCAAAGTCCAGCATATTCTCCACACTGGCCCCCTGGAAACGGTAGATACTCTGATCATCATCTCCCACTACAAATACATTGGGTTTATCCCAGTAACTGATCAGCAGTTCCACGAGGCGGTTCTGGGTACCGCTGGTATCCTGGTATTCGTCTACCAGTACATACTGGAATTTTTCCTGGTAATCGGCCAGCAGATTTTTATTTTCTTCAAAGGCTTTGATCACCCAGTTGATCATGTCATCGAAATCATAGCGGTTTCGTTTGCGCATGAGTTGCTGGAACTGGTCAAATTCCCCTACAGCGGCCCGGAGTTTTTCCATCCGTTCAGTTTCTTCATTGAGTTTTTCCTGTTTCAGGTCACCGGCATTGAAGTTTTTATATTTCTTTTTATAAATAAACTCATCCCGGGTGGGCAGATCAGCCAGGTAACTGTCGATTCGTTCATTGATAAAAGCGGGTGTCCAGCCTTCTTTTTTCATAGTGCTGAAGAGGTGCTGCAGGTTCTTTACTTCATAGTACACATCTCCCCGGTAACGCTTTAGTAAATGATTTTTCGGGAAGGAGTCGATCAGTTCTTTGAAGAGCTGTATTTTTTCCAGTTCGGACAAAGGATCCAGCGCAGTTTTCTCAAACAGGGATAAATTTTCCTGGATGATATCATTGCAAAAAGCGTGAAAAGTATAGAGGTTGACCTTATAAGCGTCGGGTCCAATGAACTGGAGCAATCGTTTGCGCATGGCCACCACACCGGCATCGGTATAGGTCAGGCAGAGAATGTTTTCGGGTTGTGCATCCGTTTCGAGCAGAATTTTACCGATCCGGCTGGCCAGGATCTGGGTTTTACCGGTGCCTGGTCCGGCGATTACCATAACGGGACCTTCCAGGGTGGAAACAGCCTTTTGTTGCTGTTCATTTAATCTCGCAAATTCTTCGGCAAATATCTTTTCTGTTTTTTCTTTGTTCAATGACATTGGTTGACCGAACTTTTCAGGTGATAAATGGTTATTAAGACGAATTTAACCCAATAATCAGCATGGCAGCACACTCGATCAAAACAGTACAGAAAATTCCCGTTTCCCTGGACCAGGCCTGGGCTTTTTTCTCCAATCCGGCCAATTTACAGGCCATTACCCCGGATGGGATGGGTTTCAAGGTCATCTCCAAACACCATGGCGATGTGATGTATGCGGGTCAGCTGATTGAATACACAGTGAAACCGGTGGCCGGCATTCCTTTATACTGGATGACGGAGATCACCCAGGTGAAGGACAGGACGTATTTTATTGATGAACAGCGCTTCGGGCCATACAGTCTATGGCATCACCAGCATCATTTTAAGGAAATTCCGGGTGGGGTGGAGATGACGGATATCATTCATTACAAAAATCCGCTCGGCATATTGGGAAGAATAGCCAATGCCTTGTTTGTAAAAAACAAACTCAAAACCATATTTGACTACCGGTTTAAGAAAGTAGAGGAGCTATTTGGGAAATGGAATGGCTAGTGAGTGAAAATTATTAATTATTGAATAGTAATTATTTTCTGAAATGCGAGGGGTCGTTTTAAGCAGGCAGTTAATCTGGTATAGTACACTTTTTTTGTAAGCGACTTTAATAATTAATAATCTGCTTTCAGCCCCTTTCTGCTTAAAACGGCCTGAATAATAAATAATGGCTTTCAACCCCTTTCTGCTGAAAACGGCCTTAAATAATTAATAATCTCTTTCTGAATCTTCCTGCTATAACCACTCTTACTAAACCGCTTCCTGGTTCAGTACTTTCATCATCGACACCACATTCGATACATTCAGTTTCTTGAAAATATTATAGCGGTGTACTTCAACGGTACGCTGTGAAATAAAGAGTTTCAGCGCAATATCGTGGGAGGAAAGTCCTTCCCGGATCATACTGATGATTTCCAGTTCGCGTTTGGTCAGTGAGTTGATCCGGTTGACGGGATTATTCGCAGGCTCACCCAGCAATTGTTCGGCGATCAGGTTTTTGATATCATCTGCGATATAATGCTTGCCATTATAAACTTCTATAAGCGCCTGTACCATTTCTTCAAAAGAAGAGGTTTTGGACATATAACCACTGGCACCGGCAGACAGGATTTGTTTGATGGTGAGTACATTGGTATGCATGGAAACGGCCAGCACCTGGGTCAGGGGAAATTTTTCTTTGATGGTACGGGTGAGCTCAATGCCAGAAATGCCCGGCATAGAGATGTCCATCAAAACTACATTAGGCAATTTTTCTTTTATTTCTTCGAGTGCAAGGCGACCATCGGTGGAAATTCCTACAACAGAAAAACGGTTATCGATACTCAGTAAGGAATTCCACATATCAAGCATCATGCGGTGGTCGTCAACGAGGTATACTTTAATTCGTTTCATAGTGGATTGGATAATGGTGTTTTTTAATAAAAAATATCGGTCTAAGTAAAATTATCATTTCATACTTATTTTTTAAAAAGATAAAATGGAAAATAAGTACTTATGCTTAGCTTTTTTACCTTAGAGAGTATGTGTATGGTTGTTTTTTTGGAACTTGCATAACAAGTTCTAATTTTCGAAAATGTTGTAAGTTGTTTTTGCCAGTTTTGTCACACCGGAACGCTTTAAGGTATTTAATTTATAAATGAAATCACCTGAAATGAGCCGCAGCCGGATTTTATTGGTGGATGATATGGAACTGAATATTCCTTTTGATTACTCCCTGCTTGTTTTAAAATAAAAAAACTGGTTATGAAAACCAGTTTTTTTTGAATCTTGAACATATAACCATTAAACCTGCCGGTAGAAACCGGACCTTATCCTTGATTATAAAAGTAAGCGGATGGTTATAAGAAAAGAAATTGTGAAGGGCCTTTATCTTAAAAATAAGGGTAATTACATATCCACGTTTTTTTACAAACACATAAAGCGCCTATTTAATGCCGGCTCTCTTTTTCAGATCTGCTACCGTAATGGTCATCATTCTTCCGGTCAGTTTTCCCTCACGACTGCTGATCAGCTTCAGGGTGACCGCATCTTTGGGTACCAGTAACGGTTCGGTATAAACCGGGTACCAGGTGTCCGGTAAGGAGTTGTCAAAACTATAATGAATTTTTAATCCTTCGATTTCGGTGCTTAATTTGATGAGGACCGTGGTGCTGTCTTTCTTTTCCGCTGTTATGATCGGGTCATAGATACTGGGGGCATATTTCACACCAGCCATTTCCAGCCGGGTAAAGTGGCTTTCCACCCTTGCCGCAAAATCGTTCCAGTTCCTTTTTTCTTTCGGACTCCAGAGCGCTTCAGCAATCGCCATCCCCCTGGGCCAGGTCATGTATTGAAGATGCCGGGTATTATATACCTGCTCGGTCCAGAGGTTCGCCTGACCGCCTTTGATCAGGGCCGGATTGACGCCTTCCGGGATGGGTTCAAACTGGTAGGCTTTTTTTAAACGGAGCGTTGCATAAACAGGTGGTTCTATAGAAGCATCTCCCTGCATATAATCGATATAGGCAAAGTCGGTAGGACTCATCACTACTTCATGTCCCTGTTTGGCGGCTTCAATGCCCCCTTTCATTCCACGCCAGCTCATCACGGCCGCATTGGGAGCCAGGCCTCCATCAAGGATTTCATCCCAGCCGATCATTTTCTTTCCTTTACTGTTGATGATTTTTTCCACCCGTTTTACAAAATAGCTCTGTACTTCATCCAGGTTTTTCAATCCTTTCTCCTGCATCAATGCTTTTATCTGTTCACTTTTTTCCCAGAAGTTACGGGCCGTTTCATCCCCGCCCATGTGAATATATCCAAAAGGGAATAGTTCAGCCACTTCAGTAAATACTTTATCGAGAAATTCAAAGTTTTTTTCGAGTGCGGGACAAATGGTATTGTCCAGCGTACCATAGAAATGCTGACCACCTCCGGGCCAGATCATAAAGCGGTCACCCGGACTTACATAGTACTCACCGGGTGTACAGGACAATTCAGGGTAAGCCGCAATGGCGGCGAGGCTATGGCCGGGTACATCAATCTCCGGCAGGATATTAACGAAGCGGTCAGACGCATACTTCACCAGTTCTTTTATATCCTCATGCGTATAGAAACCGCCATAGGTGGCTTTTTCACCCGGTTGTGGTTTTGATAAAGTCCCGAAGGTGCCGGTTCTTTCCACCCGCCAGGCACCTGCTTCCGTCAGTTTAGGTAAGCTCTTTATCTGCAAGCGCCAGCCCTGGTCATCGGTAAGATGTAAGTGCAGCAGGTTGAATTTATACTTCACCATCTGGTCGATATAGTCTTTTACCTGGGCCACGGTGAAGAAATGGCGGGATACATCGAGCATCAGTCCACGCCAGCCAAAGCGGGGATAATCTTCAATGGTTACGAAGGGTATTTCCCACTCTATTGGTTCACCTTCTTTTTTAAGTTCTATAGCAGGTGGGAATAATTGGAGGAGAGTCTGAATACCATAGAAAAGTCCGGCTGGTTTCCGGGCATGCAGGACAACACCCTTTGCGTTAACTGTTAAGCGATATCCTTCTTCTTTAATCGAAGGGTCATCTTTCAGAGAAAAAAAGATGCTGCCTGTTATGGCTGCT
>JAKQJH010000341.1 GCA_029561255.1 Bacteroidota bacterium | reverse complement strand
GTTCTTTACAAACAAAGTATTGGCTATTCTTCCCAGGATGCCCAGCGGGTTTTTATAATGAATAATATCCGTCATCTCCACGCCACCCGGAATTTCCTTAAAATGATGCTGGTGATGCCAGAGACTGTATGGACCGAAGCGCTGTTCATCAATAAAATATGTCCTGTCCTTCACCTGGGTGATCTCCGTCATCCAATATAACGGGATGCCCGCCACCGGCTTAACCGAGTATTCAATCAGCTGCCCTGCATACATTACCTCCCCGTGATGTCTGGATATAACTTTAAAACCCATGCCATCCGGGGTGATGGCCTGTAAATTGGCCGGATTGGAGAAAAAAGCCCATGCCTGATCCAGGGAAACCGGAATTTTCTGTACAGTTTTGATCGAGTGTGCTGCCATGCTGATTATTGGGTTAAATTCGTCTTAATAACCATTTATTACCTGAAAAGTTCGGTCATACCATGTCATTGAATAAAGAAAAAACAGAAAAGAAATTTGCCGAAGAATTTGCCAAACTGAACGAACAGCAACAAAGGGCCGTTTCCACCCTGGAAGGTCCCGTAATGGTCATTGCCGGGCCGGGCACCGGTAAAACCCAGATTCTCGCCAGCCGGATCGGAAAAATCCTGCTGGACACGGATGCTCAACCCGAAAACATTCTTTGCCTGACCTATACCGATGCCGGTGTGGTGGCCATGCGCAAACGCCTTCTGCAGTTTATCGGTCCTGACGCCTACAAAGTCAACCTCTATACCTTTCACGCCTTCTGCAATGATATCATCCAGGAAAATTTATCGCTCTTTGAAAAAACAGCGCTGGATCCTTTATCAGATCTTGAAAAAATTCAGCTCTTTAAGGAACTGATTGACTCTTTTCCCAAGAACCACCTGCTGAAACGTTACCGCGGAGATGTATACTTTGAAGTCCGTAATCTGCAGGATCTCTTCAGCACTATGAAAAAAGAAGGCTGGACACCGGCCTTTATCACTGAACGGATTGATACGTACCTGGCCGAACTACCCACCCGGGATGAATTTATATACAAGAAGAAATATAAAAACTTCAATGCCGGCGACCTCAAACAGGAGAAGTATAATGAGGAAAAAGAACGGATGGAAAAACTCCGGGCCGCAGTTGGTGAATTTGATCGTTTCCAGCAACTCATGCGCAAACGAAACCGCTATGATTTCGATGACATGATCAACTGGGTGATCAAGGCCTTTGAAGAAAACAAAAACCTGCTGGCCGATTACCAGGAGAAATTCCAATATGTCCTGGTGGACGAATACCAGGATACCAGCGGCACCCAGAACCGCCTGGTGGAACTGCTGATCAGTTACTGGGATAAACCCAATGTATTTGTAGTGGGCGATGATGACCAGAGTATCTACCGCTTCCAGGGTGCCAGCGTGGAGAATATGCTGGACTTTGCCAAAAACTACAAAGATGACCTGGTCACCGTGGTGCTCACCAATAACTATCGCTCCACCCAGCCTATACTTGATATATCCAAAACCCTGATCGACCGGAATGATGAACGGCTGGTGAAACAGATCGAAGGACTGACCAAGGACCTGCGCTCCAGCAATGAAAAGATCCGGAATCTCACCCACCTTCCCCGGTTACAGGAATACGAAACCATGCGGCTGGAGATGATCGGACTGGTCAAAAAAATACAGCTGTTACTCACGGAGGATGTTGCGCCAGGAAAGATTGGTATCATTTATAAAGAAAATAAATACGGCGAAGAACTGGCGCGTCATTTTAAACAACTTGAGATACCGGTTTACAGCAAACGGAACCTGAACCTGCTGGAAATGCCGCTGGCGCAGAAAATTATCCTGGTACTGAAATACCTGGCCAGTGAACATGATATTCCCTTTAGTGGTGATGAGATGCTGTTTGAAATACTTCATTTCGATTGGTTTAGCGTACCCCCGGTGGAAATTGCCAAACTCAGTATGGAAGTGGCGGATAAACGTTACAGCGGTAATGGTACTTCCATCCGCCAGGCCCTGGTGGAAAAATCCAATGCCCCGGCCAAAGACCTGTTCAGTACCGGTCTGCACAGCGGTTTAAAAAAAGCATCCATCGCTCTTGAACAACTGATCGGGGATGTATCCAATCTCACCCTTCAACACTTGTTTGAATCCCTGATCCGGGAAGCCGGGGTGTTGACACATATCATGCAGGGAACGGACAAACACTGGCAGTTGCAGGTGCTCACCGGTCTCTTTGATTTTGTCAAAGAAGAAACGCACCGCAATCCTTTTCTCAATCTCGAAGCCCTGATCAACCTGATCCAGCTGATGGAGAAAGAAGAAATCAGGCTGCCCCTGGTGGAAGTCAGCGGCAGTGAAAAAGGCATTAACCTGATGACGGTGCACGGATCCAAAGGACTGGAATTTGAATATGTGTTTTTTGCCGGATGCAATGCCGGGTTTTGGGAAAAGAAACGGAAGCCCGGTGGTGGTTACAAACTGCCCGACACCATGTTCTCTTCCCAATCAGGCGCCAATGACGAAGAAGAACTGCGTCGTCTGTTTTATGTGGCACTCACCCGGGCGGAGCAGCATCTCTATATTTCCTGGAGCCGCTTTAAAAACGATGGCAAGGAACTGGAACCTTCCATGTTTATCGCGGAGATCCGGGATAAACACGAATTACCCGTTGAAAAAATGTTCATAGATGAAATCGTCATCAGTGAATTTGCTGCTTTGAGCTTTGCTGAAGCGGCCGCCCCGGAAATTGAAAAAATTGAAGAGGAATATATCAACCGCAACCTCGAAAAATTTGTAATGAATGTAACGGCGCTTAATAATTACCTGAAGTGTCCGCTTGAATTTTATTTTAAAAACCTGATCCGCATCCCCTCCCCTAAAAATGAAGCCACGGAATTCGGTTCCGCCGTTCACCATGCATTGGAAAAATTATTCCGCAAAATGCAGGACAGTGGCAAAGAACAGTTTCCTTCCAAAGAAGATTTCATAGCCGACTTTGAATGGTATATGGTGCGGCACCGGGAGAGTTTTACAAAAGAGCAGTTTGCCCGCCGGATGGAATACGGTCCGGATGTACTCACCCACTACTACGACACCTATATCCATAGCTTCAACAAGATCGTCGCCATCGAACGCAATATCCGAAATGTGGTGGTGCAAGGGGTGCCGCTGAAAGGAAAACTGGATAAACTGGAATTTGATGGCAAATCGGTAAATGTAGTGGATTATAAGACCGGTGATCCTGATAAAGCGATCCCGAAAACAAAAGGGCCTTCAGACAAACAACCGGATGGAGGTGATTACTGGCGGCAGGCCGTGTTTTATAAAATACTGGTGGATAATTACGAACAGAAAGACTGGAAAGTGGAGAGCACCGAATTTGATTTTATTGAACCCGATAAAAAGAAAAACTATCGCCGCGAAAAAATCGAGATTGGTCCTTCAGATATTACCACCGTTACGCAGCAAATTAAATCCACCTGGCAAAAGATCCAGGACCGCGATTTTTATACCGGCTGCGGCAAGGAGGATTGCCACTGGTGCAATTTTGTGAAGACCAACAACATGGCCATCGCCCTGCACGACCTCGAAACGGAGGATGAGGCTGAAGCCTGATAGCGATTCGCCTTCGGCGAAAGACAG
>JAKQJH010000338.1 GCA_029561255.1 Bacteroidota bacterium | reverse complement strand
AAAGCGCACCAGTTCCAGTTTGGGGTAATAATTCTCGCCATTCGCTTTCCGGCCCGCTGAGACTACGCCCCGTTCCATGGTACGAACGCCTGAATCCAGGTATACTTCAGCTGCCAAGGTTTGTGCCGGGAACTGATCCTGTGGGATATGTGGCAGGAATTTCTTTGCATCTACAAATATTCCGTGCCCGCCAATCGGTTTTACAATGGGCACGCCATAGTCGATCATTTTTTCTCCGAGGTAGATTACCTGTCCCACCCGGGCATGAATATGATCATCATCCACACTTTCCTTAATGCCAATAGCCATAGCTTCCATATCACGTCCGGCTAAGCCACCGTAGGTATGTAATCCTTCATAGACCACCACCATATTCCGGGCTTCTTCAAATACATCCCATTCATTGATGGCCAGGAAACCACCAATATTCACGAGGGCATCTTTCTTGGCACTCATCGTGGCGCCATCTGTATAGGAACAGATTTCTTTTACGATCTGGCGGATAGATTTTTTATCATAGCCTTTTTCACGGCGCTGGATAAAATGGGCATTTTCGGCCACCCGGGTCATATCATGGATGATCCGGATGCCATGTTTTTTGGTAAGGGCCCGCAGCTCTTTCAGGTTCTGGATACTGATAGGTTGTCCGCCCGCCATATTCACACTGGTGGCAATACTGACATAAGGAATTTTAGCCGCTCCATGTTTTTTGATCAACGCTTCCAGTTTTTTCAGGTCCACATTTCCTTTAAAAGGAAATTCATTTTCGGAGTCATGCGCTTCATCAATGATGATGTCTTCGAATTTACCACCGGCCAGTTCCTGGTGCAATCGGGTAGTGGTGAAATACATATTGCCCGGAATAATATCTCCTTTTTTAATAAGGATTTTGGAAATGATATTTTCAGCTCCGCGTCCCTGGTGAGTGGGGATTAAGTATTTGTATCCGTAGATTTCTTTAACCACAGTTTCAAGGTGATAGAAGTTGCGGCTGCCGGCATAAGCTTCATCGCCCATCATCAGTCCGGCCCATTGCTGGTCACTCATGGCACTGGTGCCACTATCGGTTAGCAGGTCAATGTAGACATCTTCTGATTTTAATAAGAAGGTATTAAAGCCGGCTTCTTTCATTGCTTTCCGGCGTTGGGCAGGGGTGGTCATTTTGATCAGCTCCACCATTTTTATTTTGTAGGGCTCGGCCCAGCTTCTTTTAATTATTGTACTCATTGTGAAAAGTTTTTAAGTTGAAAAGTTTAAAGGTTGATAAGTTGACAGGTCCTCCTAAGTGCTGTTGTTGAGCGTTCAGTATCTTCATCGTTTACTGATTACTCATTATTCATTACTCATTGACTGGTTTCAATTTCGCTGTAAAATGCCTCAGCAACGGCGTTTCTTCCGTGATGATCATTCCTTTCAGCTCATGCCGTTTGTTGAAAACATCAATGATCACTTCGGCCACATAGTCTATATGGCTTTGAGTATATACCCGGCGGGGGATGGCCAGTCGCACCAGTTCCAATGTTGCCGGAACCAGTTTGCCTTGTTCATCATATTTGCCAAACATCAGTGATCCGATTTCCACGGCCCGGATGCCACCTTCTTCATACAAGGCGCAAACCAGTGCCTGGCCTGGGTATTGATCCACGGGCACATGCGGTAAAAATTCTTTCGCATCGAGGTAGACCGCATGACCGCCGGCAGGTTGCAT
>JAKQJH010000343.1 GCA_029561255.1 Bacteroidota bacterium | reverse complement strand
ACTCCCGACTACTAACTACTTACTGATTACCCATTCCTCCCTGCTGTCCGCCACCTTCCGCTCTCTTTCTTTCTTCCTCGATGGCTGACTTACGCTGACGGGCTGCTTTTACCTGGCTGTTACCAAAGCGATAACTGAAGTTCAGTTTTACCTGCTGCATTTCGCCATTTCCGGTAAAGCGGTTCTCGACTCCGGCAAAATTGGTATCTCCTCCCCATTTCATGGTCCTGAAAATATCACTCATCGCCAGTTTCACATTGCCCTTTCCTTTAAAAATCACTTTCTGCACACCGGCATCCACACTTCCCATGGCGTCTGAACGGATCAGTCCCTGCCATACGGAAGGTGATATATAGAGCAGGCTCAGTTCACCGGTCCAGCCCTTACCAAAACTGTAACTGTTCTGCATGAAATAAGTCAGGGAAAAAACTTCCTGGTTCACTTTCCGGTCGCCGCCACCAAAGTCCGCCACATAATGCGAATAGTTCGTATTCAGTGAGGCGAAGAAACTGTACTTTTTATACTGGAAGGGATAGCTGATATTCACAGCCACCACATCCTGCGTGGCCAGGTTCTTCTTGGTCATAAAACTCTTGGTCTTGTCAATGGTATCCGGAATCTGCGCGAATATATCTTTTACATGACTGTAAGTCAGTTTAGTGGTCAGCCGGTATTTGTATACATGCGTAACATCAAAACTGTTGGTGTATTGCGGTTGCAATCTGGTATTTCCTTTCATAAAGGAATACTCATTCAGTTTGAACTCAAATGGATTCAGGTCCTGGTATGCCGGACGATCGATTCGGCGGGAATAAGAGAACGTCCACTGCTTCATCGGGTTTTTATTAAACGTGATCGCGGCACTCGGAAATACATCGGTATAGTTCCTGCTGAAGGTAGAGTCATAAGGCACCATTACATTATTCACTTCTTTGAAACCGGTGGAGTTGCCATCTGAATTCGTATTCTCCGCACGCAGACCTGCCTGGATCATGATCCCTTTCTTTAACTGCTTGTTGTAGTTCACATACAGTGCATTGATATTTTCCTTGTATTTAAACCGGTTGCTTTTCAGGGTATCCAGCACTTTGCCATTGGTATACACATCATAGCGCTGGAAATCGTTATCCGATTCCACCACCCCGATCTTTCCGCCAACACCCAGGCGTCCGCCTTTGTAATTGGTTTCATAGTCAGCCTTAACCGAATACAGGTCGATGTCAGTAGGAGCGATCATATTATAGATAGCCCGGCTGGTTTCGGTGGTTCCATTGGCCAGGTAATAATAGTTTGGCTGAAACTGGTTAGAACGGATTTTGAAAAAACCATAATCCGCATCCAGGTTGAGCTCAGCACCTCCTGTCTTCGCATAGCGGTAATTCAGGTTGGCATTGAGGTTATCCCGTTCCATATCATTATGATTGGTGGCTTTCAGCACCCGGTCTTTCTGGCCGGTAGGCAGGTAAATAAAATCCATAGGACCCGCGGTATTCAGGTCATTGCTGGCCAGGTTACCATTCACCACAGCACCGATGGTTTTGGTATTGTCGATAAAGTAATCCATCCCTGCTTTAAATCCATGGGTGTTATTGCGGAACAGAATTTCGTTCTTCTGTAAAAACAAGGTGTCAAACTGGGTCCGTTCGGAATTCATCGTCATCAGGTAATCGCCTTTATTATAATTGTAATTACCAAAAACATTGATATGCTTATTCCGGTGATTAAGGTTAATGCCCGCGGTGCCTTTTCCATAAATCCCCTGTGTATAACCGGCATTCACGGATCCATTGGTACCAAAACTCTTGTTCTTTTTCAATTTGATATTGATGATACCTGCATTCCCCGCCGCTTCATATTTGGCCGAAGGATTGGTAATGATCTCGATGGCTTCTATCTGGGAAGATTGCATACTCTTCAGGTAATTGGCCAGATCGGAACCGGAAAGCGGTGAAGGTTTCCCGTCAATGTAGACCTGCACCCCGTTTTTCCCGGCCAGGCTGATATTGTCATCCTTGTCCACCATGGCACTCGGACTACGGCGGATCAGTTCAAGCGCGTCATTCCCCACAGCATTAATGGTTCCTTCCACATTGAGGATCGTTTTGTCGGCCCGTACTTCGATCATTGGTTTTTGTGAGGTTACGGTTACGCCCTGCAGACTGGCAGCTGCTTTCTCCAGTACGATTTCCGGAATCCGGGTATCCGATTTTGCGTCAAACACCGCTGAATACCGGGTCGTATACCCGATATGTGAGGCACTTACCAGGTAACTGCCTCCGGCAGATTCCATGGAAAAGCTGCCGTCTTTGCCTGTAACGGCCAGTTTTATTACTGTCGAATCTTTTGAACGGAGCAGGGAGATGGTTGTCTTCTCGAGCCCTTTTCCTTGCTCATCTTTAACCACACCTGATATTTTCTGAGCAGAAGCCGAAAAGGATAAGGTAAAGGCGCTCAAAAAAATCAATACTAACTTTCTCATTATTAATGGTTTTTGTGAATTGAATGGCAAATATAACGGCATGTTATACGTCTGTAAAAGCGTTTCCCGACCAATGGCGCAAATCTTGCCATGAACGGCATAAATATTCCGGTGAAATAATCAGCCTAACTTTATCCTGCTTCCTTTTCTTTTCCCGATTTTCCTTAGGTTTGCAACTCAAAACCATTGATTATGAGTTACCCTGCTAATCTCCGCTACACCAAAGACCACGAATGGATCAGTTTAGACGGCACTACCGCCACCATTGGCATCACTGAATATGCACAACGTGAGCTGGGTGATATCGTATATGTGGAAGTTGACACGATCGGTAAAGCACTGGAAGCGGGTGCTGTTTTTGGCACCGTTGAAGCGGTTAAAACCGTGTCTGACCTGTTTCTGCCGGTAAGCGGAACGATCAATGAACTTAATCCTGCACTTACAAATGCACCCGAACTGGTGAATTCCGATCCATACGGTGAAGGCTGGATGGTTAAAATGACCGTCAATAATCCGGCTGACCTGGATGGATTACTGGATGCGGCTGGCTACCAGGCAGTGGTTGACTAAATCCGACCGGGACAATCTCCCGTATATAAAGGCGATACAAAGCGGCTTATTCTCGTTGTATCTTAACCAATTATTTGAATCTCAACACTACATACAGTGAACAGGAGCTGGTGTCTGCATTGCGGTTACGTGATGAAAAAGCATTTGCCTACCTGTATGATCAGTATTCCGGGGCACTGTACAGTGTCGTGAATAAAGTGCTTCCAGATAAAGAACTGGCCAATGATGTTTTGCAGACGGTTTTTATTAATATCTGGCGTCGTTTCGATTCCTATGACCCATCCAAAGGAAGGCTGTTTACCTGGATGCTGAATATTGCCCGGAATGCAGCCATTGACGAAATGCGGTCAAAAGGATTTAATAATAACCGGAAAAACCAGCCACTGCCGGAAAGTAATGAAGTTGCCGGGGCTGTAACAGGGCCCGCTATAAAGGACAGCGGACTCAGTAAAGTGATTGGACAACTGAAGGAGGAGTGGCGGGTTTTGCTGGATCTGGCCTATTATCAGGGATTTACCCATGAAGAGATCGCTAAAGTGATGGACCTTCCGCTGGGCACGGTTAAAACAAGAATAAGGGCGGCATTAATACATTTAAGAACTTTACTACAATAACGCATTGAATATACAGGAATACATATCAGGCGGCATTATTGAAAGCTACGTACTCGGACTGGCCAGTCCGGAGGAACGGGCGGAGTTTGAGCAATATTGTTCCCAATACCCCGAACTGGTAGAAGCCCGTATTGCCTTTGAAATATCCCTGGAACAGCAAGCCCTGTCCGGAACCACCAAGCCGCCGGCATTTATCAAAGAAAACATCCTGCAAGAGATCAACAAAGGCGCAAAAGTCATTCCCTTTAAACCAGTCTATGGCAGATCGGCCAACCTATGGAAGTATACCGCAGCGGCTGCCGTATTGTTGCTGGCCGGAAGTATTACCTGGAATATCAGCCAGATGAACCAGAACAAAACACTGTCGTCCAACCTGGACAAAGCCAATGAAAATATTATGGGGCTGGTGGCAGAAATCGGAAAACTGCAGCAGAACCCCAATATAAAAATGGCTTCACTCAAAGGAATGGATGCTTCGCCTCAGTCCTTTGCCACCGTTTACTGGGATACCGCCTCCCATGATGTATTCCTGCTGGC
>JAKQJH010000331.1 GCA_029561255.1 Bacteroidota bacterium | reverse complement strand
TTGTCTTTTGATGCTTCTTTGGATCTTGGCATCTTGGCTTCTTGGTTCTTATTGTCCGATTATCTAAAACACGAGATTCTCTTTATTCTTTATCTGTTCTATTGAAAGCTCCGTCACCAACTGCACACTATTAATGCTCCGGATCGTCTGGATCGTTTCCTGCAGTGTGTCATCATTCACTTCGTCGCCTTTCATCAGCCAGAGAAAATCGAAGTGCTTGAATTCGGGCAGAAGATATTCGCCGTCAAACTGGTTGTTATAGATATAATGCTCCAGCGTTCCGGTGGGTACCCGGTATTCGTACACGGCGAAAAAATAATCTCTTTTCTTTTTGATCAGCTTAATTTCAATATCATTGATCCGGAAGTCAAGACCGATCGTATTATTCAGGTGCCAGCAAAACTGGTAGTCCTTGATAGGGGCCATTACGCCCAACAAACGGGTATCTTCAAAAAAGCCCTCCATGAGCTCCTTTGTATCAAGGACCAGTTTGTTTTTTTCGGCCATACTGTAATTTACGGATTAGAATTCAACCGTGGTCTCCAGGGTGTCTTTCCCGCGGAGGTAAACGACTTTTGCTTTATCTCCTTTTTTAAACTTACCCAGGGTTTGCATATAACTTTCCATGGAGGTAATCTTGAAATCCCCGATCTGCAGGATAATGTCTCCTGCTTTCAGTCCGGCTTTCTGCGCCGGCTTGCCCTCACTTACCCCATCAGAACGTAAACCATTGCCGGACCAGGTATAATCGGGCATAATTCCCATGGATACGCTGAAGCGGGCGGAGGTAGTGGTTTGTGCTTCGCGGGTTTTGATAAAAGCGAGTTTAGGTTGGTTGTCCAGCTGCTGCACTACACCTAATACATGTTTTACAATTAATTGCTCCCCGCCATAGTTGATCTTATCCGCATCATCCGAAGGTTTGTGGTAATCCGTATGCAGGCCGGTGAAATAAAACAATACCGGAATATCCTTCCGATAGAAGGAGGTGTGATCACTGGGACCGGTACCACTGCTGTCGGTGCGGATGACCAGCGGCGGCTGTACATTTGTCTTATAGGGCAGTTTGAAAAAATCATAGTTATTGATTACTTTCTCCCAGGCAGGGGACGTGCCATACCCACCAATGGTCAGTACTTTGCTGCTGTCATTCAACCGGCCCACCATATCCATATTGATCATATAGTTCACCGTCTTCAGGTCAATGGTCGGGTGCTCGGTATAATACTTGGATCCGTAAAGTCCGAGCTCTTCACCAGAGAAGGCGATAAAGAGATAGTTGTTATTTTTTAACGTGGAACCTTTTAGTTTTTTAGACAACTCTATAAGCGCTGCGGTTCCGCTGGCATTATCATCGGCCCCGTTATGAATGGCCGGTTCTGTTGTGGTATGCCTGGAATTGCCATCTTCCCCATAACCCAGGTGATCGAAGTGAGCTCCGATAACAACCGTAGTGGGAGCACCATTGTCCACAAAACCAACCACATTATACCCGGTTCTTTTTTTATCACTCAGGGAAACCGCAAATTTTACATTGATCGTGGCAGAAGGATCTTTCAGGTATTTCGCGGCTGCTTCTTTCTTAATATAAATAACCGGTATAGTCAGCGTCGCTGATTTATCCTTTCCATTAAACGCCAGTTTATCATCAGTGCCTGAAGTGTTATAAATAAACAACGCGGTTGCCCCTTTATCCTTTGCTTTTTTAGTATTGGTATAAATATAATCAGGAAGATCAAAATGCGGGTTGGCCTTATTTTCCTCCAATGCGTCTTTCAGATCCACAAACCAGGGCATATCCGCTTCCTGTACCGCAATGGCAGGCAGGGCTTCCATTTTTCCTGGTGCACTATAAGGAAATGGGAAATACTCTTTTCCGGTTTCCAGCTTACTGCCATTGATGGATAATTCCGTTGACGGGTCAATCTGTTTTCCTTCATTTACTTCAAACGCCTGGTAATAATTACTGGTTCCCTTGGGCAACAACCCGGTACTGCTGAACTGGTTACTGATATACTCCATGGCCAGCTTTTCCCCGGCAGTTCCGGTACGACGACCTTCCAGTTTATCATCAGACAGGTACTGGATATGAGCTTTCAGGTTGTCCAGCAGCTGTACATCCTCTTTATTTATTTTCTTGGAGGGCGAGCAGGCAATAACAAATACCAGCAGGCCGGTCAGTGATCTTGAAAAAGCGCGAACCATAGTAAATCGATTGATAAGTGGCAAAGGTATTGCGCCCGCCTGTTTCTTTGCTTGTTTATTGCCATAATTCCGTCAATCTTTTTCCGGATTGCCCCTGCTAAAAATCGTATTTCGTAAGGCTGTTTCCCCTTACCGCAATACTTTTGCCTACCCGGAAGGGCCTTTCACTTAAATGGAACAAAATAAACCACATATCGCCCTGGTCGGGAATCCCAACAGCGGAAAGAGTTCCCTGTTTAACTGCCTGACTGGTCTGAATCAGCAGGTGGGCAATTTTCCAGGGGTGACCGTGGACAAAAAAACCGGTTCGGCTGTATTTGGCAGTTTCAGGGCTGAACTGATTGACCTGCCCGGCTCCTACAGTCTTTACCCGAAGCGACTGGATGAATGGGTGAGCTACAAGGTCCTGATCGGGGAAGACAAAGACATCAAAGCCGATGTAGTGGTGGCCGTGGCCGATGCCAGCAACCTGAAAAGAAACCTCCTTTTTTGTACCCAGATCATTGACCTGAAGATTCCGGTGGTGGTGGTATTGACCATGATGGACCTGGCGCGGCAAAAAGGAATCAAAATTGATATTCCCACCCTGGAGCGGGAGCTGGGTGTACCCGTGGTGGCCGTCAATCCGAGGAAAAACAAGGGAATCGTGGAACTGAAAAGAGCGATTTCCCTGACGGTTCAACAAGCTTATAAAACACCGGTTCGGGATTTTATTGACAATAACGCCCTGGCTGAAGCCCCGATTGAAGAAGTAAAACAGCATTTTCCCGCTCTGAGTGATTATAAAGCGATCCATTACCTGATCAATCATGAACATTTTGAGCTGAATGCTCCCATGCAGGAAACGATTGAAAATATCGAAATCCGTCACCAGTTCAACCCCACCAAGACCCAGGCGGAAGAAATCTTACAACGATATAGCCGGATCCGGCAGATCATGCAACAGGCCGTTTCCGAACCCGATCCACTGAAAAAATCCATTTTCACGGAACGGTTGGACAACCTGTTGCTACACCGCCGCTGGGGTTACCTGATCCTGCTGGCCGTATTGTTCCTGCTTTTCCAAAGTGTATTCTGGCTGGCACAATACCCGATGGACTGGATCGACCTGGGTTTTTCTAAAATAAATCAATTCCTTTCACAGGCTTTGCCGTATACCCGTTGGACCGATCTGCTCCTGAACGGGGTAATTGCCGGACTGAGTGGCATTTTTGTTTTTGTCCCGCAAATCATGATTCTTTTTGGCCTGATCACTTTACTCGAGGACAGTGGTTATATGGCCAGGATCAGTTTTCTTTCCGACCGGTTGATGCGCAGTGTGGGACTGAACGGAAAAAGCGTGATGCCGATGATCAGTGGATTTGCCTGCGCCGTACCCGCCATCATGAGTGCCCGGAATATTGAAAACCGGAAAGAACGGCTACTCACCATCCTGATCACCCCGCTGATGAGTTGTTCGGCCCGCTTGCCGGTTTATACCATTCTCATCGGATTGGTGATCCCTCAAAAAAACATTCTTGGTTTTATGAGTTTGCAGGGACTGGTGATGATGGGACTATACCTCCTCGGACTGGTGATGGCCCTGATCGTATCCTATATTGCCAAATGGTTTATCCATATTAAAGAGAAAAGCTTTTTCATTCTGGAACTGCCAACATACCGGGCACCCCGCTGGAAAAACGTCTTGCCCACTATGATCAGCAAGGCAAAAATCTTTGTGGTGGATGCGGGAAAAATCATTATGATCATCAGCCTGGTGCTCTGGGCCCTGAGTTCTTTTGGTCCGGGCAATACCATGCAGGAAATCACCGCTAAATATGAACAGCTGAAATTACAACCCGGGGCTGATGCCGCCTTGCTGGATAAAGCGTATCATACCGAAAAGCTGGAAAGCTCCTTTGCCGGCATTATCGGAAAATCCATTGAACCTGCTATTACTCCATTAGGCTATGACTGGAAAATCGG
>JAKQJH010000340.1 GCA_029561255.1 Bacteroidota bacterium | reverse complement strand
AGGGCAGGTCGGCTACTTTGGTACAGGCCGTAACCATAACTACGGTCGTAACAGCCAGTGCAAGTATTTTAAAAATATTTTTCATTGTTTGTTGTTTATAGTCCGTAATTATAGTTTGGTCATTGTGTATTTACCGGTCTTAAAGCTCACCACAATCTTGTAATTACCAGCCACACCAGGTGATTTCATGTCATTACCATTGGGCTGAAAACTATCGCCATTCACATTATTTGCCAGTCCGGCACCGGTAAAGCCATATTTATTTCCCCAGTCGCCATACACCGGTACAAACAGAAAACCTACATCGGGGGTAATGGCCAGACTGTTGATCTGGAATTCGGAGCTGCTGATCTTGGTGAATTTCTGGCTCAGCAATTCAGGATCGCCACCGCCCATCCAGTTGCCCGGAGTTGCAGCACCGGTGATATACAGGTTAGCCGGAACCGGGAATACCACATCCAGGTAAGGCGTGATGCGGATCGTGATCACATTTGAGATCAGGGGTACCGTACTATTGATCAGCGAGGCTTTCACCCGCATTTCAATATTGTGCGGCATATTTTCCACCATATCCATGGCCAGTAAGGCGGTGTTTAATTCACCTACAGTCAGGGCCACATTCAGTTCTTTGGCGATTGCCCTTTCGTACTTTTTGGGGCTGGTGAAATTAGCACCTACGGTATCGAACTGCAGGGTATAAGTCACGTCCTGTGAACTTACGCCTGTGGTAAACATATAATTCGGGTTGGTCCAGTTCAGGGTCAGCGCCGTATTGTTCTTATTGGCGATCAGGAGCACCTGTGCTGCTGTGGAGGAAGCGGTCAACGCCGGGGCGGTGCCTCCTTCATAGTAGATTTTGTTCTCATCCTTTTCGCAGGAAGAAAAAGCAACTGCCAGGAACAGAGAACCAAACAGAAGTTTCAAAATACTTTTCATAATCGAGCAATTTTATTATTAAGATTAATAACCGGTGTTTTGAGTCAGGTTAGGATTCGCTGTCCGGTTGGTTGCCGGAATCGGGAAAATATTATACTTGGCATCTACAGCAGTACCACTGGCTATTCCACCTTTCCATGGCCACAGGTAAGTGGCGGTGGTCAGTTGGTTGTAGCGGATCAGGTCGGTACGACGGTGACCTTCCCAGTATAATTCACGGGCTCTTTCATCCAGGATGAAAGGCAGATCCAGCTGACCGGATGTGATATTGCCGGAGGTATTTCCATAAGCACGCTGACGGATCAGGTTGATATAACCGGTTGCAGTGGTCAGATCGCCACCGGTACCGCCACGCAGCACGGCTTCGGCATAGATCAGGTACATTTCAGACAGCCGGAAGATAGGGAAATCGATATCCGCGAAATCACGGTTCACATCAGAAACAGTACCACCATCAGAACGGATATTCCTGTATTTGTTTACATGGAGTCCGTTGGCAAAGTTGCCAACATCGGAAATAGCGATCTGTGCAGGGGAAGTACCAAAAGCAGAAGTGGTAAACATGGCTCTTTTATCGGTAGTACCGCTCAGGTCGGTAAAACGATCGGCCAGTCCTTTGGTAGCCCGGTAACCGTACCAGCCACCACCTACGCCAAATTCATTGTGATCATCACCGGAAGCGGCGTGAACAAAGAAAGTGGTATTACCATACGATTTGGTATGCAGTCCATCGCAATTCACTGCATAAATGATCTCATTGGTGCGCTTATCATTGTCGGCCATAAAGAGTTGACGGTAGTCGGTGTGCAGTGAGTATCCA
>JAKQJH010000301.1 GCA_029561255.1 Bacteroidota bacterium | reverse complement strand
TGTGCAGAAAGGCCTTATGCTGGGTTAATGCCGAAGCTTTGAGTTGTTTTTTAAACTCGGTGAAAACGGACATGGGACTGAATTGACGGTCGGTATGCAGGTAGTTATACTGGCGGTTTGTATTTACCCGAAAATTCAGTTTCTTTTCCTGGAAGGGGGTGCCATTGATGCGGTAATCCATACGGATGATCATGCTGTCGGATGGAATGCTGAAATACGCCAGCGTGTTAGTGAGGTTGGTATCCACACCAATTCTGAAACCTTTGATGTATTTAATAAACTCGGACTGACTCTGGATCTGGATGGCATTGGTTTTCATTTTCTGAAAAAGATCCATACCCAATGCATCACTCAGCCGGATGCTGATCAGGGAATCCCGTTTGGGCCGTACAGCTAGGGTACGGGTACCAGCAGGTACCGGATTATAACTGAATGTCCGGGGGTAATAGTACCGGGTGTCATCATCTTCATTGCTGATGTTTTCCGTGAGTTCGTTTACCACCAGGTGCAAGGGCAGGGTAGTATCTCCATAGTAACTGCCATTAGGTTTAATCACCAGTACCAATGAATCAAAAAGAACGGACTGGCTTTTCAACGGGTTTTCATCCGGCAGCAGGACTTCTGTAAAGCCAGCTGCTTCCGTGTTTCCAAACCAGCTGTCCCGGTGATAGCCGATACTCCAGCTGCTGTGCCCGGAGGTGATAAATGAATCAGTCTTGTAAGTTGAAAGAATAACAGGGTAATTGTCATAATAAGTGATTGACGGATCAGTACCATCTTCCTCCTCTTTAAAACTGATATCCGTCTTGGTGCATCCGCCCAGCCATAAAGCGAAGAAAAGCGGAAGTATAAAGTTACGTACTGCTTGCATTGGTAATTATTTTAAAGAGGACTGAACCGGATACTGCGGGGATATAGTGCCTTGTTGATGCAGGCTATGAAAATGGTTGAAATCATAATGGCTATTCCTGCTTCCGGTTCAGTCTGGAAGTACCGGCTGGTTAACCCTGACCAATAAAGATCGTGTACATATCTTTTTTACCGGTACCGGATCAGGCCCTCCTTTGCCTGTTTAATTGTTTAATTGTCGTCATCATCCTGCTCTGCAGTGGGATAAAATTCCCACAAGTCATCAAAGCGGTAGCTGCTGTTGTTCCCGGTGACGATAAAGCCACGGTTATCTACGGTAAAAGACAGCAACCCTTCCCGGCCTGAACCTTCAAATCCGGTTTTTTCAAGCCAGGTATCATTGGAGATATCGTATTCCCATGTAGTGGCTATGATGCCGCTGCGACTGCCGCTGCTGAGATAGGCTTTGTCACCCATCACGAAGAGGGTAGCATTGCTGCGTTTGATATTGTCCTCATAATCGTCATCGAAACTGTCATCCGTTACATCGTTGATTTTTCTGAGTTCCGTCCAGCTGTTGGAGCCGGCATCGTATGACCAGAAATCATTCAGGTAAGTGCCATTGTTGAGTCCGGTAACGATATAGGCTTTGTTATTGTGGACAAAGGCCACCGCTTCACTTCTTTTGGAGCCGGTAAGACTCGCAGCCTGGGTCCAGGTATTCGAAACCGGATCATACTTCCACATATCTTTCAGGTAATTGCCGTCATAGCCGGTACCCACATAGCCTTTATTATTGATCGAGAAGGCAACGGCATTATAGCGGGCTGTGCCGCCAAAGTCGGCAATCCGTGTCCAGGTATTGGTGGACGGGTTGTATTCCCAGAAGTCTTTCAGTTTATTATCATTTTCATCATATCCGGTACCTACATACCCTTTGCCATCTGCGGCAAAGGCAACAGCGGAGTTACGGGCTACGCCCGGGAAATCGGCCATCCGCAGCCAGGTACCGGTTGCCTGATCGAAAGACCAGAAATCATTCAGCCGGTCCGTACCATCATAACCGCCACCCACATATACTTTTGAACCAATGGTAAAATTCACAGCTTCCGTACGTCCCACTCCTTCGAACTCGGAACGACGGACCCAGTTGCCTACCAGGTCATCGTCGCTGGAAGTGTCCTTTTCACAGGATGAAAATCCAAGGAGGAGCAGACTGCCCATCATAACCGGGGCAACAAGTTTCATCTTCAGATAACGCAGCGTAGTCTTCATGTACATATACAATTTTTTAGATGGGTTATTTTGTTTGTGACTGCAATCTGCATTGCGTTAGGTGTAAGAAAATGTTAATGGGGCTGATGAGGGCAAAAGCGGGGGTGAAGCGGACGGAATGCCAGCTGTATACGGGAATCTGATTCTGTTAAAAAGTAGAAAAAGTTTACTGGGAGGGAAAACGTATTTAAGTGTTTGGACTTTTAATTTCTTTTATTCCGGAAAATGGCTTTTTCAATTTCCACTGCAAAGAAAACCAGTGAAGACGCAGCACCCACGAGTATAAATTCATTCAGTGTTAATGCTTCAGTCTGGAAAATGGGTTGTAAAAATGGGGTATATGTAACCACAATCTGAAGCAGCATGGCGATCATCACTGCCCCGATAAGAGGTTTGTTTGATAACAGCCCGATACTTAACAAGGACCTTTTCTCGGAGCGAATGGCCAGTACATGTCCCATTTGGCTCAGGCATAAGACATTAAATACAATTGTTTGCCAGTGAAGATCATTGCTGATGGCCCAGCTTTGAGCCGACAGGGCAATTCCGGCCATAAGCATACCGACCCATATCATGTGCAAACCCCTGCCATTACTAAAAACGCTTTGCTGTGGTGGCCGTGGAGGGCGGTTCATAATATTTTTTTCTGCTTTTTCAAAAGACAGGGATATGGCCGGTAATCCATCGGATACCAGATTGATCCAAAGTATATGGATGGGCAGTAATGCAACTGGTAACCCGATTAAAGGACCTAGTAAGAGTGTCCAGAGTTCACCGGAGTTGGTTGTCATCAGGTATTTAATAAACTTGAGGATATTGTCATATATCCTTCTGCCTTCCCGTACTGCTTTTACTATGGTGGAGAAATTGTCATCCAGTAAAATCATATGCGCGGACTCTTTAGACACATCCGTTCCTGTAATTCCCATTGCAATGCCAATGTTTGCTCTTTTAAGGGAGGGGGCATCATTAACCCCATCACCGGTCATGGCCACATAATGACCTTTCTGTTGCAGCATTTTAACAATCTGTAGTTTTTGTTCGGGTGATACACGGGCATAAACCTTGATCCGTTCAACTTTTTCCAGAAAGCTGTCATGGTCCAGGCCTGCTAATTTTTGTCCGGTTATGACCAGGTCCTTTTCGTTGTTTAAAATGCCAATACGTGCGGCTATGGTACTGGCTGTTAACGGATGATCACCGGTAATCATTACAGGAACGATACCGGCCGTTTTACATTGTTTCACGGCATCGTATACTTCATCCCTTGGGGGATCAATAATGCCTGTTAATCCTAAAAACTGAAGATCATTTTCATGCAATTCCGTATCAGGGGTTTCAGGTATGGTTTCCCAGTAGCGGCAGGCAAACCCTATTACACGGTGACCTTTTGATGCCATTTCATCTACCTGGTTTTGCATGGCTTGCAGGTCAATATTCAGGCATCGCTGCAGTAAAATATCTGGGGCCCCTTTTGTAAATGAAATAATTATATTCTTATACCGGTGAAAAGTCGTCATCATTTTCCTGTCAGCATCAAAAGCAATTTCCGCCAACCTGGGCCAACAGTCCGGACGGATATGATAATCCCTTGCCACTTCCATCAAGGCAATTTCTGTGCTGTCTCCCTTTAATATTTTATCTTCCCCTGAAACGGCATCATTATTTAAGGCGAAAGCATGCAGCAATAAGTAGAAGGTATCCTCTTCTTCAATCGGAGGCAATGCATTTCGATCATACAATTTATTGTTCAGGTATACATCTTCCACATGCATTTTATTCCTGGTAAGTGTACCTGTTTTATCTGTACATATATAGGTGACTGAGCCTAATGTTTCTACGGCAGGCAGTTTCCTGATCAGGCTATTGAAGCGAATCATTCTTTTAGCTGCAAGGGCTAATGAAATGGTAATAACAGCAGGCAAGGCTTCCGGAATGGCAGCGACAGCCAGAGAAATGCTGGTCATAACCATTTTAACTACATCTTCCCCTCTCAGCCAACCCGCTACAAAAAATACAATACACAGAAATAAAACCAGGACAGATAGTTTTTTTCCGAAAGAGGCCATTCGTTGCTGAAGGGGGGTAAGTGTTTCCTCTTCTTGCAGCATTTTAGCAATACGGCCCAGTTCTGTATGCATGCCTGTTGCGATTACTACGGCCGCTCCCCGTCCATAGGTTACAAAAGTGCCTTTGAATGCCATGTTTTTTTTATCTCCCAATGTTAAATCATCTGTTTCCAGGGGGTGTGAGATTTTTTCTATCGCCTGAGATTCGCCGGTTAATGCGGCTTCTTCAATTTTTAAATTGACGGATTCTGTTATCCTGACATCTGCAGGAACGGAACTGCCTGCTTCCAGTAAGATCATGTCTCCGGGTACGAGTTCGGTAGCTGGCAACCAGGCGATATTGCCATCACGTATGACTTTTGATTGAGTAACGGCCATCTGTTTTAATGCCAGCATGGCTTTTTCTGCACGGTATTCCTGGAAGAAACCTATGATCGCATTCAACAATACAATAACCAGTATGACAATGGTATCTGTAAGATCACCGATTATACCTGAGATGATTGCCGCCGTCAGTAAAATTAAGATCATTACATCTTTAAACTGGGCAAGCAGCATGCCGGCTATACTTTTCTTTTTTACTTCCTGTAATTCGTTTGGGCCAACCTGTAGTAATTTTTCTTCGGCTTTATCTGAGGTCAGTCCCTGCTGGTTTGTTCCAAGCAGTTCAAAGGTTTCAACAGTACTTAATCTGTGCCAGTTCATATATTGCATTTATTTGTTCGCGATTATGTATGAAATCAGGAAAAAGTATAAAAGAAGGATTATAAATGTGTCGAGACTGAAATGCCAGACCTTTTTTTTCTTGGGTTTGAATAAGAGACCAAGAATGACTACCGCTGTCATCAGGATTGTAATAAAAACGGAGATCAGATGAGAGGATGAGATATGTTTAAAAAGGGAACCGCTCCGGTAGAAAATATCATCTATCCCGAGAATAAATATATTGAATATGTTGCTGCCGAGCAGGTTGCCGACTGCCATATCGGTGGATCCCAGTTTTAAGGCGGCCAGGGATACAACCAGCTCGGGAAGAGAAGTGGCTGCTGCAATAAAAAGTGTTCCGAAGAGAGAGTTTCCCATGCCGGATTTTGTAGCAATATGTTCGCCAAAAAATGGAAGAAAAACGGCTGCGACAATGACAATTGACGCATGTAAACCATATCCTACTGTTACATTTCTTAGATTTGTGCCGGGAGTCGAAGAAAAGGAGGTCTGGGTAGCTGAGCTTTCTGCATGAGTAACCTGATCATAATTGAATATTCCCCATACAGCCAGGAGATATACTCCAAAGATTACAAATGTTAAACTACTTATCCAGAATATTGATGGAATTTCATTCGATAGATAAATTGCCAGTCCGGCAAGCGTCATCAGTATGATTCCGAAAATCGCGGCAACTATATGGCTGGATTTTACAATTGAAAATAAGGGCTGTTTAATACGGGCATCCAGTACAGAAAGAATCAGCAGATTAAAGACACAGCTTCCAAAAATATCACCGGCGGCCAGATCCGGGGCTTTAATGATAGCGACTGAACTGATTCCTGTTATCAATTCAGGCAGTGAAGTAACGGATGCCATTAAAATTAGTCCCACCCAGGCTTTACCCATTCCTGTCAGGTTGGCAATCTGTTCGCCATAAAAGGATAGTTTTGATCCGCTATAAATTATTATGGTTGCGCATAAAGCAAAACCTGCAATGTATGAATAGATAGGGTCCATTTTGGTTTTCAAATTCTGTTAAACTATAACTGAACGAACACAGAATTGGTTTTCACTTCATTTTTACATTTTGTTTTCATATGTATTTTTGTTCTCTTTATTTTCGATTCACTTATTCGTACTTTGAGTTTATATAAACAAATACATGGTGAATCTGTTGTTTTCAAAGCATGAATGACCATAAATGTCAGGTAGATGGAATGGCCAACACCGGTATGGCTGATTTAAATACTGTTTTTTTTGTTCTGCTTTTCTGAAATAACTTTTCCCAAAAGCTTTTGGGATAAGTTATCATGGCTATTATATCCAACGCATTTGTTTTATAGTACGTGGTGAGTGTTTTATCAAAATCTGTTCCTTCGAGTATTTCGCCGGTAAACAGTATGTCCGGGTATATTTTCTTTAGATAATGAATATAACGGTTCAGTTTTTTTTGGTTGAAAAGGTAATTGGAGGGGGTATAGGTATCGGTGTCTAAAAATACGGCAACATGCACTTTTGTTTTGAAAAGGCTGGCCAGGTCAGCAATAGTTTTAAGGAGCGATTTACTTTTTTCGAAATGGCAGGTCGCCAGTAATATGCCATCGGGTATTTCGGCAATATATTCATCAGGAACAGCCAGTACCGGTATATGAGTGCGGCTGATGATACCTGCAGTAATACTACCCATGAACACTTTTTTTATAGCGGAGACGCCTTTTGCACCCATTACGATCAGATCGACTTTCTTTTTTCTGGCAACATGAAGAATGGATGGGATTGTCATTCCGTTTTCTGTTTCGGATTTCATACTGATACCCGGATGGAGTGCAGCGAGGTGCTGTTGAAATTCATTCAATTCCCTTATTCGGTTTTTGGTAATTTCCACCTCCAGTTTTTCCTGAAGCGGGAAGGGCTGCCTGATACTTTCCGTTACCGGTTCAATGACATGGAGCAGGTGGATTGTTGCTTTACTTTTTTCAGCAATTGAAACCGCATAGAGGGCTGACCTCAGTGCATTTGCAGAGAAGTCAATGGGAACCAGAATATTACGTAACATGGTATCTGTTTTAATCAGTTTTTTAAAGATGCTAATAAAATAAGCCCGATTAAAATGATGAAAATCAATCTGGTTTATGATTTGGAGTAGTAATACTATCATGCTTGATAGTATTATATTTGCCATTGTATTGCATTCCCCTTTCCGGGGTAGGTTGTAGTTTTTATTAAACGGAAAACAGAAAATTGTACTGTATATGGAATTGCATCTGCAGATAAAAATGAATGGTAGGTTGTTTTTGAAGGATCCTCAGCTTACCGTATTAGGTCAACAGATTTTGCAATCCGGGGTTCTGCTTATTCATGAAATCGGGTTTGAGCAATTTACTTTTAAGAAACTGGCCGAAACTGCGGGTACAACCGAGGCAGGTGTTTACCGTTACTTCGAAAATAAGCATCGGCTTTTGTTGTATTTAGTATCATGGTACTGGAACTGGCTGGATTACCAGATAAGTTATTGTATCAACAACATCAGTCAGCCGGAATTAAAAATCAGAAGAATTATCCGCCTGCTAGCCTTACCGGTAAAAGATGATCAATCGACCAGCTATATAAATGAAAGTGTACTACATGAGATTGTGGTTGAACAGGGTACAAAAGCTTATTTAACCAAACAGGTAACGGAGGATAATCAGCATCAGTTTTTCAAGCCATATAAGGACTTATGCAGTCGAATAGGTGGAATTTTACTTGAATACAATACAGAGCTTAAATTTCCGCGATCCCTTAGCAGTTCATTGATTGAAATTGCACACCTGCAGAAATATTTTAAGTACAATCTTCCTTCTTTAACGGATTTCGGAACTACTGATAATGATACGGGGATTGTTGATTTCCTGGAGGAAGTAGTGTTCAGCAGTTTAATCAAAAAACCGGCAAAACCGTAAGTGGTTTTATTTCAAGCTTTGAAAAGTGAGTTTGTTGGTGAGTGGTGAGTAGTGAGTAGTGAGTAGTGAGTAGTGAGTAGTGAGTGGTGAGTGGTGAGTAGGGGTACTTAGATATTATTGTATTGAAAGCAAGGGATTTTATTCAACAAGAACTTCTCAGGAGGCTTTTGAGATTTGCCTTTTGGTGCTTCTTTGGATCTTGCGTGTGCTCCGTAGCCTTGGCGAAGGAGTGCTTCTTGGTTCTTGTCATTTACCAAAAAAACCAGGCAAAGCCTGGTTTTTTTGGTTGTGATCCCGCTGGGACTCGAACCCAGGGCCCCAACATTAAAAGTGTTGTGCTCTACCAACTGAGCTACGAGATCAACCTTTTTCCTTTCTTCGTTTACCGAATTGGGAGTGCAAAAATAAAGGCTAAATCCTTTGCTTCCAAAAGTTTTTCAATTAATTATCAACAGATTTTGAGTTCCGGTGGATTCTTTTTCTTCTTCCGGATTCTCAACGGGTTGAGTGGGGGGGCTGAGGAGCCAGGCCATCAGCTTTTCGAACATAATCCGGTATTGTTCTACTTTACCATGTTCGGTCTCGATATTAATGTAGCGGATTCCTTTTTCTCCGCTGTAAATACTTAGTGAGCCGTCTTTCTTGGCTTTTACATTATCCTGCCAGATTGAATTATACCCGGCATCTGCCATTACTTTATAGATCAGGCTATCGGTGGTCAGGGCGATATCATCCACATCTTCCGTTTCGTTGTAGAAAACAGCTTTTGCATCTTTTTGCCGGATGCCACCGGGGACATAGCTTTTGATCGAAAAAAGGTCGTTGGTGTTATTATGCAAGGCGATCAGGCATTTGGCGGTATCGGGTATGAGGGCGAGCAGACGACCGGCAAATTTTTCTATTTCTAAAACGGCTTTTAAACTATAATTCCGGTTATCCCGCAGGGTTTGACCTATTCCGATACGGGAGTAGATCCTGTTTGGATCAAAGCCATATAAAACGCCATTGAGACGAAACTTAATAACGCGTTGTTTGAAGTTTTCCACCCGGATCAGGGTGCCCCCGGTCATTTCCAGCACCGGTACAGCTCCCAACACGGCCGTTCCTTCATTATCGTGCATATTGATACAGTATATTCCGTTCGGTTCTCCGTATTGAATGACTTTAATCACGACCGTACGGTTGCCGATATTATGGGCAATAGTCCGTGTTTCCGGTATATACTTTGGCGCATGTATAGCTGTACTTTGTGTACCAGTCTGAGCCTGCAGGACAGGTCCGGCCAGCAGAAGGCCAAAAATGGGTAGGGTAATGAGTCTGGGGGTAAACATGGCGTTAAAGATAGTACGGGGAAAGGAGACTTTTTATACCGGGAAAAGGGTATTTCACAGTAGGCAGTAGGCAGTCGGCAGTAAGCAGTAGGTACTAAGCAGTTGGTCGTAAGAATTGGGCTGTTGGCTGGCGACTGCCGTCTGGCGACTGGCGACTGACTTAACTGAGTTCTTCCTTCATTTTCTTCATCACGTCCTTCTCAATCATCTGCTGGGAAAGGTGGATCATATTCATAAAGGCGGTGGCGCCGGAGATTCCGTGACCAATGATTACAGGTTTGGCAACTCCCAGGACCGGAGTGCCGCCATAGATTTCAAAATTGAAACGGTCGAAATAGGGATTGTGCAGGTTTTGTGCCTGGGCTATTTCGTAGAGGGATTCAGCAAGTTTCAGAATGATATTGCCGGTAAATCCTTCACAGACCATTACATCCGCCTTGTCAGTCAGCACATCACGGCCTTCAATATTTCCAATGAAATCAATGTGTTTGTTTTCTTTAAGCAGGGGATAGGTGGCCTGGGCCAGCAGGTTACCCTTGCCTTCTTCTTCGCCTACATTCATCAGGCCGACCTTGGGCTTTTCGATTCCCAGGATCAGTTGTGCATAGACCGAACCCATTATAGCAAACTGATTCAATTGCTCGGGTTTGCAATCGGCATTCAGTCCTACATCGAGTAAGAGGCCGGTGCCGCCATTCATCCGGGGTATGATAGTGGAGATCGTAGGACGTATAACCCCTTCAATGGCTTTGATGCTGAAAAGGGCGCCTACCAGCATAGCCCCTGTATTACCGGCACTGATAAAAGCATCCATTTTGCCGGAAGCCAGCAGGTGAAAACCTATGGCAATAGAAGATTTCTGTTTTTCCTTGAGCGCCCGGGTAGGGTGCTCATGCATATCGATGACCTGTTCGGCATGAATCACCCGAAGGTGGTCTGCCGGAACCTGATGTTCGGCCAGTAAAGCCTCGATCTGCGGCTGGTCGCCAATCAGGAAAAGTTCAACCGGAACTGTATGACCGGATAAGTACAAAGCAATGCCCTTCACCGCTTCCAGCGGGGCATAATCTCCACCCATCATGTCGATACCGATCTTCATAGTCAGAAAATTACAAAAATGACAAATTCCAAATGCCATCCCTGTCAAGGAAACGGATTTGGAATTAAACGGTTACCCGGAAAAATTACTGAGCCCTGAGCGGCGCTTTTTCAGCAACTACTTTACCCTTGTAATACAACTTCCCTTCACTAACGTGTGCACGGTGACGGGGGTGGATTTCACCAGTAGTCGTATCAGTGGTCAGGGTAGAAGGGGTTGCTTTGTAGTGCGTTCTACGCTTGGCACTTCTTTGCTGACTATGTCTGCGTTTCGGATTTGGCATAACTCAATTATTATAACGTTTAATCTAAATCTTTAAATTTCTCCAATCCTTTCCAGATCGGATTTTCTTTTTGTTCCCGGGCTTCCGCCTCTTCCGCTTCCAGCTTTTTCAGCATTTCCAATGCAGCCTTGTTGCAATGTGGACCATCCATTTTTTCAAAATCGCAGGTCTTCTGCATCGGAAGACTGAGGTTGATGAATTCATAGATCCATTCGGCCACATCCAGGTGACTTTCCCCGCGGCTGATATAATAAACATCAGGATCTTCTTCCTGGTCGTTCATCAGGCCGGGCTCTTCCACCATTTTAACCGTGATATTGAACTCATCCCATAATTCCAGGGGAAGTTCATTATTACAACGGTCACAGGTTACTTCGAGGCTGCCGCCTATTTCAAACTTGAGGAGCATAAAACTGCTTTTCTTGTCAAAATGCAGCTTTACATTGGCCTTACAGTTTCGAAAGTCCTGTTGCTGAAATGCTTCAAAGAACCGGTCATTAATCTCATAGTTGTACTCATGTACCCCGGGCTTTAATCCCACAAAAGCTATCTCAAACTCCCGCCGGCGGCTCATGGGTCAACTTTTTAAAAGAGTGTGCAAAGGTAAGGGATTTATTGGAAAGTAAATGGCCATTTTTCGATTATTTTTGTCCTTTACCATGGGTAATCCCCTGATTTTGAAAGTACTTAAAATTTGATCTTTTGCAAAAGTTGCTGACCAGAATATTTAGCCGCCTTATGAAAAGCTGGAGCTGGGTACTCCTGATATTGCTGACCATTGGTATAAAATGGGCTTCCTGGTACCCGGAATGGGTGGAAAAAAACTACAGTCTGGGCGTTTATCCCTGGATATCAAGGGCTCAGCGAACCCTGTTCGGCTGGATTCCCTTCAGTATCGGGGATCTTTTTTATGCCTTCCTCGTACTGGTGGTTCTCTTCCAGACCTGGAAATTCTTCCGGCTTCTTTTCCGGAAAAAACTCTCCAGGCCCTTTTTCAAAGAAGCCCTGCAGCAGGGGATCTTTTTTGTGCTTTTTATCTATGTTTTCTTTAACCTGCTCTGGGGACTCAATTATAACCGGGTAGGGGTGGCCGACCAGCTTGGTTTGCAAATGAAAACCTATTCCAGGGATGACCTGGATACCCTGACCAGCGCGCTTCATTCAAAACTGAATAGCTATGCGGCCTTGGTGTCCGGCTCACAACGGGACACATTTAACCAAAAACGAACCTTATTCACCAGTGCCGCTTCAGCGTATAAAGAGGCTTCAGTCACCTATCCTTTTATTGCCTATACACCCAAATCGATAAAACCCTCTTTATTCAGTTACCTGGGCAATTACCTGGGTTTTCAAGGGTACTATAACCCCTTTTCGGGTGAAGGACAGGTCAATACTACCATACCCCGTTTTCTCGAACCCTTTGTTACCACCCACGAAATAGCACACCAGGTGGGTTATGCCCGGGAAAATGAAGCCAACTTTGTCGCCTTTCTGGCTTGCCAGCAGTATGAGTCGCCGGCTTTCAAATATTCCATGTATTTTGATATGTATCTCTATGCAGTTGGGGAATTATCCCGTCGGGATTCGACACAAGCACGGCAATACCAGAACCGTGTTCATCCACAAGTAAAAAAAGATCAGCAGGAGTACCGCGATTTCCTCTATCGGCATCGCAATCCGGTAGAAGGTATCGTGACCTGGGGCTATGGTCATTTTCTAAGGGCCAATAACCAGCCTGCCGGCAAAAGAAGCTATAATGAAGTAGTGGCGTGGCTGATTGCTTATTATAAGAAGTATGGGGTAGGGAAGTTGTAGGGAAAGTTTGGGGTTTAGATACTACTTTCTTAGATGTGAAAGTAAAGTGGAGGAAGTTTAGGTTATTGCCGGGCAGATGATAGTTTAGAAGGTATATATTTTGCTTACTTAGTAGCGCTGGTATTAATGAGGGGCTATGAATATAGCCGGGAAATTATAAGTATTATATACCATTTTCTTAGTTAGGGCTGTTTACTATCGACTAATGACTAACGGCTGCTTTCTTTCGACAACTTTCTTCCGATTGAACAAATATCCTGTTCAATTGTAAATAATCTATGTCTTCCATTGTAAAACTCATTATAGCGATTGCTATTCCTGTACTGGTTGGTGCAATCAGCGGATACTTTACTATTACCGGGGTAGAAAGCTGGTACCAGACCATTCAGAAACCTTCATGGAATCCACCTAACTGGATATTTGGTCCGGTATGGACCACTCTTTATGTTATGATGGGGATTGCATTGTGGGTGGTTTGGAAAGAAGACACCAGTCGTGAACTGAAAATGATTGCTTTTATATTGTTCGCGGCACAACTTCTCCTCAATTTTTTCTGGTCTTTCATTTTTTTCAAATTAGAACAACCCGGATGGGCATTCGCTGAAATTGTTGTGCTCTGGTTGGCCATCCTGGCTACGATATTCGCTTTTGGTCAGGTAAATAAAGCGGCCGCCTGGCTACTTGTGCCATATATTGCCTGGGTATCATTTGCAGGTATACTGAATTATACAATCTGGAGATTGAATTAAGGCGGGCAGAAAACAGCCGTTACATACTATGAAACTCTATATAAACCTTCTAAACTAACCACCATCCGGCAATAACCCAAAGTACTGTATCAGAACTGGTACTACGAATTGAGCTTTACCTAAACCTTCTAAACTATCATCTGCCGGGCATTAACAGAAATGTCCTTTTTAGAGCTGGCACTACTAAATGAAAAAAATCTAAACCTTTCTAGAATTTATTCTTCCACATCATGCTCTCCACCGGTTTGTCCGGCTGATTGCTGTATTTTGAATTCTTTTTCTGGTTGTATTTGATTTCAATTTCACCGTCTACCGGGAAATAAATCAATTGGCCGATTGGCATTCCTTTATATACTTTGACCGGTTGCTTAACAGATATTTCGAGGGTCCAGTTACCGCAGAACCCCACATCTCCTTTTCCGGCGGTGGCATGGATATCGATGCCCAGTCTTCCGGTGGAGGATTTGCCTTCCAGGAAAGGCACGTGGGCATGGGTTTCCGTGTATTCCTCGGTTACCCCAAGATAAAAGATATGGGGGTATAAAACGATTCCTTCATCGGGAATCTCAAAATAGTCGATCTCATTGTGCTTTTTCGCATCGATCATATGCTCTTTGTACGTAGCCAGGGTCTTGCCCAGGTGTACATCGTAGGAATTGCTGCCAAGACAGTCACGCTGATAGGGGACCACTTTAATGGTGCCTTTCTCCATTTCCTCCAGAATGCGGGTATCAGAAAGTATCATTTATCTTCGTTTTTAATAAGGGCAGCAAAGTAAACAGGAATAAGAAAGGAATGCCGGTTTTTTTTCAACAACAAATCAACGAATCGACCCGTTTGGGGGTCTGGAAGATAGAAGAAACGGAAGCTTTCTTCCGGGGAAATGTGCCCATACACCGGGACGTGACCCATCCGAAAAAGCGGCTGCAGCACCTGGCCGGACGTTTTCTGCTGCAATATTTGTTTCCTGATTTCCCTTACGAACAGATCCGGATCGCTGACACACGTAAGCCTTACCTGCCGGATGAACGCTATCATTTTTCCATCTCTCATTGCGGGGATTATGCGGCGGCCATTGTCAGTCGTACCCATCGGGTGGGCGTGGATGTGGAAGAAACGGAAGACCGGATCCTCCGGATCAAAGACAAATTTATGTCCGCGAAAGAACAATCCCTTTTTATACCGGATCCCTTTACACCCGATTACCGGTTACTCACCTTACTCTGGTCCGCCAAGGAATCAGTCTACAAATGGTACGGAGCAGGGGAGGTGGATTTCAGGAGACATATTCTTCTGAGTGAATTGGATGTGACGGATAATAAGCTACGATGTGATTTCGGGCTTACAGGAGATCGGTTGAAAGTGGAGTTCAGGTTTTTTGACGGGTTGGTACTGAGTTGGGTGGTTGATAGATTTACAAGTTAACAAGTTGATAGGTTGACTAGGACCTCCTAAGGAATTATTGTTAAATTTTACGGCCACTTCATCCTTTTCAACTTCTCAACCAGTCTTTAATCCAAAACGAGATCATCATTCCCATCTCCCAACAAATTCAAATCCACATCTGCGCCGGAAATACCTTCAATAGAACCCCGGATACCAGTGGCATTTATCATCACTTTTTCTAACTGTTTTTCACGGGCCTTCCAGAGTTTTTCCATCGCATCCCTTTCTTTCTGGATCGAGAGTTTCATACTCATAAATCCTTCCCGGATAGCAGACCACTGATCGGCAAATTCGCGGCTGGTAAGGTATTTATATAAAAGATGCATTTTGTCTCCCTTGTTTTCCTGGCTGCGGGCGGCATTGGCCACATTGATGATGCCATAACGGATCATTTGCACCAATGGCTTTACTTCCGCAAAACTGCAGATCCACACGCCATCTTTTTCTCCAAAACGGTCCATGTCTTTTGGTAAAGCCTGGGAAACAATTACCGCCACATCCGCTCCCTGGCTGCGCATATCGGCTTTTAATTTCTCGATCCAGTCATTTCCAAAATCCTTGGTGCGCTTGCTCTCAAAAATGATCTTGCCACATTCCTGGCCAAAGTTATTGCGAACGGTTTGAATGCAGTCAGCCCCGCGTACCCCTTTCCCCACTTCACTGACCAGGTCGAAGGGGAAAGCTGTTTTTAGTAATTCCTCCAGCAACAGTTCCTGAACCTCTCCCTGGGTCTGCATACTTCCCTGTTCAGCTTTACGCCGCATTTCATCGGCCAGTTTCTTCTGGTCATCCAGCTGCTTCTGCAGTTCTTTCAGCTGTAACTGGAATTCGGTTTCTTTTGCACTCATCCGCTGTTCTTCCAGTTTGCGTATCTCCACCGACAATTTTTCCCTTTCTTTCTGAAGTTGCTGCTGGACCGATAGCTCCAGTTCCGCTTCCTTATTTTTCAGTTCCTGCTCTTTTTTTAAGAATTCCAGTTGCTGTTTCCGGGCCTGCTGCAGTTTTTCTTCATAGTCTTTGTTATTCTGCTCCGCCATTTTCAGCTGGGTTTCAAAATCAGCTGCGATGCTCTTACGGAGATTTCCCTCAAGGCTTTCCTGCAATCTTTTCTTTTCCTCGTCCATTTTTTGCTGGAATTCCTCATTCTTCTTTTTCTGCCAGTCCGCTATTTTAGCCCGCAGTTCCTGTTCCACCTGATCCCGGATGGCATCATTGGGTTCAAACTGGTGGCCGCAATTCGGACACTTGATTTCCGTCGACATGCTTTGGTATTTTCCCAAAACTACAAATACCAGCGGGAATAGACAATTCAACCACTAATCAGCGCTCCGATCATTCAGTATTGTCCAAAAAAAATGAAAATACCTGATGACTATTTGAGAAAGATCCGATGTATTGATATCCGGAATGCCCGGGTCACCTCTAAATAAAGAATATGTCAAAAAGCAGTTTTTTGATTCATCCGCAGCAACTATTTTTTTCGACCGAATCCCAGACCAGTAATTTTTATCCGGCTTGCAGGCTGCCCCGTTTTTTGGGGATATGTTTATTTTCTATACTGATATTCAGTTCTTGTAAGAAAGGGGATACGCCCGCGGCAGAAGAACTGAAACTGGGTACCTGTGCCGCGGTCACACCTAAAGCCGGTATGATACAGTCTGGTGTTGCCGATTCATTTGTGTACCGGACCAGTGGAGGGGGAATCATTGTAATCAAGCCTGCACTTTCCGTAACCATCCGGCATGAACAATATCCGGGATTTAAAATTGAACTTTGGGGTATGGAAGTAGTGAATGGTACCGCAAAACTGGTGGGCAATCATGAGAATCTGAATGGTAAACACATTAAGGATAAAGAGACCGGCCGCCGCTCAGTTATTTTACCCGATGGCGCCAAACTGACGATTAAGGGTGGGAGCGATTACCTGGGTCTCATCCGTTCGGTCAGCATCATTGACGGGAGTACCAGTCAATTGCTCAGTTTTTCATGCAATCAGGTGGTACTCGAACATAGCTCCTCTTCACCTACACTGGCCTCCGCACTGGATCAGCTGGAAGCCGACGGAGAAACATCAGCTGTGGAGTTCACTACCGACGGATTACTCTGGGTGAATATATATTCGGAAAATGTTCAGGGAACAAAAGTATACAGCCGGGTGAAGTTGGGTGAACTAAAGTGGGCCATACCAAGCAATGTAACCGATCATTATGATGATCCCCGCATTGGGCATACATAACTAACTCAAACTTTACTGATTCTTTTTACAACCACCGGCTTTCAATTACAGAAGGCCGGTGGTTTTTTATTGCCTACAGGTGAAGTAATGACCGGTCCGCCAGTTTTCTTTCATCAATAATTTCTATCGGGCGATTTGTTTTATCTATCAGCCATTAAAAACGAAATGAATATTTTGTATATAATCAATTGATAATAAATTAATTGTCAAAGATGTTTGAAGTATTGATTTACTCTGTGCATGGGTGGGGTCTGTCAGCATTTGTTGAACCGGGTATAACTCCTTTTCTGGTATTTTGCAATGTTGTATCATTGTCTGCTTATCAACATTATCTATCTGATTTTTTTTATTATTACTAACATCTATAATTCTTAAACAATGGAAAACAATACTACACAAAGTACGGGAGGTAAGTGTCCCTTTACCGGGCATACCGGCAAGCAAACGGCAGGCAGTGGTCTTGGTAACCGTGAATGGTGGCCTAATCAGTTAAAATTAAACATCCTTCGTCAGCGTTCTTCGTTGACAAATCCGATGGAAGCTTCTTTTAATTATGCATCGGAATTCAAATCACTGGACCTGGATGCCGTGAAAGAGGATATCGTGAATCTGATGACCAGTTCCCAGGACTGGTGGCCCGCTGACTATGGACATTATGGTCCATTCTTTATCCGTATGGCCTGGCACAGTGCCGGTACTTACCGTATTCAGGATGGTCGTGGTGGCGGCGGCAACGGATCACAGCGGTTTGCGCCATTGAACAGCTGGCCCGATAACGCAAATCTTGATAAAGCCCGGTTATTGCTCTGGCCTGTTAAACAAAAATATGGCCGCAAGCTTTCCTGGGCTGACCTGATGATCCTGGCCGGTAACTGTGCGCTGGAATCCATGGGCTTTAAAACCTTTGGCTTTGCTGGTGGCCGTGAAGATATCTGGGAACCTGAGCAGGATATTTACTGGGGTTCGGAAACAGAGTGGCTGGGTGACAAACGTTATACCGGTGATCGTCAGTTGGAAAATCCGCTCGGTGCGGTACAAATGGGACTGATCTATGTAAATCCTGAAGGACCGAATGGCAATCCTGATCCTTTGGCGGCTGCCCGTGATATCCGCGAAACATTTGCCCGCATGGCTATGAATGATGAGGAAACGGTGGCATTGATTGCCGGTGGTCATACATTCGGTAAAACTCACGGGGCTGCGGATCCTTCCAAATATGTAGGACGTGAACCGGCGGCTGCTGGAATTGAAGAACAGGGTCTGGGTTGGAAAAATACTTATGGCACCGGACATGGCGTACATACGATTACCAGTGGTCTTGAAGGCGCCTGGACTACCACACCTACAAAATGGAGTAATAATTTTTTCTGGAACCTTTTCGGTTATGAATGGGAACTGACGAAGAGTCCTGCAGGTGCACAACAATGGATCCCCAAACACGGAATGGGTAAGGATACCGTGCCGGATGCACATGATGCTACGAAACGGCATACCCCGGTAATGCTGACAACGGATCTGGCTTTACGGGTTGATCCCGCTTATGAAAAGATTTCAAAACGTTTCCTCGATAATCCGGATCAGTTTGCTGATGCTTTTGCCCGTGCCTGGTTCAAACTGACACACCGCGATATGGGACCCCGTTCCCGTTACCTGGGTAAAGAAGTGCCGGCTGAAGTCCTGATCTGGCAGGACCCGGTACCGGAACTGACGCATGAACTGATTAATGAGTCTGATATCAAAACATTAAAAGAAAAAATTCTTGCGGCTGGTATCTCTGTCGCTTCATTAATTTCCACTGCCTGGGCTTCTGCTTCCACTTTCCGTGGTTCAGATAAGCGGGGCGGGGCTAATGGGGCCCGTATCCGCCTGGCACCGCAGAAATATTGGGAAGTGAATAACCCGACCCAGTTGTCCAAAGTACTGGATGCATTGGAAGCGATTCAAAAAGACTTTAACAGTACCGCTGGCAATAAGAAAGTATCGATTGCTGACTTAATCGTACTCGGTGGCGCGGCTGCTATTGAACAGGCCGCTAAAAGTGCTGGTTATACAGTTTCGGTTCCTTTCACTCCCGGGCGTACGGATGCTACGCAGGAGCAGACAGATGTGGAATCATTTGCCCCGCTGGAACCCATTGCCGATGGATTCCGTAATTATGTGAAAAAAGCGCATAGTGCTGCCGCAGAGGACTGGCTGATTGATAAAGCCCAATTACTGACCCTGACTGCCCCTGAAATGACCGTACTGGTAGGAGGATTGCGGGTGTTGAATTCCAACTATGATCAGTCTGCACATGGTGTATTTACCCGGAACGCCGGCGTTCTCAGCAATGATTTCTTTGTAAATCTGATCGATTTTGGTACTACCTGGAAAGCCACTTCACCAGCCAATGATTTATTTGAAGGCCTTGACCGCAAGACCGGTGAAGTAAAATGGACAGGTACCCGGGTTGATCTCATCTTTGGTTCCAACTCTGAGTTGAGAGCGCTTGCTGAAGTATATGCCTCTGCTGATGCTAAGGAGAAATTTGTAAAAGACTTTATAGCCGCCTGGGCCAAAGTGATGAATCTGGATCGGTTTGAATTGGCGAAGGGGTGAGTGGTGAGTGGTGAGTGGTGAGTAGTGAGTAGTGAGTAGTGAGTAGTGAGTAACGGTGTTATAAGAATGATTGTCATCCCAAATCGAAACGAGGGAGCAGCATAGGAAATGGTGGTCTCAGGGCCACCATTTTTTTTACATTCTTTTAGCGAAAGCACTTGATTTAAATTCCCAAATGCATATAATAATAAACACATGTAAATAAATATAAATATATAATTATGAGTAAAGCAAAGCGAATATTTATTTTTTTGATGAATGGAGCAGCATTTATATCATAATAGTGTTCAATGTATTGTAATTGTTTTTCAATGTTTCTTTATATTTGAATCTTAATCTTACATTAAAAAAAATGCTAATGAGAAAACTGCTAATGCTAACAACTGTTCTGATGTATTCAATATGCATCATGGCACAGGAAAAAACAGTTACCGGGAAGGTAACAGATGAGAAAGACAACACGCCGTTGTCTGGTGTTTCGGTCTCCGTCAAAGGGACTACGATTGGCACAACGACCGCCACTGACGGTACATTCAGTCTGACAGTACCTGCAACGGCGAAAGCCCTCCATTTTACGCTGGTGGATTATGGCGAAGTGGAAGTATTGCTGGCTGGTAAGACCAGCTTTTCGCTGACAATGGCTTCTTCTTCCAAAGCATTATCCGAAGTAGTGGTAGTGGCTTATGGTAATCAGAAAAAGGAGTCGATAACAGGATCTGTAGCGGTTATCGGAGCTGAACAATTGCAGACCCGTCTGGCCACCAATATTTCACAGGCACTGGCTGGTGCCGCCCCTGGTATCTCGGCCACATCGGGCAATGGTCAGCCTGGAAGCAGTGCGGCTATCCGTATCCGTGGTTTTGGATCGGTGAATGCCAGTAACTCTCCCTTATATGTGGTAGATGGATTTCCTTATGAAGGATTTATCGGCGATCTGAACACCAATGATGTGGAGAGTATCACTTTATTAAAAGATGCCTCTTCCACTGCCTTATATGGTGCCCGTGCGGCCAACGGGGTAGTGATGATTACTACTAAAAAAGGTAAAAAAGGGGCACCCAAAATAAATATTACCGCTTCAACCGGTATATCACAGCGGGGTATTGCCGAGTATGATCGCGTGGGAACAATGGACTATTATCCTATTATGTGGCGGTCGCTCAAAAACAGCCTGATGTACCCTGCATCCGGAACGGGTCAGACAGAAGCAGCCGCTTCTTTACAGGCGACCAACACCATTGCGTCGCAGTTGATTTACAATCCGTTTAATGTAGCCAACAATGCGATTGTGGGTACGGATGGAAAACTGAATCCGAATGCCACCTTATTGTATAATGATTTTGACTGGTTTAGTCCGATTTCTAAAAACGGAAAACGGAATGAAGTAGCGTTTAACACCTCTTCAAAATTGGAAAAGACCGATTATTTTGTTTCTTTCAATTACCTGAAAGATGAAGGCTTCGTGATGAAATCTGATTACGAACGTATCAGTGCAAGGATCAACCTGAATACCCAATTGAAAGACTGGTTACGGTCAGGACTGAATCTGAGTGGCGTGTTTGTCACGGCCAACCAGGCCAGTGCCGGGGACGACAATACATCCAGCATTATCAATCCTTTTGTTTTTGCAAGAGGTATCGGGCCTATTTACCCGGTACACGCTTTTTCTGCTACAGGCAGCCCGGTACTGGATGCCAGTGGTGCACAAGTGTATGACTACGGAATTCATGCAGGAGCCATCAACCGCCCGCAGGGAGCTTTCCCCGGTCGTCACGTGATTTATGAAACAGAACTGAACAAAAATGTGGATACACGGAACAGCCTGATCGGGAGAACCTTCCTGGAAGGGACAATCGCGAAGTATTTCACAGCCACGGTTAACCTGGGTGTGGATATGAATAATACCCGTTCCATGAGTTTTCAGAATAAAATTGTGGGTGATGGGGTAACCGCAGGAGGAACTTCTTACAGAACTTCCAATGAATACCGTACTGTATCCATGAACCAATTACTTAATTATAAGCGTAAGTATAACGGTGTGCATGACGTAGGCCTGTTGCTCGGACATGAAAACCAGTGGGTGGATGAAACCTATTTCAGTGGTAACCGTCGCGGCATGAACCTGGATGGTAACTATGAACTGGTGAATTTCGTAACCCTCAATGGGGTTTCCGGAAATATTGACCGCCTGAGAAGGGATGCTTATTTCAGCCGGCTGAATTATGCTTATTCCAATAAATACTTCGTTGATGTATCATTCAGAAGAGATGCCTCTTCAAGGTTTGCTCCTCAGTCACGCTGGGGTAATTTCTACTCCGTGGGTGCTTCCTGGTATATCATCCGCGAATCATTTATGAAAGATATAGAATGGCTGAGTGACCTGAAAATCAGGGCTGCATATGGTACAGTCGGTAACGATGCCCTTGGTTCATATTATGCTTACCAGGCCTTATATGGTTTAGGCTGGAACAATGCCGCAGAACCCGGTGCACTGGCCTCTTCTTTAGGAAATGAAGACCTGACCTGGGAGGTGAATAAAACAACCAGCCTGGGTATCGATTTTGGATTCCTGAAAAACAGGATCACGGGTACGCTGGAACTGTTTGACCGTGGATCCAGCGAACTGTTATTTGATGTGCCCCAGGGATTGTCATCCGTGGTGACTACCCGTACAGAGAATATTGGTTCGATGTCCAATAAAGGAATTGAACTTCAACTGAATGCGGATGTGGTGAAAACCAAGAATTTTAAATGGGAACTGCAACTGAATGCTACTTCCCTTAAAAACAAGATCAAAAAACTGCCTAACGGACAGCCCATCACATCAGGAACTAAACGCCTGGAAGAAGGCCGCGATATTTATGCGTTCTATCTCCGGCAGTATTATGGAGTGGATCCCAACGATGGAGCTTCTTTATATGCGGCATTACCCGGTATTACCACCGGTTACCGGATTTCCACTAAAGGTGATACGGTAGTGACGAACCCAACCAATGCCCGTTTTGATTATTCAGGCAGCGCCATTCCCAAATATTTCGGATCGGTATCCACTACGTTTAACTATAAAGGGTTTTCTGTTTCCGGATTATTTAACTACCAGATTGGGGGTAAATTTTACGATGGCAACTATGCGGGCCTGATGAGTCCCAGCTATGGTAAATCCCTGCATGTGGATGCGTTGAATTCATGGAAAGCGCCGGGTGATCTGTCCAGTATTCCGCGTATTGATATCGCCAGCACCGGTAATATCAATGCCCAGTCTTCCCGCTTCCTGATCGATGCTTCCTATATCAGTCTCCGGAACATGACGGTGGCTTATGCTTTTGGCAAAACACTTTTAAGCAAAATCAAGTGTGATCAGATGAAAGTATACCTGTCTGGTGAGAACATTTTTGTTGCTTCCAAACGCAAAGGATTAAATCCTGCAGAAAGCTTCAATGGAACCAACAGCAGTATCTATGTGCCTAACCGCATTATCAGCGCGGGTATTAATCTTACCTTTTAAATTTTATGAACATGACAAAAATGAAAAATTATATACTGGCATCCGGCTTCCTGCTGATGCTGGCTTCCTGTAAAAAGGAAATGCTCAATACAGGCCCCACCGGCAGTGCCGATGAAGCAGCCATTTATACCACCACGGCAAACGCGTCCAATACCATCAATGGGATTTACCGTTATTTATACAGCCGGTATGAACAACAAAACCAGCCCGGTCAGGGTGGGGTGATGCTGCAGCTTGACTTTATGGGTGAAGACATCAATCAGTCCGCCGCCACCTGGTATACTACCGCGGGTAGTGGAACCGGAGGCTGGGTGAGTCACAAAAATGACGCCAGTGGATATGTATCCTTCCCCTTCCGTTTATATTACCGCTGTATCGGGAATTCCAATGCATTAATTGAAAATATCGATAATGCAACAGGTCCCGATGCGGATAAAAACAGGCTGAAGGCGGAAGCGCTGACGATGAGGGCCTGGGCTTATTTCAACTTGGTACAGATTTATGGAAAACGCTATGCAGCCGGTTCTGTCAATGCGCAGCCGGGTGTATCGATGCCTTTAAGTGCGAAAGACCTGAAATTGCCCCGTTCAACCGTAGAAGAAGTGTACACGCAGATCAACAAAGATCTGGGTGATGCCATGACCTTGTTTGCAACGGCATCTTCTGCACCTAATAAATCACATTTATCATTGAATTCAGCCAGGGCTATCCGAGCACGGGTGGCACTCACCATGCAGGATTATACCAATGCGGCTTCTTATGCCAAACAGGTTATTGATGCGAATACTTACAGCCTGATGACGAATGCGGCCTACCAGACCGGTTTTAATAATATCAGCAATACAGAATGGATCTGGGGTGCGTATGTACAGTCCGACCAGGGAGATACATTTGGTTCCTATTTCGGTCAGATTTCATGGGATGGTAATACCACCTATGTACGGAGTCGTCCCAAAAGAATCAATTCAGCTCTTTATGGTCTGATCACCGCTACCGATGTTCGTAAGAATATGTGGGAGCCTGCTCCTACAACGGTGAATTTCCCTTTGCCCCTTACAACTTATATCCGTGAACCTTATATGAGCCGTAAGTTTAAGACAAGAGAATTGCCGACAATCGGAGACGTGCCTTATATCCGTCTGGCTGAAATGTACCTGATCCTGGCAGAAGCCTATGCCAAAACAGCAGGTAAAGAGGCAGATGCAAGAACCGCCTTATTTACCCTGGCTGTAAACAGGGATCCCAGTTATGTGCTTTCAACTAATTCCGGCCAGGCATTGATCGATGAGATCATGGTTCAACGCCGGGTGGAATTATGGGGTGAAGGTTTCCGGTTCTATGATCTGAAACGTCTGGATCAGGCGCTGGACAGAACCGTGGTGCCAAACTTTGTTTCAGCAGCCGTTGGAGGCGTGTTGCAGATACCGGCAGGTGATGTAAGATGGCAGTTTGCCATTCCGATCGCTGAACTGCAGGCCAACCCGAATTCAACGCAGAATCAATAATTATTTATCGGATAGTAAAAAGCCGCTTTGCAGATGCAAAGCGGCTTTTTTATTTGTCCGCTTTTGAAAACGAGTTTGCAATGCTGCCAAATAAAAAACCCCGGCGCTATCGCGCCAGGGTTTTGTGCCCAAGACTGGATTCGAACCAGCACACCCTTTCGGGCGCTACCACCTCAAAGTAGTGCGTCTACCAATTTCGCCACCTGGGCAACGCTTGCCCTCCTTCGCAATAGCTATGGAGCGGCCATGAGGGATGCAAATATACACGGTTTATTTTTTCAGAACAATTCTGAATGTGGTTCCTTTTCCGGTTTCTGAATGTTTTACAAAAATCTCGCCCTTATGGTAATGTTTGATGATCCGGCGGGAGAGACTAAGCCCCAGTCCCCAACCCCTTTTTTTGGTGGTAAAGCCAGGTTTGAATACGCGGTCAATATTCTGTTTGCTGATGCCCTTACCCGTATCTGTAACGTCTATATAGACAAACCGGCCATCCGTGTCGATTTCGGCTGTAATACTGCCCTTGCCTTCCATAGCATCCAGGGCATTTTTTAACAGGTTTTCGATCACCCAGTCAAACAAGGGAGGCGATACCCGGGCGATCATATCTTTATGACCGTGGGTATTGACTGTAAAACTGATTCGGCCAGCGGCCCTTTTCCGCATATAATCCACCATATTATTAACCTGTATCACCAGATCTCTTTCTTCAAGTTGCGGCGTGCTGCCGATCTTGCCAAATCGGTCGGAGACCAGTCTTAGCCTGTCCACATCCTTTTCGAGTTCCTGGGCAATTTTTTCACTGCCCGGGGTTTCTTTCAGCATTTCCACCCAGCCTTCCAGGGAAGAAACCGGGGTACCCAGCTGGTGGGCTGTTTCCTTGGCCATTCCGGCCCAGACCTGGTTTTGTACCGAGCGGTAACTGCTGCGGAGTGAAAGCAAGGTGATCAATATAAAAAGGGCTACAATGCCAAGTTGAACAATGGGGTAATAACGCACTTCATCCAGCAAAGCTGATTCACCATAATAATACCGGTTCTTTATGCCGGTGTCCTTAGGGTCGGTCCACTCGATCCGGTTGCCTTTTGACCGGTACGCCTTCATCATTTTGATCACATAACCGGAATCCCTGGCAGCTTTGGCTGAGTCGAGATTGACATAAGAGAGGATATGGTCTTTTTCATCGGTCTGAATGATAGGGATCACTTTATTGCCCGTAGTGATCCGGGTCGCAAAAGTGATATCGGCGTCAAAAGGGGCATTGATCAGGAATTGCCCTGCATCGATCCATTGTTCCACTTTCTCCCGTTCCTCCCGGGCTATTTTGCGGGCCAGGTATTGTGAATAGAATATGGTGCCGCTCACGATCACAATGGCCAGCAGGGCCAGGAGGGTGCGCCAGTTGATTAATTGCCTGAACATGTTTCGAATTTAGCGAGGATAAACCGGCTTCCCGTATTTTTGGAAAAATTTTTTACATCCATTGCCGCACTCACCCAAAGTCGCTGTTGTTATACTGAACTGGAACGGTCAGCATTACCTGGAAAAATTCCTGCCCTTTGTGATAGCCACCCGCTATGACAACCTGGAGATCATTGTGGCGGATAATGGTT
>JAKQJH010000292.1 GCA_029561255.1 Bacteroidota bacterium | reverse complement strand
ATTTTAAGCCTGACCCTACTTAATAAAACACCTATAAATCAACTGTTTAACGAATCTTATCTGCAGACTGTCAAAGAACTTGAACATAATCAATTGAAAATGTTCTAAATATGTTTAGGACGCTAGTGATTACTCATTACTCATCAAAACCAGTTTCCATGATAAAAAATATTTTAATGTCCCTCCTTATCTTCACCTCTCCTACCCTCATGTGCCAGGAAAAAGCGGCTGCAAGAATCGACTCCCTTTTCTCAGCGATCACCCGTGCCGATGAACCGGGTGGAGCCGTGCTGGTAGCGATCGGTGATAAGGTGATTTTCAACAAAGGATATGGAATAGAAGATATCAATACGAAAAAACCGATCAGTGTAAACAGCATTTTCAATACCGGTTCGGTGAGCAAGACTTTTGTGAGCAATGCAATCCTGATCCTGGAAGAACGGAAGCAGCTGAGCCTGGACGATCCATTGTCGAAATACTTTCCCGGTTTTAAAAATAAAGCCATTGCGGAGAAAGTAAAGATCCGGCACCTGCTCTCGCATGTAAGCGGACTACCTGATAACCGACAGGTGGATAAGGATCCTGTATTTTATTTAACCGCGGATGATGCACAGAACTTCGCGCCGATCCTGCAGACGGATACGCTGGTGTTTGAGCCCGGTGAACGCTATCAATACAGTAACCCCGCCTTCAACGGACTGGCCCTGATCATTGAAAAGATCACGGGAGGCAAATGGCAGGATTTTGTACGCAAAGAGATCTTTGCCAAAGCTGGTATGATGGAAAGTGATATTACTGATGGTGCCCATCCGGAAACAGGAGTGGTACATGGGTATGCGAAAGTAAAACGGAAATTTAAAGAACTGGATTACGGGGAAGAACCCACTTTCTGTGCGGCAGGCAATGGCGGCATCTGGTGCTCGGTCAGCGACCTGCATAAGTATTTTCTTGCCTTGAATAAAGCAAGCTTCCTTCCGAAAGAAATGATCAGCAACAGTATGGAGGTAAAGACCTTTCCCATCTGGAGTCCGGATAAAGCCCCGGCCAATGGATTCAGCTGGTTCAGCACAAAAACCATCAATGAATTAAAACGTATCGGGCATACCGGCAGCCAGGGTGGCTTCCGGGCTGATTTTGAAATGGTTCCTGAAAAAAACTTACTGGTTTGTCTGCTGTTTAACACTCCTTACCCGGTTACCAGACTCATGACAGATATTGAAAAGATATTAGTGGAAGAAAAAATTTTATAAGATGATCATCGACCTCAGTGAACTGAAGCCCGCCGAACGGCAATACTATCTGCAACACGTGGTAGCTCCGCGCCCGATCTGTTTTGCCTCCACCATTGATAAAGCGGGGAATGTCAATCTCAGTCCTTTCAGTTTTTTCAATCTCTTCTCCTCCAACCCGCCGATTGTGGTCTTCTCTCCATCCCGTAAAGTGCGGGACAATACGGTTAAGCATACCCTGGAGAATGTACAGGAAGTACCCGAAGTGGTGATCAGTATCGTGACGTATGATATGGTGCAACAGGTTTCACTGGCCAGCTGCGAATTTCCCAAAGGAGTGAATGAGTTTGCCAAAGCGGGTTTCACCGAAATACCTGCCACATTGGTAAAACCACCCATGGTGAAGGAAAGCCTGGTGAATATGGAATGTAAAGTGATCGAAGTAAAACCGCTGGGCACTGAAGGAGGTGCCGGCAATCTCGTAATCTGCGAAGTGTTGCGCATGCATATTGATGATTCCTTACTGGATGAAAACAAAAAAATCGATCAACGTAAAATAAACCATGTGGCAAGACTGGGTGGCGACTGGTATTGTGTGGTCAATGAACAGAACCTCTTCCAGGTGGAAAAGCCCAATACACAAATAGGGATCGGAGTAGATGCTTTACCGGAGAATATCCGGAACAGTTCATTACTGACCGGGAATGAGCTTGGTCAGCTTGGGAATGTACATGTCTTACCGGACATTGATCCGGTTTTTGAAGATGATCACCTGAAACAGATCATCCTGTATTACAGCCTGAACCCCGATGAAATGGAAAAAGAACTGCATACTTATGCGAAAAAATTACTGGCCGCGGGTAAAGTAAAAGAAGCGTGGCAGATCCTGCTGGCCGGCTGATTGCATACATGGCCGATTGCAATTACTGAATTTGTTTTTTACCTTTAAGGCTGCCGTTCCTGAATCATTATGTTGAAAACAGTCCACTCATACCTGCTGTATTATTTACTTTTCCTGCTTTGCCTGGCAGGCTGTGTACCCAAACAGGGAATCAGGGAAGCACGCCAGGACCTCACTAGCATCAATCAGCAATTAAAACAACACGATGCAGGACTTACCGCCCTGGAAAAAGAACGAAAGAAAAAAGAACAGCTGAACGAAATCGATGATACCGCCAGCAGCCGGATTAAAAAATTTATCGACAAGACCCATCATCAACTCGATACCCTGGTGCGGAATAATACCGTTTTGATCGGCGAAACCGCCCTTGAAAAAGAAGACTGGGACCGCTTGCGCAAAGCCCTTTCCTTCTCCCGGAAAACATCAAAAATCATTGGAGATAAAATAGAATTTCTGAATGAACTGATTGACCAGAGCCTGGTGTTACGAATCGATCAGGATGTCGTGTTTGGACCGGGCAAATATGAAGTGGAGCCTTCCGTGGCCAATGCCCTTGGGCGGATTTTTGAACCGGCCGCCAAAGAAATTGATTACCTCGTAAAAAAGTACCCGGACTTCCCGCTCTCCCTGGTGATCACCGCCAAAGGTTATTCCGATGCCACACAGATTGCAGAAGGGTCGGGTCTCTATAAAGAATTAAAGGAACGGGTAAAGTTACAAACCAGTAATCCGGGTAATCGTGAACTCAATAAAGAGTTATCAGTAGCCCGGGCGGAAGCGGTGATCCGTTTATTTAAAAATTATACGGTCAACCGAAGTAAGAGTGGCGGTAATATCCGCAACATTCTCTACCTGCATGAAGGCAAGGGAGAAGCACTGCCAGATCCGAAGATCAGCAATTACCAGGTCAATGATCCGCGTAGACGCGTGGTGCTTTTATTCTGGAGTATTTTCCCCGATTGATTACTGACCGAATACTTTTTTCAGGATATCTGAAGTACGGGCCAACGGATTAGAACGGATATTTGATTCCTCCTGGGCTACCTGGTCGAATAAGGCATCCACCGCCTTCCCTACCACATAAGCAGTAAGATCAGGGTTTGCTTTTTTAAACGTTGTCGGAAGTTTGTTATAAGTCGTTACAATATCCCCGTAATATTTAGTGGCATCCGTTTTCTCCAGCGAAGATTTTACGGAAGGCGTAAAGGCTTCGATCAGTTTCTGCTGCGTTTTCTGTTTGAAATAACTGGTAGCCGCGTCTTTAGGACCTTTGAGAATATTCAGAGCATCCGTCAGGGTCATTCCCTTAATGGCTTCGAGGAAGATCGGTTTGGCAAAGCCTACTGCATCTTCTGCGCCACGGTTAATGGCCAGGATTGCTTTATCCACCTGGGCGCCCATACCCATTTTACGCAGTGTGCTTTCTGCTTTTACGGCATCCGGGGGAAGCAGTACTTTGTATAACTGGCTGCCAAAAAAACCATCTGTTTTATTGAGGTTGAGTACGGCATTCACTACCCCCTTGCTGAGCGCTTCCTTGATTCCCTCGCCGGCTTCATTTTCGGTTATACCGGCAGCTCCGCCGGTCGCTTTTTGTAACACTTTAGGCAACTTGAGTTGTGCATCAGCCTGTTGAACCAAAAGAAAAAAGGTGAAGGCTGCAAGTATAATTTTTGTTTTCATGTGTCTGAATTGAGTAGTAAAATTAATCCGGGGGAGTCTGTACAAAAAGAATGCCCCGTATTTTGACGAATATTTAAGGGATTCGTTGCTTGTGTACTATTTTATGCCCCCACCGAATACTTTCCGGAGCAGATCCGTGGTTCTTGCCGCCAGGTTTTGCCGGATATTCAGTTCTTCTTTGGCCACCAGGTCAAATAAGGCTTCTGTGGCCCGGTTAGTGACAAAGGCATTCAGGTCAGGATTCAGCTTTTTGAGGGTGGTTGGAAAATTATTATAGGTGTTAACAATATCTCCATAGTATTTCGTGGCATCCAGTTTGTCGAGGGATGCCTTGATCACCGGTTGAAAAGCGGCCACCAGTTTTTCGGTGGTCTTTACGCGGAAGAAATGGGTGGCGCTGGTATCCCCGTTTTTAACCAGTCCAATCGCATCACTGATACTGATATTTTTGATGGCGTCCACAAAAATGGGTTTGGCCTGACCGGCGGCATCCTCAGCGGCCCGGTTGATCTGGAGGATTGCTTTGTCTACCATTTTACCCATTCCCAGGTCACGCAGGGTGTTTTCGATCTTTTTGGCATCCGGGGGAAGCAGGATCTTGTAAAAAGCATCCTTAAAAAATCCATCTTCTTTGTTGAGTTGTAGCACCGCTTTAACCAGTCCCTGGCCCAGGGCTTCTTTAATTCCTTCCCCGGCTTCCGCCTCGGTGACACCTGTGCCGGTACCGGTTGGAATTTTGGAGAGCAGGTCGCAACTGTTCAGGGTAAAAGAAACCAGGAGGAGCAGGACTATTTTTTTCATTGAAATTGGTTTTAAGTGATTCGTTATCCGTGATTAAGATGGCCTGACAAAGCTAAAAATAATCCCGGTAAAGCCTCCTTTTCTTTCCAAAAACCGGTCCGGGAAAGGGGCATTTTCATTTTTTATAGCGGAAACAGGGTCTCAAACCCGGAAAAAGCCCCAATGGGGTCTATATTTGACCCCCGGTCAACAGGATATTGAAGTTTTTGATACTGATGTAGAAAGATTTAAGAAACTAAAATATCTTTGCGCCGGAGCAGGCAAAAGGGTAAATTCATACCTTAGGGCTCTGACTGCTGAACACATATGGATGGGGAGCAACCCGGAAAATCCCCCTGGAAAAGAGTACGGCGCCGAAACCGAAAAGCGAGACGAGTAGGTGAACCAAAAAAACTGTTATGAAAAAAGTGTTATTTCTTTTGGCCGCATTTGTTTTCTGCCTGCAAATCAACGGCTTCTCTCAAAAATCAAAAGTCGGTTTTTATACAGGATATACCAATGCAAATATGTACGGTAAAATCGATGGAGCAAGGGTGAAAGATGATCCTTTACCTGGTATCACATTCGGTTTAGTACTGGATGCTCCAATTGGTAAAAGCCCTATCAGTTTTTCCCCCACTTTAAGTTATGTGCAGAAAGGCCGGGTGACATTCAATGAAAATACCCGGGCGAATAACCTGAAAGAGTGGATTGCCCTGCGTTATGCAGAGCTGAATGCCAACTTTGTTTACAATACCAATGGCGCGAAAGGCAACTGGTTTATCGGAGGAGGTCCTTCTATCTCTTTTGATCTGCCCTCTAAAAAAGTATCCAAAACGGAAGAACTGAAAACAGAAACCAACCTGAATTTCGGACAGGAAGCTAACTCTGATGTAAGAGGCATTGATTATGGCGCCAACCTGCTGACCGGATATCGTATGAAAGGTGGTTTCTTCTTTGCCTTCAATTATACAGTAGGCATCCGGAACCTGGTACCTGTACAGGACGGTAATGACAACAATATCCGGAACCATTGCTGGGGTATCCGCCTTGGTTTCCTGATTAATAATAAATAAGTTATTCTCAACATACTGCAAATGCCTCCTCTCCGGGAGGCATTTGTCTTTGTACCCTCCCTCCGAAGGCCTACCTTTGCGGCTTCAAATTACCTTAAAGCGTACATGAATACACCTCATCTTTCCGAACAGGAACAATTGCGCCGGGAAAAACTGGCCGAACTGATCATGATGGGCATTGAGCCTTATCCTGCTCCCTTGTTTCCCGTGAATACTAATTCCGCTTCCATAAAAGCTGATTTCACGGCGGAGAAAAAGGAAGAACCTGCTTACCAGGACGTTTGCCTGGCCGGTCGTGTAATGAGTGTGCGGGATATGGGAAAAGCCAACTTTGCCGTGATCCAGGATGGGCATGGCCGTATTCAGCTGTACCTGAAACGGGATGATATCTGTCCGGGTGAAGACAAATCATTGTATGATATTGTCTGGAAAAAACTGACTGATATCGGCGATATCATTGGTATCCGCGGGTATGTTTTTATTACCAAAACCGGTGAAACCTCGGTGCATGTGAAAGAACTCACTATGCTCAGCAAATCACTGCGTCCTTTACCGATTGTAAAAGAAGCCGAAGGACAAACTTTTGATGCGGTGACCGATCCGGAATTCAAATACCGCCAGCGTTATGCGGACCTGATCATTAACCCCACCGTAAAAGAGACCTTTTTAAAAAGAACGAAACTGATCAACTCTATCCGCGAGTTTCTCAATAACCAGGGCGCCCTTGAAGTGGATACCCCGGTACTGCAGAGCATCCCTGGTGGTGCGGCGGCCCGTCCCTTTATCACGCATCACAATGCACTGGATATTCCCCTGTACCTGCGGATAGCCAATGAGCTTTACCTGAAAAGACTGATCGTAGGTGGATTTGACTGGGTGTATGAATTCAGCCGCAATTTCCGCAATGAAGGAATGGACCGTACCCATAACCCGGAATTCACCATCCTCGAATTTTATACCGCTTACAAGGATTATTTCTGGATGATGGAAACCACCGAGCAGTTACTGGAAAAAGCGGCTCTCGATGTTTGTGGCAACACCGATGTACTGGCCGGGGAAAAAATCATTTCCTTCAAAGCGCCTTTCAAAAGGATCAGTATTTATGACGCGATCCGTGAACATACCGGGATTGATGTAAGCCGGATGAATGAAGACCAGTTGCGCTCCGTATGCAAACAACTGCATATCCAGGTCGAAGAAAGTATGGGCAAGGGAAAACTGATTGATGAACTCTTTGGTGGTAAGTGTGAACATCACTATGTACAACCGACGTTTATCATCGACTATCCGGTGGAAATGAGTCCGCTCACCAAGAAGCACCGCGACAAGCAGGGACTGGTGGAGCGTTTTGAATTAATCATCAACGGCAAGGAAATTGCCAATGCCTATAGCGAGCTGAATGATCCCATTGATCAGCGCGAACGTTTTGAAGAACAGGTGAAACTGATGGAGCGCGGGGATGATGAAGCGATGTTTATTGATTATGATTTCCTGCGGGCCCTCGAATATGGTATGCCACCTACGGCCGGGATCGGTTTTGGGATCGACCGTCTCTGTATGCTGCTCACGAATAATGCCTCCATCCAGGATGTGTTGTTGTTTCCGCAGATGAGACCGGAGAGAGGAAGCGAGGGAGCAGTCGATAGCGAGTAGTCGTTAGTCGTTAGTAAGACCAGCTGACACAGGCAATGTATTTACTAACGACTATTGACTATCGACCGATATTCAACTTAGAATTTTTCCGTAAGTTGCTTTAAGAAAAAAAACGAAATGAAGCCTTTCATTCCTGCTAAAGTCGCCGAAGTCCTCTTTGCACTCATCATTGCCTACTTCGGGTATAACCATTTCAGCCGGGCGGGTGCCATGAGCGGATGGGTGCCTGATTTTATGCCGGGTGATCCGAAGATCTGGATCTATGTGGTGGGGGCCTGTTTTATACTGGCAGCTATTGCCATTCTCACCGAATTACAAAAAGTAATGGCCTGTTACCTGCTGGCGGCGTTGCTGCTGCTGCTGGGTTTCCTGGTACACTGGAAGAATGGAATACTCTCGGTGGATTTTCTGAAAAATACTTCTATGGCCCTGATGGCTATTCTGATCGGAAGTAAGAAATAAACAGCATAACGGATAAAAAACCTGCCTGTCATCCTGAGTGTACCGAAGGAGGCAGGCAGGTTTTTTTATGTTCACACGAAAAGATCCGTATACAGCTGTGCGCCTGGCACCACGGAATATTTTTCCAGATCGGTAATGCCTTCCTGGGCCAGTACCTGTTCATCAATAAAAAGATTACCTGTGCATTCACCTGAGGGACGACTAAGGATCGCATAAGCCGCATCCGCCAGAATATCCGGCGTGCGGCTCATATTGGCAAGCATGGCCCCTCCCAACAGATTCCGTACGGCCGCAGTATCAATCGTAGTTCTTGGCCATAGCGAGTTGGCCGCGATCTTGTACTTCGCCAGTTCCTTTGCCCATCCAATAGACATCATACTCATATTGAACTTGGTGAGCGTATACGCCACATGTTTCTCGAACCATTTCGGCTCCATACTTACGGGTGGTGATAAAGTGAGGATATGCGGATTGGTTCCTTTCTTCAGGAACGGAATGCAGGCTTTAGTAACAAAAAAAGTACCCCTCACATTGATATCATGCATGAGATCAAATCGCTTGGGTTCTGTTTCTTCTGTATTGGTCAGTGAAATTGCCGATGCATTATTGATCAGGATATCGATGCCCCCGAATTTCTCTACCGTTTTATCAATGACATTTTGCACCTGGTCCTCAAACCGGATATCACATTGCACCGCAAGTGCTTTGCCACCGGCAGCTTCTATTTCAGCAGCAGCGGTAAAGATCGTGCCTCCCAGTTTGGCATTCTCTTCCACACTCTTGGCGGCAATCACAATATTGGCTCCTTCTTTGGCTAATCGAAGAGCCATGGCTTTCCCGATACCACGGGTGGCTCCGGTAATGAGGGCAGTGCGTTGTAAGAATGACATATTAAAAGGGTTGAGGGTTTAGATAAAGTTATCTTAGAAAATTGGGTTGACAAATGTTTTATTAGAAAAGGGTCGAGCGTTGGAGGTTCGAAGTTCGAAGTTCGAGGTTGGAGGTTCGAGGTTCGAGGTTGGAGGTTGGAAGAGACCAATATTTTGAAAAAACAACTAAGAAAACTCCTGACAACTGACATCTGACAACTGACAACTTTTACTTGGGCATTCCATTTTCGGAAACTTTCAAATTCCCGGTGGCTTCTTTGAACGTAATACGGCGCAGGTCCTGGGTGGCTTCCATACCGGTTCCTCCACGCACGATTTTATTGGGACCGTTATAGTTCGCGTACTTATCTGTATAAAACATTTTGGTCGATTGGTCCCACCAGAGATCGGGGGTGCGGAGGGTATCGCCGTTTACACTGATCACCACTACGCTGTCGCGGAGATAGACTTTGTTGAGGTTTTCATAATAAATACCATAGCGGCAATCCAGGAAGGTTTCCACTTTCTTCGTACTGTCATTATAGAAATCACAGTGCAGGCTTTTGGGAAATTCAACCGTGATGGTATCTCCGTTGGTACGGATCATTAAGGGCGCCGTGAGTTTGGCCCGCAGTTGCCCATCCTGGCTCATATAACTGACCACATTGGTGGCTTCCTCGGTCATGACCACCCGGCGGGTCCAGTCGTTAAGTACTTTATCATCATTCTCACAGCCGGTCATAAAAAAACAGCCTGTGATCAACAAGGCTGTTAAAGTGATTTTATAATGGCGTGTCGTGAACATTTTCAATGAATGATCAAAAACGGGAAACCGGTTATTCGTATTTACGTTTGATAAACCAGATATCGCTGAGTGAGAAGCCCAGTGAAAAACGGAACAGGTTTTCTTTCAGCAGGTTCTTATCATTTCCTCTTTTAATCACTTCAAAAGCCATGTTGATAAAAGTAGCCTGGTTGGGTGCCTGACGACTGATCGCCATTGGCAGACCCAGTCCGAAACTGGCTCCTACCTGGGGCAGCTTTTGTCCCACTTTTACATAATCCGGTCCGAAGAAAAACCCGAAACGATAGGAGATATTGCTGAAATAATTACGGCGGGGCACGGGGTTGATCTGTACACCGGTACGGAGTTCCCATTTGTTACGCAGGGAATCGGCCTGTCCGTAAAAACGGTAATCACTCCATTTCTGTGTGGCAAAATCCATTCCCAGCATCCATCCCCCTTCTTTGTTCTGTACCGCAAACTTCTGCAGCATAAATCCAAGGGTCATGCTGGAAGGCAGGTTAATGGTTCCTTTCACATCGCGGGTTTCCGATACACTATCGAGACGGACATTCCCGGTATTATCATCATATACATACGTCTCGCGGATGCGGTCTTGCTTACCTTTCAGCTTCTGGGAGAAATTTCCAAAAGCCCCGATGGTCAGCTGCATGGTCTTGCTGATCGGTAATTTATATTGCATCCCCATATTATAATAAAGGCTGCCATAATTTGTTCGGGTTTCATAATTGGCTTTGTAATAAGACACTGTATCGCTGAGCAGGGCACGGCGGGAACTGTAATCTTTTTCACCAAATAAATACCCCCCATTAAAGCCAACACTCAATCCTTCCATCAGACCATGCTTCTCTTTCTTAAAAAGGGAGAAACCGGTTCCTGCAGAAATCAGGTAGGAACCTCCATCACCGGTATACAATGTCGCTGCATCTTCGATGGGCAAACCGGTAATCGGGTCAATCAGCTTTTCGTTGGTCAGAATCTTATAACTGATCCGGGAAACCGGGCGGATACCAAAGCTCAATCCCCAATCCGCTTTCAGGGGCACCCCCACCTGTACATAGGAAAACAGCGCATTGCTGGCTGTAAACTTGGTGGCATTATTGGGTTCGCGTAATGTGCGGTTTTCGAAGTTCAGTCCGAGGTCCAGGATGGCCCGGCCGGAACTGAGTTTTTTTGCTTTCCGTTCCCGGATAGCCTGGAAGGTCGAATAGGAGGCCGGGTTATTAAAATTGATGGAAAGCTGGTCGAAATAACCGGCGGTTACTCCACCCATACTCCGGTTAATAATATTTGTGGCCGGAACCAGATCTCCGATCCCATAACGGGAATAAGGGGAGTTGTCCTGCGAAAATGCAGGGCTAGCAGCTGCCAGAAAAAGCACCACAAAACTCCATTGGGAACCTCGTAACGCCTTGATTATCTTAGGGGTTATTAACTTCGCTCGTTGCATACAGACCTTTAAATATTAAATCAGGGTCTGCAAATATCCTGTTTTTAAGGTGTGAAGCCAAATACACTATATCTCCCCCGGTTAAAAGCACGTTAATGTTCCGGTATTTCTCCTTGTAAGCGGCAATAAATCCATCCATTTCCTTAGCCATTCCCAGCACCACCCCGGAGAGGATATTAGTGACCGTGTCGTAGCCCATCAGGGGTACATTGCTATCGGCCTTCACCAGGGGCAGCTTCGCCGTATAGTAATTAAGCGATTTCAGCCGCATTTCGAGTCCGGGAGAGATAGCTCCGCCCACAAACTCATGGTATTTATTGATAAAATTGTAGGTAATGCAGGAGCCCATTCCGATGACCAGGTTATTATGGGTTGGGTAATAATGAATGGCGGCTGCAGTCAGTGCCAACCGGTCCGCCCCGATGGTTTCGGGCTTACCTACCGGTGTGGTAAAAGCCACTTTGGTCAGGTGACTCAGTTTATGGAATTTGGTATGCACCGCCAGTAAGGTCTCAATATCCGGATTATGATCGATCACAGAAGAAAGAATGGATTTGGCGGGTTTAAACCGGTCAATCAGCGATTGAATCGTAGCCACTGAATCATCTGGCAACATAACGGCTTCTTTCATTTCCGGACCGTGAAATACAGCCACTTTTTTCCGGGTATTACCAAAATCAAAACAGAGCGTAACCATATAACTGAAAATTAGGGGTAAAAGTAGGGAAATACAGCATGTGCCAATTATTGTATATCAAACCCGCTCAGGTTTTTAAAATGTCCGTTCAGTTTGATCTTCTCTTTGAGTTGTTCCAGACCGGATACCATGGGGATCACTTTGATTAAATGCCGCTTGATATACGCTATCCGTTGTTTTTCGTCCATGAGTCCCATCAGTTCGTATTCTTCATCGAGGGAGAGGCCGATATGATGTGCCACATCATAACTAAGCATTTCCTCGTCGGTCTTTTTAAAGTCTTTGCTGAGTTTTAAAAGTCCGTGTAGTTCCCGGATACTGGTCATCAGTTTGCGCATGGTATCCGGATTGCCCTGGCCGTAATTGTCCGGGTAGGTAACGATAGCGCCACTGTACAGTTTGTCCGGAATTTCTTTAATTAATTCGAGGATACGGAAAATCCTCAGGCCCTTTGTCTTGACATCCATCTCTCCGTTGTCATAGATCTTCGTCAGTTCATCAATCTCCACCATGGCTCCGAATTCCTGCAGTTTATTATTGATCACTGTTGGAATACCAAAGGGTTTTTTGGCGGCATGGCATTCCTGGATCAGTTGTTTGTACCGGGGTTCAAAAATATGCAGGTTAAGGCTTTCACCAGGATATACCACGAGGCCAAGGGGGAAAATGGGGATGAAATTAGTCATAGAGGATGTAAAGATAATGCAGCGGTTGAAAGGAGATTGTCAAATACATTTTCCCGCAGATTTTCGCAGATCAATACACGCAGATCGCGCAGAAAATACATAATTGGGTTAAAAGTAAACTAGCCTAAAAAAAATGTACCACAGTATCTCCGTGATATAATCAACGGTTATCTGCGTGTATTAATCTGCACTATCTGCGGGAAACCTATCGGTATGCTCTTAAAACCGTACGTTTACTTAACCCGCTTTCATATAAATAAAGCAGCCCGGTGAAAAATACGCCGAGAAAAAATCCATACTGCATTTCGAGGGTGCTTTCGTACAGGCCGGTGAGGGCAATAAATAAAACCCATACGGCGGTCAGGTAATTGCGGGTAAAGTACAGCCGGTATAACAGGTAAAGCACCAGCAATAACGGGAGGGACCCCATCACCCAGCCCGCAGTGAGCCACCATTTGAGGTACTGGTTAAACGGCCATTGAAAACTTACCGATGATTCAGGGTAGTTGATCTTTATCCGTTCTTTCAATGCCAGCGCGGCTTTTGCCTCACCCAATCCTTTGGGATTTTCGCGGATGAGTTCCACCGCCGATTCATTCACCATCCAGCGGATGGCATCCGAACTGCCGAGCTGTTCCGCTGCTTTCTTTTCCCGCCACTCCCATTGCATATATTGGATCTTATTTCGTACAAAAGGGACACTATATGCAATGGCCAACAGGAGTATTAAACCCAGTATCGCCCTGATCCAGTAAACTCTTTTGTGCTGTCTTTGTAAATAGATAAGCCCACCAGCCACGGTAACCAGTCCGGCAAACAACCAACCCGTACGCACAGATAGTAATAACAGGAAAATGGTGAAATAAAGGATGAAATAAAATGCCTGCTTTTTATGTTCCATCAGCCAGTAATACCAGGAAAAGGCGAGGCAACCACTGATCCAGATGGTAAATCGCTGGTGATCTCCCTGCATCAGTGTATACGCCACTTGTCCTTTTTCATATAATGCGGCCAGTCCCTCGTGCATCACCATATCATACACGCTGGGAAAGGTACTCAATACACCCACGGATAAAATAAATGGCAGCAGCCAGTCTGAAGTGGCGGCCATAAAATGAAGGAGACAGAGTAAACTGATTACACCAAGGTGCAGGCCCATTCTTTCAAGGGTGTATTGTTGCGGATCCAGGAAGAACAGCCAGGCATAGAAGATAATAATACCCGCCAGCAGGAAAAGTAAGGGCCGTTTGAATACAGCACCGAAAACCTGTCTTACAGAAGGAAAGAGGAGCAGGAGCAGACCACTTGCCATCATAATACTGAGCAAGGCACGGGAAAATAAGAGGCCGGTAACCAACAGGGCGGCCAGTACTAAAGAAAGATAGCGGGGTGAAAGCAATGCGTCAGGCTTCATAGCAATTAATAAGGAAGTTACATTTTTTTTCGCAATGGGTTTGTTTCGGGAAGCCGATGCAGAAAGACTATTTTTGCGCCATGAAGATGTCAGGATTTACGATTATCAGAAATGCCGTGCTCAATGATTACCCGGTAGTGGAAGCGATTCTCTCCGTTTTACCGGTGGTGGATGAAATGATCGTCAGTATCGGGGATAGTGAGGATGAAACCGAAGCCCTGATTCTATCCATCGGGAACCCTAAAATTAAAATTATTCATTCGGTCTGGGACCCGGAGCTGAAAAAAGGCGGGAAAGTGCTGGCCGTGGAAACCGATAAGGCCAAAGCGGCCTGTGCGCCGGATTCGGACTGGCTGTTTTATATTCAGGCCGACGAAGTAATTCCAGAACAATACCAGGCAGCAATCCGGGATGCGGCCCTGATGTATAAGGATAATAAAAAAGTCGAAGGGCTCTTGTTCCACTATCTCCATTTTTACGGCACTTACGATTACGTGGGCGATAGCCGTAAATGGTATACCAAGGAGGCCCGGATCATCCGGAACGATAAAACGATTACGGCTTTCCGGGATGCCCAGGGGTTCCGTAAAGGCAATACCCGGCTGAATGTTAAACAAATACCGGCCTGGGTCTTTCATTATGGCTGGGTGAAGAGCCCGGAACTGATGAAGCGGAAGCTTAAGAATACGGGTGTATTCTGGCATGGAGAAGAGGCCGGCTTCCAGGAGTTCCTGAAAACAGAGGACTTTTTTGACTACAATGACTTTGATTCACTCAAAAAATTTCTGGGCAAGCACCCTGCCGTGATGAAAGAAAGGGTGAGCAAGGGCAATCCGGCGGTACAACTGGATATCACCCAAAAGAAATTCTCCCTGAAAAAAAGACTGCTGTACTGGTTTGAGAAGAAAACCGGTATTCGCCCCTTCAGTTTCCGCAATTACCGGATCATCTGATCAGTGATGGATAAAGGAACGATGTGCCGGATCTAAAAACTGCTCCTGTGTAAAGAATTTTTTCCGGGTTATAAAAGCACTTAATTCCCCATTCATAATCAGGTGTGAAACCAACGGATCTGCATTAAAGACTACCGGTGTTTGTGCCCGGATCAGTTTCAGGCAAGCCTCCCTGGTAACGGCATACGAATGGGTCAGATCATGGAAGCCCGCTTTCTGCAGATGGGGGGAATAAGGCTTTGGCAACAGGTTACTGACCATGAGGGGCGACCATTTAATCAGCTTCAGGTGACTGATGACCCGGTAAAAAGCCTGCTTTCTTTTTAGGGCCGGGGTAGCCGTTTCATTTTTATTATAGCCGAAATAAATCACTTCCCAGTTTGCAGGCAATTCCTCCACACTTTGTTGTAATTCGCCATCCTTGTCAAACAAAGGCACGGCATCATCTTCAAATATGAGTACCCGCTGATAACCTTTTTCCACAATATGCTGATATAATTTACGGTGAGAAAGCGCACAGGCAATATGTCCCAGCACCATCCCTTTACTGTAACGGTTCAGTTGCCGGGCTTTTTTATCGTCATAGACACCTTCCTGGTTTACTTTCTCCCAGCTGAGCCCGTGTTTGTCCACGCCGTAAAAAAATTCAAAAGTCAATCCTTCCAGCCGTTCTTTCACTTTTACCTGGCGGTCGCCGGCTCTTTCCAGGGTAATGACAAATATGCGATCGAAATATTTTTCAAGAAATGCTATCGTTTGATTAGGTATCTTCAATCCTCAATAGTTTAATGGGTTTTACAAATATACCCGATATTATATATGAAAATTTTTTGGGTAGATGAATAAGTTATCGGTTGCGATTATCACCTTCAACGAAGAGCGCAATATCGGCCGCTGTATTGATTCAGTACTGTCTGTTGCCGATGATGTGATTGTGCTCGACTCCCATTCTACTGACAATACCTGTGCCATTGCCGTTGCAAAAGGGGCCCGGGTGGTACAACAGGCATTTGCGGGTTATATTGAGCAAAAAAATAAGGCCCTGGCCCTGGCTGAATATGACCTGGTACTCAGCCTGGATGCGGACGAGGCCCTGGATGAACGTTTACAACAATCCATACTCTCCGCCAAAAACAATAACCCGGCCGCCGGCTATACCATGAACCGTTGTACATATTATTGTGGCCGGTTTATCCGGCATGGTGCCTGGTATCCTGATCGTAAATTGCGTTTATTTAATAAGCAACTGGCCATATGGGGCGGCACCAACCCGCATGATAAAGTGGAGTTTGAATCGCCGCAACCCACCGTTCATCTTACGGGAGATATCCTGCACTATTCTTACTACTCGATTGAAGAACATATCACACAGAATAATAAATTCAGCACCATCTCCGCCGAAAGCTATTTCAACCGTGGCAAAAAGACTAGCCTGTTCAAAATTTTTTTTAACCCCTGCTGGGCTTTTTTTTCCGGGTTCATTCTGCGGGGAGGTTTCCGGGATGGATTTTATGGTTACGTGATTGCCCGGAATGTGGCGCATCTCACTTTTCTCAAACACAGTAAACTTTACCTGTTGCAGCGCAATGCCGCTGAAGGCAAAAAATAAAGGGGAAACAGGTTCTGTTTACTTTTGCAGTTATAGCATTCAAAAATTATGTGGCAGGAATTATTAGCACAGGTTCAGCAGGGAAACAGCAAAGCATTGGCCCGGAGTATTACTTTGGTGGAAAACGAACACCCGGGCTATGAAAAATTACTGCAGTCTCTCCCACCCTCCCATTCGAAAATTATCGGTATAACCGGCCCGCCCGGTGCAGGTAAAAGCACCCTGGTAGACGCATTAATCGGGGTATTCGTTGGGAAAGGCCGGAAAGTTGCCGTAGTTTGTGTAGACCCCTCCTCTCCCTTTAACCTGGGGGCGGTATTGGGAGACCGGATACGGATGAGCGATTGGTATACCAACGACAATGTTTTTATCCGTTCGCTGGCCACCAGGGGTTCCATGGGTGGGTTGCACCCGAAGATCATTGAGATAACAGACCTGTTGAAAGCCTTTCGTTTTGACTATATCATTGTGGAAACTGTGGGGGTTGGACAAAGTGAAGTGGAGATTGCCGGACTGGCCGACGTTACTGCTGTAGTGGTAGTACCCGAGGCCGGGGATGAAATTCAAACCATGAAGGCCGGGCTGATGGAAATAGCCGATCTCTTTGTGGTCAATAAAGCGGATCGTCCGGATGCCGATATGTTTGTCCGCAATCTGCGCCTGATGCTGGCTCCTTCTTTCAGCCGGAAAACAGCAGAAGTGCCCGTGATCAAAACGGTTGCGGCCAGGAAGGAAGGGATCAATGAGTTCGCGGAAAAAATTGAAGAGTTACTGGTTTCATCCGGCTCTAATGAAAAAACAAGCTGGCTGCTTGCCGAAAAAGCGTATTACCTGATCGGGCAGAAAAGAATGAAGGATATTTCAAAAAGCAGGCTGAAAGCGGAAATTGAAACGGCTTTGGAGCAAGGAAATTTCAACCTGTACCAATATATCGCGGGCAAATAAGCGATGTATCAACTTCGACACCAACGTCCCATCATATGAAAAACAGGAACCGGTCCATCCGCGTTTTCTTTGTTTTCGTTTTATGGTTTCACTTTCAATCGGTCCTGATCCCTGCATCCGGACAAACCACCGCTATCAGCGGAGTGGTCAACAGCTATTACCGTGTACTTGAAATTATTCCCGCCAAAGCCTGTATCCGTCTCAGCAGTACGGCGGGACTAACCGTCAATGATCCCATTCTGTTAATACAAATGAAAGGGGCCACGATCACTACTACCAATAACAGCAGTTTTGGAACGGTGACGGCCCTCAATGATGCCGGCAATTATGAAACCGGTACGATCTGTTCAATCATCGGCGATTCTGTTTTTCTTTTTCATATATTAGAAAATACATACACGCCTGCCACCGGTAAAGTGCAATTGGTTCCCTTCGCCAGATATGTATCCGCAAACGTAACAGATACTGTTAAAGCAACACCCTGGAATAACAGCACCGGAACCGGCGGGGTGATCGCGATCTATACGGAACAGGACCTGATCTTAAATGCACCGGTTTATGCAGGTGCCAGTGGTTACCGCGGCGGTAACTTCCAACAGAGCAATGGCACTTGTAGTGATGCCTTACCTGCCAGCGGGTACGCGTACAATGCATCTAACCTGAGTCCTCAAAGCGGGGCTGCCAAAGGAGAAGGGATTGCGGATGTAGCCAGTAACCAGACGGGCGGACGCGGTGCACCGGCCAATGGCGGGGGTGGCGGTAATAATCATAATAACAGTGGGGGTGGGGGTGCCAATCTGAATGCAGGCGGAACCGGGGGTGGTAATTCCAGCAGCGGGGTGGCCTGTACTGCCACCTTAAAAGGGGAAGCAGGCAGGAGTCTGAGCAGTAATAGCGGATTAAAAATTTATGCCGGCGGTGGGGGTGGTGCTGGTCATTCTAATAATGGGTTGTCCAATGTATCGGGCGCCAATGGGGGTGGTATTATTTTTATCTGGGCGAATAACCTGCTTGGCAACAGCCAGTCCATTAATGCTTCCGGTGGGTCGGGTGGATCTTCCTTATCCGATGGGGCCGGTGGTGGCGGGGCCGGCGGAACCATTATCCTGCACATCAGTAACTATACAGGTCCGGTTACCATTGAGGCCAATGGAGGCAATGGGGGTAATTCAAATAACGGGGGCAATATCGGCCGTTGCTTTGGTGGTGGAGGTGGTGGCAGTGGCGGCATTATTTATTTTACCGGAAGTTTGCCAGCCATAACCACCAGTGTAACCGGCGGTGCGGCCGGTGTAGAATCCGGACGTGATGTATCCTGCAACCCGGTGCCACAGTCGGCTGCAGCCGGAACGGCCGGACAGGTAATCCCTGATTATACTTTCACCCGATCATTCAGCCCGGCCAGCTATTGTTCATTAATTTTACCCGCTGATTTTATCACATTCAACGCAACTATAGTCCGGGAAAATGTACAGCTGAAATGGGAAGTAACTGATCCGGAACTCATCAGCCATTTCGGAATTGAACGAAAAACAACCAATGGCAACTGGGAATTCATCGGCGAAAAACAAGCGATTGATGGGCAGTCAGTATACCAGTTGACCGATCCTCTTACAATAACAGGTCATCATTATTACCGTGTCCGGATGATCCGGAAAGATCAGTCTGCTGTTTTATCCGCGATCAAAGCGGTGCACATAAAACCCGCAACGGCCTTTACCTTTTATCCGAATCCGGCGAATACCGAATTATTTATTCTCCGGAAACAGGCGGCAACGGCGGTTTTAAAACTCAGTGATCTTTCAGGCAGAACCCTGTTACAGGAAGAAGTACGGTCTACCCGTTACCGCCTGGTATTACCTGTCCTGCCAGCAGGAATTTATTTACTGAATATGGATGGGGAAATAAAAAAATTACAGATCCGCTGATCAGGCCTGGCGGTTATTTTTTATCCAGCGATAGGCGAGAAAACCAATAATGGCCATCGGGGCAAAAGCCAGGTACAGGATACCTGTATTCATCCCTTTGGCCGGACCTTCACCCAGTTGCTGGGCGGTCTTGGTACAGATCGAACATTGTGCAACTGCTTCCGGACCTGCCAGCAGGAGTCCGGCCACTATCACTAAACCAATTATCAGGCTTTTCTTCATACGTTGTAACTGAGGAGCAAAAATACAACGAAATGGCGGTCCGGAAGTTCGGAAAAACCCTTCTTTTTTGCTTAGCCGGGATTGCCACAAAGTTTTTTGATCTGGGCATCCGCATTCTTATTTCCTCCTTTTTTGGCTGTTTCGAAATCCGCACAGGCTTCTGTTTTCTTACCAAGATGTTCGTAACAGATTCCCCTGTAATAATATACGTTTTCGTTACGGGCTTTAGTGCGTTGCAGGTATGTGGTATAATCCTTAACCGCTGCATCATAATTCTTTACATTATGATAAATAACCCCCCGCTGCCAGTAGCCGGTGGAGTCGCCGGGGAAATTCTTAATATAGGTTGAAAAATCAGCTAAAGCGGCTGTAGTGTCTTTCAGCGACAGTAAGGTTTTGGCCCTCCAGGTAATCCCTTCTTTGTTTTTAGCCTGTTTCTTTAATAGTGTGGTCAGATCCGCACGGGCAGAATCATATAATTTCAGGCCATAATATGCCGCACCCCTGAATAAATACACACTATCCTCTTTCAGGTTTCCGCCGATGGCTTTATTGAATGATTTCAAGGCATCCGCATATTTTGAATACGCATAATAGATCCGGCCTTTTACATACTCAGGGACCGCCTCCGACATTTTCATCTGGTATTGATATGTGGGTTGCTTAATCGTTCCGTCTTCCCATTTTCCGCTAATCACCTTACCCGTTGCGTACAACAAGGAGCCTTCACGTGGCTTGATTTCACTAATGGATCCATTATAACCTATGTCGATGATGCTGCCGATAAACATCGACTGATCCGGATGCCAAATCTCAAAGATGGAACCATCAGTATAAGTGGTACGCCGGGCAAAGCGGCCATCTGTTAAAAGCCAGGTAGTGGCAGTACTATACGTACTGGTTCCGTTGAAATTGCCTTCAAACAACAGCACCCCGTTTCGGTAAAAAGCCCCATTCCCCAAAGCCACCCCAGTTGAGAAATTGCCCTCATATCGGTTCTTGTTTGGCCAACTCAGTACACCTTTCCCGCTATATAATCCAAACAGCCAGGATCCTTCATAGACGGAGCCATCCTTGTACACTTTTTTTCCTTGTCCCGACATTTTTTCATTGGTGAAATGACCGGTATATACATCCCCGTTTTTCCAGGTATACTCGCCCTGCCCTTCTATCTTATCTTCAAACCAGTTGCCGGTATAGCGGTCCCCGCCTTTGTAAATTTTAGTGCCCGTTCCCTGCATTTTTCCTTTCACCCATTGTCCCTCATAACTTGAACTATCTTTCCAGGTAGCTTTCCCTTTACCGTTCCAGTTTCCTTCTTTCCATTCGCCTTCATATCGCTTTCCGGTCGTATACTCCCCGATACCATAGCCATCGGCCAATCCGTTTTTGAAGTCCCCATCATAACGATCCTTATTCCCCATCACCAGTTTACCCTTCCCCTCGGGCTGCCCGTTCAGATAAGTTCCTTCATAAACCTGACCATCTGCTTTCACCACATATTTACCCAACCCGCTTCTTTTTCCTTCTTTAAATTCCCCCGCATATACATCCCCGTTATTGTATACATACCGCCCTTTACCCTGTTGCACACTGGCTACCCAGCTTCCTTCATATTCACTGCTGTCGTTATAAATGCGTTTGCCTTCTCCCTCAAACTTATCTTCTTTCCAATCGCCGATATAACTTCCCCCATCAGGCCAGGTAAATTTCCCTTTCCCCGATTTCTTGCCTTTCAACCAGCCACCATCATAATACCTGCCGTCTTTAAAAAAGTATTTCCCGGTACCCTCAAAACTGCCCACTTTCCAGTTGCCTTCATACCGGTTACTGTCTGTCATGAAATAAATCCCAAACCCATCAAAATAACCATCCTTTACCTGACCTTCAAATCTTCGTCCGTCCTTCCAGGTATAAAGCCCCTTCCCGTTCCAGGTGCCATTGACCCAGTCGCCTTCATAGAATTCCCCGTTTGAATAAAACATTTTACCCTTACCGTTACAATAGCCGCCTTTGAAATTGCCTTCATATATGTTATCGTTTTTATATTTAAACTTACCAAAGCCATCGGTGCAGTTGCCGGAAAGGCATTGGGCTTGTATGGCTGTGCAGGAAAAGCCAAGGAGAAAAAGAAAGAGTATACGGAATGGCATAAAAAGTATTTTATCAAATGTAGTATGCCGGGGCCATTTTGTCTATACCGGGAAGAGGGTATAATGGCCCCCTAAACCTGCCTGTCCGATAGGCAGGTCCCCCAAAGGGGGACTTCGAAGACCCAAAAGCTTTAAACATTTCTTTCTTTTAGTCTTGCGTAAAAATTTCCCGCTAAGATTTATAAGACACTCCGTTTAAGGAAAAGTCTTTTAAGCTTTGCGGGATACAAATACGCAAAGCATTGATAAAAAGTATTTGCAATCTATCGGAGTCTGAAGTCCCCCTTCGGGGGATTTAGGGGGCCATCCGTGCAAATCCGTGTTATCCGTGGCTTGTATTTTTTTTCGTGCCTTTTCGTGGTCTTTCGTGGCCAAAAAAAAGGCTGCCCTTTAGGACAGCCTCTCTATATCATTTCACAGCTTACACTGCATCTGCTTCCATTCTCTTCTGCACTTTTTTACGATCGTCTTCATTCAGGATGACTTTACGCATCCGGATAAAGTTGGGCGTTACCTCGATACACTCATCCTGCTGTATATACTCCATACATTCTTCCAGTGACATCTGTGTCTTAGGAGCGATACGGGTGGCATCGTCACTTCCGCTGGCACGGTGGTTGGTCAGTTTCTTTCCTTCTGTTGCATTCACCACCAGGTCGCCGGGTTTGATATTTTCCGCAATGATCTGTCCGGAGTATACATCTTCTCCCGGATCCACAAAGAAGGTACCACGGTCCTGTAATTTATCTATGGAATATCCGGTGGTCCTTTCCTGGAATTTAGAGATCAGCACCCCGTTATTTCTGCCGGGAATCGGGCCTTTCCAGGGTTTGTATTCAACAAAACGGTGGGCCATAACGGCTTCACCCGCGGTATTGGTCAGCATGGTGGAACGAAGACCAATCAGCCCCCTCGAAGGAATTTCAAATTCCAGGTGTTGCATTTCGCCCTTGGTTTCCATCACGTGCATTTCGCCTTTACGACGGGTTACCAGGTCAATTACCTTACTTGCAAATTCCTGGGGTACATCCACCACCAGGTTCTCAAACGGCTCACATTTGACTCCGTTTACTTCCTTGATAATTACCTGCGGCTGTCCGATGGTCAGCTCATATCCTTCCCGACGCATGGTCTCGATAAGAATACCCAGGTGAAGGATACCACGACCATATACCTGGAAGCTATCACCACTATCGGTATCTTCCACACGCAGGGCCAGGTTTTTTTCGGTTTCCTTCATCAGGCGGTCACGCAGGTGACGGGAGGTAACGAATTTACCATCCTTACCATAGAAAGGAGAGTTGTTGATGGAGAAGAGCATGTTCATAGTAGGCTCATCCACACTGATCACCGGTAAGGCTTCGGGATTTTCTGCATCAGCAATGGTATCTCCGATATTGAAATCCTCGATTCCTACCACGGCGCAAAGGTCACCGGCGATTACTTCGGTTACTTTCTTTTTGCCCATGCCTTCAAACACGTATAATTCTTTTACGCGGGTCTTCTTAATGCTGCCATCGGCCTGCATCAGTACCACGGGTTGGTTTTCTTTCAGTACACCACGGCTTACTTTACCTACGGCGATACGGCCGAGGAAGGAAGAGTAATCCAGGGATGTGATCTGCATCTGTACCGGTCCTTCATTGATCCGGGGCGG
>JAKQJH010000288.1 GCA_029561255.1 Bacteroidota bacterium | reverse complement strand
GGCGATCTGGATTGTTATATCCTGAATCAGTCGGACCGGCCGCATGCCAACGTAGTGGATACAGCCAGCCGGCGTAAGTATGATCCGCTTTCCGGGGATGTCCTGCTGCGGAATGACCTCAAAGCCACCGGCCGTTTCACGGATGTTTCAAAAGAAGCCGGTATTTACCAGAGTAATCTCGGGTATGGTCTTGGGCTGTCCGTAGCTGACCTGAACAATGACGGGTGGGAGGACATCTATATCGGAAATGACTTTCATGAGAATGACTATTGTTATTTCAATAACGGGAATGGCACATTTACAGAAAACGGAGCGGCTCATTTCGGGCATTACAGCCGGTTCAGCATGGGCAATGATATTAATGACTATAATAATGACGGCCAGCCGGATATCATAACAGTGGATATGCTGCCTCCGGATGAAAAGACAATGAAAACATATGGCAGTGATGAAAATCCTGATATCTACCGGTTCAAACTGGAGAAAAACGGATACCAGCACCAGGTTTCACGCAATGTTTTACAGCAAAACAATGGAAACGGAAACAGCTTCAGCGATATAGCGCTGCAGGCTGGTATTTCTGCGACTGACTGGAGCTGGGCACCGTTGTTTGCCGATTTCGATAATGATGGCCGGAAAGATCTTTTTATTTCCAGCGGTATTGTAAAAAGGCCGGTGGACCTGGATTATATACGGTTTGTATCGGCCCAGGAAGTGAATAAGGGGCTGAACTATACAGACAAATTCGATAAGGAAACCATTGACGCAATGCCGGAAGGAAGTTCGCATCCCTTTTTTTTCCGGAATGAAAATGAATATACGTTCAGGGATATGAGCGAGGAATGGGGCACCGGCAATCTGAAGGGATTTTATAACGGATCCGTATATGCGGATTTTGACAATGACGGAGACCTTGATATGGTAATCAATTGCCTTGATGCGGAAGCGACTGTTTTACGCAATAACAGCAATCCGGGGAACCAGCTGGGTATCCGCTTTTCCGGTGACAGTATGAACCGGTTTGGGATCGGCGCTAAAATTTACCTGTGGGCCGGTGGCCAGCTGCAATACCAGCAACTGATGACAACCCGTGGGTTTCAGTCATCTGTGGAACCCCGCCTTCATTTTGGACTAGGGGAGGCTGTTAAGGCAGACAGTATCCTGGTGGTTTGGCCCGATCAGCGGATGCAACTTTTAAAACAATTGCCGGCCAATAAGAGCCTGGTACTTGAACAGAACGATGCAACCGGACATTTTGATTATTCAGCCTTTTTCCCACCCGCTCAAACCGGCTATAGTGATATAACATCCTCAATGGGAAATCCATGGCGGCATAAAGAAAATGAATTCAATGATTTTGATATCCAATACCTTATTCCTCACACGCTTTCCGCACGAGGCCCCAAAACGGCCGTTGCGGATGTGAACGGTGACGGTTTGGATGACATCTATGTTTGCAGTGGAAAAGGTGAATCCGGGGTACTGATGATACAGGGAGCCGATGGCCGCTTTTCTGCTTCCCTGCAACCGGATTTCGATCTCAATAAAGAAAGCGAAGATGTGGATGCGGCTTTTTTTGATGCGAATGGTGACAGTCATCCCGATTTATTGGTGATTACCGGGGGGAATGAAATCCTGGCAACCAGCCGGCAGGGAGAAGATCGCTTATACATAAATGACGGGAATGGCAATTTTAAGAAGAAAGAACTGGCATTCCCTGTACAGTATGAAAGCAAATCCTGTATTGCTGTTTCAGATATAGATAAGGACGGGGATATGGATTTCTTTATTGGCAACTTAGCAAACCAGACCGGCTATGGACAGCCGGTAAACTCCTATTTATATCTAAACCGGGGAGATGCCACATTTGACATGGCTGAACGGAATACTATATTCCTGCAGAAAGCCGGAATGGTGACAGCTGCTGTTTTTGCAGATGTTAACAAAGACAGCTGGCCCGATCTGGTGATAACCGGTGAATGGATGCCCCTTAAAATATTTATTAATAAAAAAGGGGTATTTACCGAAACCGCGATCCCGGGTTCCACCGGTCTCTGGCAAAGTTTATTTGCCGCAGATGTAAACGGCGATGGGTACACGGATCTGCTGGCCGGTAACTGGGGGCATAATTCAAAATTCCGGGCCGGTAAGAACGGCCCCCTGAAACTATTTATGAAGGATTTTGATAATAACGGGACAGTGGAGCAGATTCTGTGTTATACTATTGATAAAAAGGAGTATACCTTCCTGGCAAAAGATGAACTGGAGCGATCCCTCCCGGTGTTAAAAAAGGCCTATTTGAATTACAGTGATGTGGCCGGCAAAACTGTTCAGTATATGTTTTACGATCTTTTTAAAGATTACACAACACTTCAGGCGGAAACCTTGTCCTCTTCCTGTTTTATCAATAACGGGAAAGGAAATTTTACCCGTTCTGATATGGCAGATGCTGCACAAGCAGCACCATTAATGTGTATGAACCTGGCATCAGGCAAGGAGGGTGTCCGTATTCTTGCCGCAGGAAACTACTACGGGGTGATACCTTATGAGGGCCGTTATGATGCCATGCAGCCCCTGCAGTTCAGTTTTGCAAAGGATGGGACTGCAGCCGGTGCGCATAATATTATGAACAATTTTAAGGGGGAAGCAAGGGATATTGACTGGGTGCGTACCGGGACCGGCGACTCACTTTTGGTGATAGCCCGTAATAATGGCCCCCTTGTATTTTTAAAGAAAAACTAGGCAACTTTACTTCAATACATCTACATCATGAAAACCAGAATGAGCCTTTCTTTATTCCTCCTGGCAGGGGTGGTATCAATGTCGTCTAATTGCTCCAAGAATAACGCAGGGGGAAATAACAACAACAGTGAAACGGTGAACGCGGAATACTGGATAACCAGGTCTGACCAGACCGCCACCCTGCAAAAGCAATCCACTTCATTCGTTTTTAGCACTGATGCTAATAATAATTCCATCATCGAAATCGACAGCACAAAAACTTTTCAGACGGTAGATGGGTTTGGCTATTCGCTTACCGGGGGTAGTGCTTTCCTGATCAATAAAATGGATGAGGCATCTAAGAATTCACTGCTGAACGAATTTTTTGGTGCCGGGGAGAGCAGCATCGGTGTAAGTTATATCCGCATCAGTATCGGGGCCTCCGATCTGGATGCAGCTGTGTTTAGTTATGACGACCTTGCAGCTGGTCAGACAGACCTCTCCTTGTCAAACTTCAGTTTGTCTAAAGACACAGTGGATCTGATTCCGGTCTTAAAAAAGATCCTGGCTATCAACCCGAATCTGAAGATCATGGGCTCTCCCTGGAGTGCACCTGTCTGGATGAAAGATAATGGCAGCAGCATTGGTGGCAGCCTGAAGCCGGAGTATTACAGTGTTTATGCTCAGTATTTTGTGAAATATATCCAGGCAATGGCTGCAAAAGGAATAAACCTGCATGCCATCACCGTACAGAATGAGCCTCAACATGGAGGCAATAACCCCAGTATGGTGATGTCTGCCTTACAGCAGGGGGAGTTTGTAAAGAATCACCTTGGTCCGGCTTTCCGGAATGCGGGGATTACAACAAAAATTGTGGTATGGGATCATAACTGTAATAATCCGAACTACCCGATCACGATAATGGATGATCCTGCAGCCAAAGCCTTTGTAGATGGGAGTGCATTTCACTTATATGAAGGAGAAATCGGGGCGATGTCAGGCGTGCACGCTGCTCACCCGGATAAGAACCTTTATTTTACAGAACAATGGACCGGTGCTAACGGCAGTTTTGACGGCGACCTGAAGTGGCATATAAAAAATGTGATCATTGGTTCGATGCGCAACTGGAGCAAAGTGGCACTTGAATGGAACCTGGCCAGTGACCCCAATTACCAGCCACATACTCCAGGTGGTTGTTCTGAGTGCAAGGGTGCTGTAACTATCAGCGGTTCTGTGGCAAGTAAAAATGTGAGTTATTATATAGTGGCCCACGCTTCTAAGTTTGTTACACCCGGATCCGTTCGTATAGAAAGCTCAACGGGTTCAACGGTTTCCAATGTGGTTTTTATCAGGCCTGACGGGAAAAAAGTGATGCTGGTGGTGAATGAAAACGGGGCAGCTGTAAACGTAAATCTGAAATATAAAGGCAAATGGGCGGTGGTTAGCATCCCCGGAAATGCTGTAGCAACATATATCTGGTAATATATTAAATCATAAGTCATGTTAAAATATTCCTCACTTCTCCTGTTGGCTGTACTGGCTTTTTCCTGTAATAATAAGCCTGACAATAATGAAAATGCACCAGTTTCCGGCACCCCTTTCTCAACCGATGGGAAAAAAGTAATCAGCTGGACCACGGCAGACAGTTCTGATCTGCGTTTATCCCTTACGGATACCCTCACTTTTAAAGAAAAGGCGCAGCCATTTGAAAATGAGGTCATCGTTTTTGTGGATCCGCAAAAAACCTTCCAGACCTATTTTGGAACCGGTGCGGCCATGACTGACGCCTCTGCAGAAACTTTTTATAAACTGCCGAAAGACAAACAGGCGGAATTCCTGAAAGCCTATTTTGATAAAGAAACCGGTATCGGCTATACCGTAGCCAGAACCAATATCAATAGCTGCGATTTCAGCAGTGATATGTACACCTATGTTCAGGACGGGGACAAAGAGCTGAAGTCGTTCAATATTGAACATGACCGGAAGTATAAGATCCCCTTTATAAAAGAAGCGATGAAAGCAGCCGGTGGCAAACTGAATTTATTTGCCAGTCCCTGGAGCCCACCCTCCTGGATGAAGAGCAACAATGATATGCTGCATGGCGGTAAACTGAAACCAGAATTTTACGACAGCTGGGCCATGTATTATACAAAGTTTATCAAAGAGTATAAGAAGGAGGGAATACCGATGTGGGGTATCTCCGTACAGAATGAACCCATGGCCACACAACGCTGGGAAAGTTGTATTTATACAGCAGAAGAAGAAAGGGATTTTCTGAAAAATCACCTGGGGCCTACCATGCATAAAGAAGGGCTGCAGGATAAGAAAATCATTGTATGGGACCATAACCGTGATCTCATTTATCAGCGGGCCCGCACTTATTTTGATGATCCTGAAGCGGCTAAATATGCCTGGGGAATTGGGTTTCACTGGTATGAGGACTGGAGTGGCGGTCAGCCGATGTATGATAACCTGCGCAGGGTGCATGAAGCATACCCTGATAAGAATATCATGTTTACGGAAGGTTGTGCGGAGAGTTTCAATGCAGCCCGTTACAATGCCTGGGTATTAGGGGAAGAGTATGGACGCAGTATGATTAATGACTTCAATAATGGGATGGTCGGATTTACGGACTGGAATATCCTGTTGGATGAAACCGGAGGTCCCAACCATGTGCAGAATTTCTGTTTTGCCCCTGTTCACGGGGATACCCGCACAGGTCAGCTTATTTATACCAATGCCTATTATTATATCGGACACTTTTCCAAATTCATTCAACCGGGCGCCAAACGCATTATCAGCAGTCCCAGCCGCAGCCAGTTATTGTCCACCGCCTTCCTTAATCCGGACGGAACGGTTGTGGTGATTGTCATGAACCAGGGAAACAATACTTCGCCGGTATTTCTCTGGATCAATGGGAAAGCAGCTGAAGCGCAGGTAAAGGCTCATTCAATAAATACGTATATCATCAAATAACCCGGGATCCGATCATGAAGAGCTCCTTGCCTGTATTTATAGTACTTGTTTTACTGATGAGTTGCGGAGATAAGAATTCACCTCCTCCGCCACCCACCCCACCCGCTGCATTAACGATACGCAGCAACTGGGTGGACAGCCGGACATTTGATGACCTTCATTATGGAGCATCCCGTCAACCAGTGCTGAAAATTGTATTTTCCGCCCCGTTGATGCGGACAACCGTAGCGGGTGCCATCTCTTTCACGGATCCTGCCGGAATTACAGTTCCCAATACACTTTCCTATCAACAAGGCGATTCCGTACTACTGATACAACCCAATTCGACGCTGGCTGGTATTACGAAATACCAGTTTAAGCTGACCAATTCTGTTAAATCTGCAGCAGGGGGATCCCTTTCCGGCAGCATTGATAAAGTACTTGTTACACAGATTGATTCCTCCAGGAAATTTCCTTTACTGACGGATAATGAACTGCTTGATAAAATTCAACAAACCACGTTTAAATACTTCTGGGATTTTGCGCACCCGGTGAGCGGACTGTCTCGTGAACGTAATACTTCTGGTGACCTGGTTACCTCCGGTGGTTCAGGCTTCGGGGTCATGGCCATTGTAACCGGAATCAACCGCGGGTTCATTACCCGGGCACAGGGACTGGCCCGTCTGCAAACGATGGTTTCTTTTCTGAAAAACACAGCTGTTAAAGTAAAAGGGGCATTCCCCCATTGGTTGAATGGAAACACCGGCGCGATTATTCCATTCAGCAGTAATGATAACGGGGCTGACCTCGTGGAAACATCTTACCTGATGATGGGTTTATTGACCGCCCGCCAGTATTTTAACGGGGTGGATGCAGCTGAAGCCACCCTGCGATCTGATATCAATACCCTGTATAATAATGTGGAATGGGACTGGTTCCGCAACGGGGGACAGAATACGCTGTTCTGGCATTACAGTCCCGATAAAGGCTGGGCGATGAACATGCAAATCCGTGGCTGGAACGAATGCCTGATTACCTATGTATTAGCGGCTTCGTCCACCACACATGGAATACCGGCAGTCGTATATACCAATGGCTGGGCGGCTAATGGCGGGGCAGGGTTTGTGAACGGTAATTCATATTACGGATATACATTACCGCTGGGGCCGGCCCAGGGAGGTCCTCTTTTCCTGGCACAATACTCGTTCCTTGGCATCAACCCTAACGGGCTGACCGATAGCTGGGCTAATTATGCAACCCATACACGCAACCATACGCTGATCAATTATGAATATTGCCGCCGTAACCAGGCTGCCGGCGTAGGGTACAGTGATTCAGTGTGGGGACTTACGGCCAGTGACATACCTAATGGCTATACGGCCAGTTCACCCACCAACGACAGGGGGGTGATTGCGCCTACAGCCGCCCTGGCGTCTTTTCCGTATACACCTGACCAGTCTATGGCCGCTTTGAAATTCTTTTATTATGTACTCGGTGATAAAATATGGAAAGAGTATGGTTTCGTGGATGCCTTTTCATTAAGGGATACCTGGTTTGCCACTTCTTTTCTGGCAATTGACCAGGGGCCTGTTATCATCATGCTTGAAAATCACCGCAGCGGTTTGTTGTGGAACCTGTTTACCAGTTGTCCGGAAGTAAAAACCGGGATGTTATCCCTTGGTTTTAGTGCGCCATACCTGTGAAGATCTATTCCTGAATCAAGAACATCTTATGCGAATAAAGAGACAACTTCTTACCGGGGTTATGGCCTTGTTACTTTTGCCGGCTCAGGGACAAAAGACTGACCCGCTATTCAATCCGGCAGGCCGACCCAAAAACTTAACGGACAGTGCGCTGCTTGACCTGGTCCAAAAACAGACATTTCGTTATTTCTGGGATTTTGCTCATCCGGTCTCCGGGATGGCCAGGGAAAGAAGTAATGAAAGTTATGGCTATGGTGAGGAAACGGTAACCACCGGCGGAACAGGTTTTGGGGTTATGAGCGTAATCGTAGCCACTGAAAGAAAATGGATCAGCCGCGATACAGCGGCAAAATTCCTCCTTAAACTAATTAATTTTTTACTGAAAGCAGATAGCTATCACGGAGCCTTTCCACATTGGTTAAATGGCGCCACCGGCAAAACAATCCCGTTCAGCCGAAAAGATGACGGGGCTGACCTGGTGGAAACTTCTTACTTATTTCAGGGATTGTTATGTGCCCGTCAGTATTTCACTGGCACCAATGCCACTGAAACAGAATTGCGTAACCGGATATCCTGGATGTGGCCGGATATTGAATGGAACTGGTTTACCAATGGCGGACAGGAAGTATTGTATTGGCACTGGAATCCGAATAACGGATGGGCCATGAATTTTCCTGTACGGGGATTCAACGAATGCCTGATCATGTATGTTCTCGCGGCTTCATCTCCCAATGAAAAATACAGTGTATCTCCGGCCGTGTATCACCGGGGCTGGGCGGAGAGTAATTTCTTCAAAAACGGGAAATCATTTTATGATATCAAACTCCCGCTTGGATTTGATTATGGGGGCCCATTGTTTTTCTCACAGTATTCTTTCCTGGGCCTTGATCCGCGAGGATTAAAAGACCGGTACGCTGATTACTGGGAACAAAACCTGAACCATACCCTGATTAACCGGGAACATTGTGTACGTAATCCAAATAAATTTAAAGGCTATGGTGAAAACTGCTGGGGCTTAACGGCCAGTGATACCTATAATGGATATGCCGCGCATTCCCCCACCGAGGACCTTGGCACCATTTCCCCAACAGCCGCGCTGAGCGCATTCCCTTACACACCCGTATATTCGATGCAGGCATTACGTCATTTTTATACTGATCTCGGTGATAAAATCTGGAGTGAGTATGGTTTTGTGGATGCTTTCAACGAATCAAAAAACTGGGTAGCCTCTTCTCACCTGGCGATTGACCAGGGCCCCATTATTGTAATGATAGAAAATTACCGGAGCGGACTGTTGTGGAATCTCTTTATGAGCTGCCCGGAAATTCAAACCGGAATAAAGCGACTCGGGTTTACCAGTCCCGCCTCACATTGAAACAAGCCCCGGGGTATTGAATGTATACGGCCAGGAAAACGATATTAATATTTTTACACCTGCTGTTTGTTGGCACTGCTGCAAGAGGTCAGCAGGGTTTTGGTGCACCGGTATACTGGCAGCATTTCGGGATTTCTCCCAAAGGAGAGGCAGTTATCGGGCCGGCCTTGCCCCAGGGTCGCACCTCCCTTCAGCGCAGTACCACCCTTTGCCCGCCTCCCGGATATTATTCTATTATCAAACGGGTACCTGCAGGCAGTTGCTTCAATGATGAATGGATTCCGCTATCAAATGATCAGAACAGCACCTATGATATGACCCATGCTGAAGGCAACCTGATGCTGGTGAACAATACCGTGGCAACCGGTTCGCGCCTGTTGTATATGGATACGGTACAGCAATCCCTTTGTCCGGGAATTGATTATTTTTTTTCAGCGGCTATTATAAATGTAGACAGACCCGTTACCTGTCCGGGCTCCCATTTCTTTCCACGGCTTGCATTTTCACTGGAAACCGAAGCCGGTCAGATCCTGGTGACAGACACTATACGAAACGGGATCTCTTTTGCCAATCCGTTTATGGGCTATAAGTTTGGCGAATTCGGTATCTGGCTCAATATGCCGGCCATTACAGGCAGGTTGGTCTTACGGATTGACCTGTTGACGACATATTATGATTGTGCGGAGGATTTTGCTATTGATGATATCCGGCTTCGTCCAAAAGGGGCCGCTATGAATATTCAGTTTCCCGGCGAACCGAATAATACAGTGAAAGCGGCCTGCTATCAGCAGCATCCCACAATTACATTCAGCGGTACCATGGAGCCATATTACAATAATCCTGCCTTGCAGTGGCAAATAAGTATGGATTCCGGCGCCACCTGGACCGATATTCCCGGTGCCACCAGCCCGTTACTCACACAAACCTATACACTGCCGGATACTTTTTATTACAGGCTGAGTGGTGCAGATCTGAGTATGATTACCAATCCGGCCTGCCGGGTGGTATCCAATAAACTCCGGGTGGAAATTCAGGGACCACCTGCCGGTTATACCATCAGCAGTAATTCGCCGGTTTGCTCGGGACTGCCCTTGTTATTTAAAGCAGATGGAGCAGCCAGTTATGAATGGAACGGCCCCAATGGTTTTTATGATAATGTACCCACCCCTTCAATTTATTACAGCACACTTGCAGACAGTGGTGTGTATTATATAGCTGTATCCAGCTGGGGTGGTTGCATAACTATGGATTCTATCCGGGTGAAAATCATCGGTACAGATGTTCGCGCCTGGCCGGATACGGCAATTTGTATAGGAAACACAGTTTCCCTGCATGCCAGTCCCGGTATCAGTTATGCATGGACCGGTGACGGAGTTACCGGCAGCGCCCTGCAACACCCACTTATAAAACCGGCGAAGAACGGACGGTATACCGTGAAAGTCACTGATACATCCGGTTGTTCAGATACCGCTTCGGTGCAGGTGATCATCCGGAATAATGTGCCGGTAAAAGCCATCATGGATTTTTCGCCTTATCTCTGCAGGGTGTATGATTCATTGCTGTTCAAAGAAAGGAGCCAGGGCCATTTGAAAACCTGGCACTGGGATTTCGGAAATGGGATCAGTTCAACGGAACAAAAACCCGCTACCCAGTATTACAACATAGCGGGTAATCAATTCATGTATATGTCCCGGCTGGCTGTTGCGGATACAGCCGGCTGTACCGATACAGCGTATCAGCTGATACAGGTAGAAGACAATTGCTATATCGCGGTACCCACGGGCTTCACTCCCAATAATGACGGACGGAATGATTATCTCTATCCGCTGAATGCATTTAAAGTAACCGACCTGCACTTCCGTGTATTTGACCGCAGAGGCCAAGTGGTATTTGAAAGCCGTGACTGGAGCCGGAAATGGGACGGTCGAGTAGGCGGGGTGGAGCAGACGACCGGGGTCTATGTATGGACACTGGAGTATACTGAAGTGAATGGGAAAAAAGTTTTTTTAAAAGGAACCACTACATTGATACGATAAAACACCGTTATGATTAAAAAACGATTGATTACCATTTGCAGTGTATTACTGATCGCAGCCTCCTGCTTTTCACAGGGGAAGACGGCCCTGTCACTCACCAAGGGGAAATACGGGGATGGTCCGGACAGTATTGCACCCTCCGGCATTATTAAAAATCTGAATGATGAACAGTTGCTGGAGCTGGTACAGAAGCAAACCTTCCGTTTTTTCTGGCATGGAGCCCATCCGTACAGCGGACTGGCCTTGGAAAGGAGCAATACTGTATTGGCGGAACATTACTGGGATTATATCAATGAAGCATGGGATGAACCCAATTTCAGTAAGACTGTTTTCGGACCGGATGCCGGGGCCATAGGTGGTACCGGTTTTGGTATCATGAGTACCGTGGTGGCTGTGGACCGCAAGTGGATCGGCAGGGATACGGCAGTTAGACGCCTGATTCAGATTACCGATTTCCTGATTAATGCCGATTGCTATCATGGCATCTATCCGCATTTCATGAACGGCAGAACCGGCAAGACGATTAAGTTTGACCGTCTCGATGATGGCGCTGATATTGTAGAGACCTCCTACCTGCTGATGGGCTTACTCTGTGCCCGGGAGTACTTTACCGGCAACACCCCCCGGGAAGTATACCTCCGTAAACGGATCAACCAGATCTGGGGTGCCGCCAACTGGAACTGGCATACCAACGGACAACCCAAACTCTACTGGCACTGGAGTCCCAATAACGGCTTTGATATGAATTTTCCGGTTTGGGGCTATAATGAATGCCTGATCACGTATATAATCGGCGCTTCTTCCCAATATCATTCTATTCCCAAAGCCGCCTACGATGGTACCTGGGCCGG
>JAKQJH010000276.1 GCA_029561255.1 Bacteroidota bacterium | reverse complement strand
AAAGCGGTAAAGACCAATATTAATATCCTCATCAATGGGGAAACCGGTACGGGTAAGGAAGTAGTGGCTAAAGCAATTCATTACAACAGTGACCGGAAGAAAAAGAATTTTGTTGCTGTGAATATGGCCGCCATCCCCAGGGAGCTGATCGAAAGTGAATTATTCGGACATGAGAAAGGGGCTTTTACCGGGGCCGTAGGCCGAAAACCCGGCAAGTTTGAAGAAGCGAATGGCGGTACTATTTTTCTGGATGAAATTGCGGAGATGGATATGAGTCTTCAGAGTAAACTGCTGCGCGTATTGCAGGAGCGGGAAGTGGTGAGGGTCGGAGGAAATGAAAAAATAAAACTGGATATCCGTTTGGTCACTGCTACGCATAAGAATCTGGCGCAGGAAGTACAGAGGGGGAATTTCAGGGAAGATCTGTATTTCAGGATTATGGGGTTGCCCATCGTATTGCCTCCGTTGCGGGAGCGGGAAAACGATATTCTTTTATTGTCGAAGCATTTTGCGGATGAATTTGCCAAAGAAAATAATCTCGGTACCATCCAGTTCAGTAAGGAAGCCCGCGACAAACTGATGAGCCATCCCTTTCCGGGAAATGTGCGGGAGTTGAAAGCCGTGATTGATCTGGCGGTGGTAATGTGTGAAGACAATGAGATCCGGGAAGAAGACATTACTTTTTCCCAGGGCAAACGGGATGATTTATTTATCACGGAGAATAAAACACTTCGTCAGTATACCTGTGATATTGTGAAGCAATACCTGAAAAAACATAATAATGATGTGGTGGCAGCTGCCAATGCCCTGGATATCGGAAAGAGTACGATTTACAAGATGATGCAGGCCGGGGAACTGGATTAATGCCATATGGTTTAACGGTTATACCAGCCCTTTGGTATAGGCGATCCGCAGGGCCTGGGCCTTACTGTTGACATGCAGTTTCTGATAGATACTGATACAATGTTTCTTTACGGTATTGGCACTGATGAAAATCCGGTTGCCGATTTCCTTATACTCCAGTCCTTCACATAAAAGTTGCAGGATTTCCAGTTCACGGTCACTCAGTTGAAATATATTCTCTGCCTTATTTTTTTCGTCAGTAACAGCCACTGGCTGTTGCACCATTTGCAGAATTTTATAGGCAATGCTGGGAGAAATTGGTCCGGCCCCGTTTTCCCAGAGATTCATCAGCATATCGGTAATCACTTCCCCGCTTTCTTCCTTGAGCAGGTAACCGCAGGCACCCGCCCGGATGGCCCTGAATATTTTATCATCATCATCGAAAATAGTCAGTACGACAAATTTTACGGAAGGGTAGAGGGCCGAAGCCGTACCGATAGCCGATACTCCATCCACTTCCGGCATTTCCAGGTCCATCAGTACAATATGCGGGAGTTCTTCCTGTTTCAGCTCCCGCATCTTTTGCAAAAACTCATTGCCATCCGCCGCCTGGAATACGAGGGAAAATAATGCAGTACGGGCCAGTTTGTCCACAATGACCTTCCGGTTGTAAATTTTATCGTCGGCAATGGCTACTCTGATCATAATTAAATATAAGAAAGTAATTGAGAATGTTGACAGGCATTGGTTGTACCGCTAACGGCTGTGACTGATCTGTAAAGTGGTCAGGGTCCCTTTACCCGGTTCAGCACTTATCCGGCAACTGAATTCACCGGCCAATGCGCGTTCCTGTATATTTTTAAGACCATAACGGTCTTCCTTTGTTTGTGCTTTTTCCAGGTCAAATCCGGTACCGTCATCCTGCAGTAAAATCGTCCAGTCCGTTTCCTGTAAAATACTTTGTGCAATGATGGTTGTGGCCCGGGCATGTTTGACGGAGTTATTGACGGTTTCCTGGATAACGAGTACGATATGCAGGGCCCGGTTGGCCGGAATGATTAAGTCTTTGGGTGCGGTGCCTGATACTTTAAACTGGATGTCGGTATAATGACGACCCATCTGTTGCATAAAGTTGATGACCCGCAGCCAGAGTTGTACGGCATTTACATCCGAGTTTTTCATTGCCCATAAAGTTTCCCGCAGATTCAACAGCATTTCCTTGGCGGTTTCCTGCAGGTCATTGGCAATCTGTACTGTGTTTCCTGTTCCTGCCGAAAGCTGACTGCTGTTATACAGGATCGCATTGGCCTGTACCCCCAGGTTATCATGCAGTTCAGCCGCAATTCTTTTTCGTTCTTTTTCTTCCGCCTCTTTTACCTGGAGGGCATGTTGCTGTTTCTTTTCTTCCATCAACAGCTGTTGTTTTCGTTTGTATTTTCTGAACCGGAATACAAAATACAGGGCGAGGAGGAAAGTGGCGATTCCCGCCGCATAAAGGAGGAAATTCCGTTTGAGCAGATCCAGTTGCTGTTTAGCAATCAGGGCTTCTTTTTTTTGTACATCAAATTCGGTCTGTAGTTTGGCGATTTTTTCCGCTGTTCTGACCTGGAAGATCGTATCACCCGTCAGCAACAGTTTTTCCAGTACCGTTATATATTGTTCCTTGTCTCCTTTCTTCTGATAGACCCCGGCTTTCATTTTGAGTAAATCAAGAACCGTTTCCCGGATATGAAATCGTTCACAAGTAAGCAGCCCCTCATTGATCACAGCCAGGCATTTATCCAGCTCATTTCGTTCGAAGTAGAAAAAGGAAAGATTTTTTAAATCCTCCGTTATGTACAACGGATCACCGATCTTATTCCGGATTTCAACCGTTGCTGTAAAATCTGCTTCGGCCTCTTTATACATTTTATTCCGGCCGTATAAATTCCCCCGGTACGATAAAGTAGAGGCCAGTACGCCCATGGATTCGTTTTTCCGGCAGAGATCGATTGTACGGTTGAGGAAGCGGAGGCAGGTGTCAAATCGTTCAGGAGTGGGGGCGGCATAATAGTTACCAAAGAAATAAAGGGATAGATTGGAAAGCAGGTAGGTTTCAATTTCACTGTAGGCCGGGTCATTGGTCTGTCGGATTATGTCCAGTCCGCTTTCCCAGGTTTTCCGGGCTGTTTCCCGCTGTCCCGTTGTATTCAGATAAGTGGCGCCCACATAATTCAATAAAAAGAGCCGGGCCATAGTATTTTTTTCCTTTTCCGCGGATTGGAGTAATTGCAATTGCAGTTCCTGCGCTTCGTTCAGCCGGCTGGTTCGGTTCAGTACATTGGCTTTTAGTAACTGGATTTTATAAAACAGATCGGGGTCGGTTTCTTTTATACCGATGAAAATCTTATTCCGGTCGATGCGGGGCATGACGCTGTCTGTTTTTCCGCTGGCGATGTCCCCGCTGATCAGGCTGTATTCTGCCCGGGCGAGTGCTTTTTTATCACCCAGCTTCAGGGCCAGTTCCTTGGCCCATTTTGCATAATGATAGATCGTATCCCCATGCATTGAATTTTTAAAGGCGGAGGCGGCCTGTAACCGGCTCAGACGTTCCTGGTCATTGCTGGCCCCGTAAATCGCTTCCCGGACCCGGTCAAGACCGGGAAACTGACCATTGGCGCTACAAAAGGCCATCAGCGCAGGTAAAAGCAGGTATCCAATCCGTTTCATCATACAATTTATGTAAAACTACCGGACGGCCCCCGATCAAAAAACTATCCAAATGGAGTATACGGGACCGTAAGGAAACCCTCCATTTTTACATAGCCCTTAGTTCGTTTTAATTAAACACTAATTATACAGACATGAAATCCTTGCAAACATTCCTGCTCCTTTTTTTGAGTGGTATTTTATTTTCCTGTTCAAAGTCCGGTGGTGGATCGGATCCCGTGCCGGCTACCCAGGCAGATATCGCTGCGGTTGATAGTAAAGTGAACACTTTTATGACAACCTACAATGTACCCGGAGCTTCCCTGGCTGTCAGCAAGAATGGGAAACTGGTGTATGTCAAAGGATATGGGAAAGCCAATACCAGTACCAATGAACTGGTGACTCCTGCTCACAGGTTCAGGCTGGCGAGTGTATCCAAAACATTTACCGGTGTGGCGATCCTGAAACTGGTGCAGGACGGACGGCTTTCCCTGGATGCCAAGGTATTTGGAACGGGCGGGGTGCTGGCCAATGATTTTGGTACTTCACCGTATAACAGTAACCTGCTCAACATTACGGTACGCCACCTGCTGCAGAATGTATCCGGCTCCTGGGGGGCTTCTACCGGCGGGGATGTGATCGATCAGAATCCGTCCTATACCTATAAGCAACTCCTGGATTGGATTATCAATACCCGGCCTAATCCCAATGTACCAGGAACTGTGTATGATTATTCCAATGTCAATTTCTGTATTGCCGGAAGAATCATTGAGAAAATTTCCGGTAAATCCTATGTCAATTTTATCAAGGAAGATATTATGGCACCGATCGGGGCTACACAAACAGATATCAGCGGTAAAACAGCGGGAGAGAAGAAGGCCAATGAAGTTACCTATTATGGCCAGGGACAGGATGCGAATTTTGTGTATAATATTGCTTTTCCGAGAAGGGATGCAGACGGGGGGCTTCTCTCCACCGCTTCGGATCTTTTACGACTGGTCAATGCCATTGATGGATTCAGTACCCGGACTGATCTGCTGACCCCGGCCAGTATTACCGCTCTCACCACTCCCTCAGCGGTGTTCTCCTCCTATGCCTGTGGTATTGGTATCTGGAGTGCGGAAAATCTATGGTACAATTATGGCAGTCTGCCAGGTACACGTACCGGATTTTTCCGGCACAACAACGGGATGTGTGTGGCCCTCCTGCTCAATTCAAGGGTGGATCCGGTGGCTGGTGAGAATCCATTTGTTTTCGCGATGCAGGACCTGATGCTGGACCTGGTAAAAAACAGCAGTTATACCTGGCAGAATATTGATCAGTTTTAGAAAACCGATTCCGGAGAATAATATAACTATAACGAACACACTGAATTTTATAAATATGAACCGAGTTTTCGTCCTGTTGCTTTCTATCCTGTTTTTTTCGTCCTGTGATTCCGTAACGCAAAAATCCGGCGGAAAGGCCGTAAACCCTGATGGAACCCTGATGCAGGAAGGTAAAGATTATGTGATCCTGAAGCGGTTTCGGGTAGTGGACAACCAGGGATTCAGTCAGCCAGTCGAAGTCAGTTCCTTTTTATTACCCGCTAACTGGACCGTGAAAAGCGAAGTGAATTGGAATGCCACCAGTAAATGTCTTCCTGAAATGCTGCAGGCATCGGTGCAGGCTTCTTCACCGGATGCAGCGTATGAATTATTGGTTTATCCCGCCACCCAGTTTGACTGGAGTGATGATCCCATCTACCTTGATGCCATGCAGAAGGGGTTTGTGATGCACTCTTGTACAGCGGCACAACCGCAGGATGCCGCGGGATATATCAGTGGAACACTGGCTCCTTTTATGCGGGCAAATGTAAAATCCGCGTCTATTATTGAAAGCCTGCAACAGCAAATGGATGCAGGGGCGATGCAGATGACGCAGGCCGCAAGGCAGGGAGGCAATACGGCGTATAATCATAAGGGCAGTGCGGCGGAAGGCGTATTACAGTTTGAAGATGGGAAGGAAGGTCTTGCTTTTTGTACGCTGATGCAAACACTGGTTTCGGTACCCGGGGCACAAGGCGGGATGTCTACCAATACCCAATGTTATGTGAGTATGCGGGTGGTAATAAAATACAAACCGGGTAATGAGCCGATGGCCCGGAAAATCATGAGTACATTTTTCAGCAGTGCCCGGATCAATCCGCAATGGGCAAGTGGCGTGCAATCTTATTTTGCGGCGGTTACCCGGAATGCACAGGACGAGGGTTGGAAACAGATACAGATCAGTCACCAGGCTCAGCAGGAGATTGGTGATAATATTATCCGTAGCTGGGAATCAAAGAATGCCAGTGAAGGCAGCCGCGCTTCCGATACGGAAAGTTTCGGTCAATACCTGCGTGGAGTGGACAACTGGACGGATGAGGGAGGAAATAAAGTGGAACTCACGAGTGGCTATTCCAATGCCTGGAGCCGGGGAGATGGCAGTTATATGCTGAGTAATAATCCGGCTTTTGATCCGAATACTATAGCGGGAGAAACGCAAAGCTGGAGCCGGTTGAAGCAGTAGCCATTTTATCCGGCTTCATCCGTCCTTTCTACTATGTAAAAAAGGAGGTTGTCAGAATGTGGTGACCTCCTTCTGATTTTTGCCTGAACGTACGATAATAAGAGTGCAGGTGTAGTTTGAATGCTCATATCTGTTGAACTGCCTATTCCGGAAATTCAGGTAAATACAACCCCTGTATGGATTAAAAAACTATCCATATGGAGCATAGGTGGCCTTCCGCAAATCAAGGAGGTTTGGCATGTGAACAGGAAAAAAAATACACGCTCTTCGGTTACCATGGCCCATCGCTTTTATCTGACCGGTGTATCCCAAACCTATACTTTTTACAATCAAAAAACATAAAAATGAAGTCAAAAATAGTATTACCCTTTGCATTGCTTTTCATAGCACTGTTACTTTTTACCTCCTGTAAAAAGGATAAAACAACTCAGGCAGATTTTAACTACCTGGGTGTAT
>JAKQJH010000245.1 GCA_029561255.1 Bacteroidota bacterium | reverse complement strand
GAAAAACGATAGATGTTATGGCGCGTTCTCCGGTTTTTGCCTCGAAACACAGATACATCCCAATGCCATTAATATCCCGCATTTCCCGACAATGCTGCTGAAGCCGGGAGAAGAGTATAAGAGTAAGACGGTGTATAAAGTGATAAGTTAAAAGTTGTAAGTTATAAGTTGTAAGTACGAAATCTCTCTGTAAAGCAGGAAACTGTTGATGATTTTAGATTCAACAGTTTAGAAGGTGTATTTACTCCCGACTACCGACTTCTTACTCCCGACTAAAATACTCCCGTTCTTCCCTCAGATCCAGAAACGGATATTTCTCCATCAGCACTTTTACCTTCTCCGCATGATCCGCTAAAAACTTACGGTGGGCGTTGGTGTCCGGCTGAAAAGGTTTATGCCGGCGGGCAATCATAATCTTTTTTACCTCCTGCATCAGTAGCCGGGTTTCTTCTTCAATGCAATAGTGGCCAAATTTCTCCAGTACAAATTCGGTGGCGGCATAGTTTGGATGAACCAGATCGATATCATAAAACCGGTAATCCCGCAATACATCGATCACCAGTTCATAAGCCGGGAAATAATAAATAAAATCATGGGCTGAAACCAACTGGTGAACGGTTTCAATCAACCGGGCCTTGCTCCGGTTATTCTCCACCACCCCATCCCTGATATGCCTGACAGGACTAATCGTAAATAGTAGTTTAATCGAAGGATTGAATTGCCGGAGTCGGGTGATTGTACCTGTCAGTAGTCGGCTGATCTCCTGTATTTCCAGCATTTCTTTATCAAACCAGGCCGAAGGGGCACGGTGACAATTGGCCACGGCTGCATGCAAAGAGGAACTGGCCCTGTTTGCTGCGCCGGTCAGGCGATAGGTGTAGGATGATCCCAATGTGATGATCAGCCATCCGGCCTGTTTCAAAAAATCATGGGCGGTCTGACGGGATTGATTCATACCCGCCAGGGCTTGCTCAGGATTGGTATGTGAAAAACGGGAATGGTGCATCCAGCTATGCCAGACTTCATTCAGCTGAAAGAGGTCGGCTGTGGTAAGCTCCCCATTATCCATATACCAATCCAGGCTCCGGCATACACTGTCCGGCCCGAATAAAATTCCATTGGGATTTTGCAGCACCGGGAATTTCAGCTCACCCAGGGCATTGCCGATATGTTCGGTAAAACAGGAACCGATCAGCATTATTTGATCCTGGTAACGGATCGGTTCAGGCAGTTTTTCCAGCGCTATATCCAGAATAAAGTCCATGATCAGTGCTTAAAAAGTTCAGCGGCCATTTGAGTACAGGCATTCAGGATAACCGGATCCATAT
>JAKQJH010000205.1 GCA_029561255.1 Bacteroidota bacterium | reverse complement strand
GCTCCGAAGATCTCCTCCGGCAGTTCCACTGATCTGCCTGTTGCTGTACCTTTCGTATTTAAAACTTCGACTTTCATTTTCTGGTATTTATTGACTCACCCGGGATAATCACCCCCGGCGGGTAATGAATTATTTCTGAATTAATACAATTGAACCGATATGACCCGGTACGGAACCACTGACAAGGATGTAATTCTTTTCAGCAAAGATTTTCACCACTTTCAGCCCTTTCATTTTCACGCGGTCATTACCCATACGGCCGGCCATACGCACCCCTTTCATTACACGGCTCGCATCAGAGGAGTTACCGAGTGAACCCGGAGCCCGCTGACGGTCGTGCTGACCGTGTGACTGCTGTCCCACACCATGGAAACCATGACGTTTAACCACACCCTGGAAACCTTTACCTTTTGTGGTACCAACCACTTCAACTTTATCGCCTTCTGCGAAAATGTCGAGGGTTACGGTTTCACCGATATTTTTTTCAATCGAAAAATTTCTGAATTCTTTTGTAAAGCGCTTTGGAGCAGTTTGCGCTTTTGCGAAGTGGTTCACTTCTGATTTAGTGGAGTGCTTTTCTTTTTTGTCGCCAAAAGAAAGCTGGAGCGAGTTGTAACCGTCAGACTCAATCGTCTTAACCTGGGTCACTACACAGGGACCGGCCTCAATGATCGTACAGGCCGTCTGTTTACCTGAGGGATCGAAGATGCTGGTCATCCCAATTTTTTTCCCAATAATACCTTTCATGTTTGTGATTTTATGCCTCAAGGTTATTGGGACATTCTTCGGAGTATCAGGAGACGGCGTGTCACCTGACTTTTCGAAGGGTCAATCCCCGTTCGCCACCGACCTTTTCCTTTATGGGGAAGTACCAGCGGTAAACAAACCCTGAATGGCTTGTTTTATGTTTATAAGCCAGAGCTCTTTTCCTTGCCTTCCAAAGCTTCAGCGAAGGAGGGCCCTTCGGTTAGCATGCGGAATTCCAGTTGAGAGAATAGCAATTACTTAAATACAAATTATAAGAACTAAGTTGGATCTGCACAGCACACAGGGTACTACGCTTTGATCTCTACTTCCACACCACTGGGCAGGTCAAGCTTGCTCAGGGCATCCACCGTACGGCTGGATGAAGTATAAATATCCAGCAGACGCTTATGCGTAGCCAGCTGGAACTGCTCACGACTCTTTTTATTTACGTGCGGGGAACGCAATACCGTAAAAATCTTCCGGCGGGTAGGCAGGGGAATTGGACCTGTTACCACGGCTCCGGTACTACGTACCGTTTTGACGATCTTTTCTGCAGATTTATCTACCAGGTTGTGATCGTACGACTGTAATTTGATTCTGATTCGCTGAGACATGTGTAAAAACCCAATTTTCTTTTGGGAGTGCAAAGGTAAGGGCGAAGG
>JAKQJH010000162.1 GCA_029561255.1 Bacteroidota bacterium | reverse complement strand
GTACAAAGCCCTTGGATTAAAAGATAAAGCCCTTAGTGAAAAAGATTACCGGAAATATATCCTGGAAGAATACACTTTTCTGAAAAGGCCGGTGGTGATCAGCGGGAAGCAGATTTTTGTGGGGAGCGAGAAGAAGACGGTGGAGAGGTTGGTGAATGGTGAATGGTGAATGGGAAATTAAAGTAGCATATTCGCTAAAGCAAAGAGGCTTTCCGATTTTCGGAAAGCCTCTTTGCTTTGCAAATCTGACTTCTATAAGTTCCATTCACCATTCACCATTCCCCCTACATCAGCAATAGTATCAACAGCTGCGCCGCCACAATCCGCAGAATCATTGTCAGCGGATACACCGTGGCGTACGTCACTGACGGAATATCGTTACCGGCCAGTTTGGTGGCAAATGCCAGGGCGGGTGGATCGGTGGAAGCACCCGCGAGCAAGCCGCAGATTTCAAAATAAGTTTTCTTAAAGTATTTACGGGCAATAAAACCTACAATAAGCAAAGGAACCGTGGTAATGATCACGCCCATACCAATCCAGCCCCATCCGCTGCCATCTGCAAAGGCAACAGAGAGATTTTTACCGCTACTGAGTCCGACACTGGCCAGGAATAAACTGATTCCCAGTTCACGAATCATGAGGTTGGCACTGTTGGTGGTATAGTTATTCAGATAAAACAGGTTGCCGAAGCGGCTTAAGGTAAGTGCAATAATCAGCGGACCGCCCGCCATTCCGATCTTTACGGCTACCGGCATATTGGGAAAATGGAAGGGAATACTACCGAGGATGACGCCCAACACTATACCAAAGAAAATAGGGGCCAGGTCGGGTACTTCCAGTTTCTTCATAGAGTTGCCCAATGCATCGGTGGCAATCTTAACACCTTCCTCTGTTCCTACTACTTTAATGGTATCACCCAGTTGCAGGAAAATATCTCCGTGTGGTACCATCTCAATGCCTGCCCGGGCCAGTCGCGTTAGTGTAAATTCCTGTTGATGAAGTTCCGGAATATCACCCAACCGCTTATGGGTTACCGCCGCCCGGGTTACCACAATCATCCGGGAGATCAGGTCACTCTCTTTTGCATTTTTCAGGTTCATCGTACTGACCGGTCCAATCAGTAACTTCAGCTGTTCCATTTCCTGCTTGGTGGCTACCACCAGTAACACATCATTTTCTTCCAGGATCAGGTCCGGGGTAGGTGTAATGATTTCCCCGTTATGAAACATACGGGAAACCACGACAGGTTCTTTCAATAGTTCAAATAATTTACGGAGCGGCTGCCCCACCAGTTGTTTGTTGGCCAGGTTCAGGTGCAGTGATACCGGACGGTTTCCCCTGAGGAAGCCCAGTTTACGGTGCAGTTCCTGTTCAGCTTCAATATTTACCCGGAATACCCGCTTCAGAATCAACAGGGAGCCAATGATGCCAAAAACACCGAGGGGATAGGCAACTGCATAAGCCAGCGTGATCAGTGATTTATCAGTACCAACAACATGCATATCACTTACCGCAGCCTGCGCAGCAGCCAGTCCGGGCGTATTTGTAACGGCCCCGCTCATCACACCGGCCATAACGGCAATACTGTTCTCACTGAGCAGGTAAAGAATGACTGTAATAATTACACCAATACTCACAATGGCCAGGGCCAGCAAATTATTGGTCATGGCGTTTTTCTTCAGCGAAGCCCAGAAACCGGGTCCCACCTGTAGCCCAATGGAATAAACAAACAGAATCAGTCCAAACTCTTTTACAAAGTGTTCGGTGGATGGATCAATCCCCACACCCGAATAGGAAAAAATCAGCCCGGCAAATAGTACCCAGGTGATGCCAAGTGAAATACCGGCAATCTTTATTCGTCCCAGCCAGATACCGGAGGCGATGACCAGGCCGTAAATAATCACAGACTGGGCAATAGAAGTCTTGGTAAACAAGTCAGTTAACCATACTGGCATAGTAGTAAGTTCAAAGATGAAAGTACTGAACAGGATGACCGGCAGTCCCGGTCTCCTGTTCAGACTCGTAAATTACAAGCAATCAGCCAGAGGTCATGTTCACTCCGGTTGCAGTCCCCAATGTTCGGGGGAACGCCACAACGCGGAGAGAAGCAGTTCACGCATAAAGAAAAATTCTTTAGGCAGTTTATCATACATGCGTTCAAATAATTCTTCGTGAGAAAGCAGTTCCTGCTTGCCGGGTTCACGGTCCACGGTCATGATTTTTGCAAAATCTTCTTTGCTGAAATCAAGTCCGGTCCAGTCAATGTCCTCATAGCGGGGCATCCAGCCAATGGGACTTTCCACAGAAGAACTGTTACCGCGGATACGCTCTACAATCCATTTCAGCGGACGGATATTATCCCCGAATCCTGGCCATATGAACTGTCCGTTTTCGTCTTTACGGAACCAGTTCACCCCGAAGATCCTCGGTGCGTTGGGCAGGTCACGGCCAAACTGTAACCAATGGTTCACATAGTCGCCGATATGATAGCCCATGAAAGGCAGCATGGCAAACGGGTCGCGACGTACTTTACCGATTTCACCAAAGGCCGCAGCGGTCATTTCACTACCCATGGTGGTGGCCAGGTATACACCAAAGTTCCAGTTGAATGATTGGTACACCAGGGGTACACCGGTACTTCTGCGTCCGCCGAAGATGAAGCCTTCGATATGCACACCGTTGGGATTATCCCAATCGGAGTCGATAGCCGGGTTCTGGTAAGCAGGGGCGGTAAAGCGGGAGTTGGGGTGAGCTGCTGGTTTGCCACTGGCTGGATCATAGGGTTTACCATGCCAATCGGTCATACCTTCCGGCACTTCTTTGGTCAGTCCTTCCCACCATACATCTTTATCTGCTGTAACAGCTACGTTAGTAAAGATGGTATTGGCTTTGATGCTTTCCATCGCATTCGGGTTCGTCTTAAAGTTGGTACCCGGGGCCACACCAAAATAGCCGGCTTCAGGATTGATGGCATAGAGACCGCCATCAGTTCCTTTATGGATCCAGGCAATATCATCCCCCACGGTGGTTACTTTCCAGCCATCAAATTCTTTTGGCGGAATCAGCATGGCAAAGTTGGTTTTACCACAGGCACTGGGGAAAGCTGCAGCCACATAGGTTTTTTTCTTATCCGGAGATTCCACACCCATGATCAGCATGTGTTCGGCCAGCCATCCTTCTTCACGACCCATGACTGAGGCAATACGGAGGGCAAAACATTTTTTACCCATCAGCGCGTTTCCGCCATAGCCACTACCGTATGAAATGATCAGTCTTTCTTCAGGGAAGTGGGAGATATATTTTACATCGGGGTTGCAGGGCCAGCTTACATCGGCTTGTCCGCCTTCCAGCGGGGCACCCACGGTATGTACGCATTTTACATAGCTTTTCTTTTGCAGGTAAGGAAGCACTTCACTGCCCATGCGGGTCATGATGCGCATATTCACCACCACATATTCAGAGTCGGTGATCTGTACCCCATACCGGGAAAGCGGAGAACCCACAGGGCCCATACAGAAGGGAATCACATACAGGGTACGGCCTTTCATACAGCCCTGCATCAGGTCCTGTAATTTCTTTTTCATCGCTACCGGTTCCATCCAGTTATTGGTAGGTCCTGCATCTTCTTTACGCAGGCTGCAGATAAATGTTTTGTCTTCCACACGGGCCACATCACTCGGATCACTGAAACAGGCAAAACTGTTCGGACGTTTTTCAGGGTTCAACTGAATGAAGGTGCCTTTGGATACCAGCAACTGGCAAAGACTATCATATTCTTCCTTTGAACCATCGCACCAATGAACGGTGGTTGCTTCACAGTAGCTCGCCATTTGTTTAACCCATGTTTCAAGTTCTGCACGCGCGGGTGCAGTTTCCATTGCAAAAAAGTTGGATTGTTGTGACATAA
>JAKQJH010000150.1 GCA_029561255.1 Bacteroidota bacterium | reverse complement strand
CAGTTGGTGTTATCACCAACAGCCTAAGTGTTGTTGGTGATAACACCAACTACACTCTATCTGCTATAGGTACCTCACCTATAATCAGCTGTCAGCTGTTGGTGTTATCACCAACAGCACTCACCTCAGCGTAAACCCTTCTAAAAACTTCGTATTGAAATCCCCGCTCCGGAAACGCTCATCCTGCATCAGCTGCAGGTGAAACGGAATCGTGGTCTTCACCCCTTCAATCACATACTCACTCAAAGCGCGGTACATGGTCTGAATGGCTTCCTGGCGGGTCTGCGCCACCGTGATCAGTTTACCGATCATGGAATCATAATACGGTGGTATCACATAGCCCGCATACGCATGACTGTCCACCCGTACCCCATGACCACCCGGCTGATGCAGCACGGTGATCTTACCGGGTGATGGACGGAAATCATTATACGGATCCTCGGCATTGATGCGACACTCAATAGAGTGCATCTGAGGGATATAATCTTTACCGGAAATACGATGACCAGCCGCGATCAGAATTTGTTCTTTGATCAGGTCGAAGTTGATCACTTCTTCCGTTACACAATGCTCCACCTGGATCCGCGTATTCATTTCCATGAAATAAAAATTGCGGTGCTTATCCACGAGGAACTCAATCGTTCCTACACTTTCATAATTGATGGCGCCGGCGGCTTTCTTGGCGGCCTCTCCCATTTTGTAACGGAGTTCGTCCGTCATAAAAGGCGAAGGTGATTCTTCCACCAGCTTCTGGTGACGGCGCTGGATAGAACAATCCCTTTCACTCAGGTGACAAACCGTACCATATTGGTCACCGGCAACCTGGATCTCGATATGACGGGGCTCTTCCACAAATTTCTCCATGTAGATGCCGTCATTCTTAAAAGCTGCGGCGGCCTCTGCTTTGGCAGTATCGTATGCTTTTTCAATTTCAGATTCTTCCCAAACAATCCGCATCCCCTTGCCACCACCTCCGGCAGTCGCTTTAAGAATCACCGGATAACCCATGTTTTTAGCCAGCCCTTTTGCTTCATCCACACTTTGTAACAAGCCTTCTCCCCCTGGAACCACAGGCACGCCGGCTTTAATCATGGTTTCTTTAGCCGTAATCTTATCACCCATGGCATTGATCATATCCGGTGTGGGACCGATAAACTTGATCCCATGATCATTACAGATCTGGGCAAACTTGGCATTCTCCGCCAGGAAGCCATAACCGGGATGAATGGCATCCGCATTGGTGATCTCTGCCGCCGCCATCAGGTGAGGAATATTCAGATAGGAGTCCCCGCTTTGCGGTCGGCCGATACAAACGGCCTCATCGGCAAATTTTACGTGCAGACTGTCCCGGTCGGCGGTAGAGTAGACCGCAACGGTCTTTATCCCCATTTCCCGGGCTGTGCGGATCACACGTAAGGCAATCTCCCCGCGGTTTGCTATAAGTATTTTTTTAAACACGATGTAGAATTAAAAAGTAAAAAGTAAAAAGTAAAAAGTAAAAAACAAAAGCATCTACTGTCCTTTCAGCATTTTCGAACAGAAGATTTTTGACTTTTGAATTTTAACTTTTGAATTCCTAAGCTGGTTCCACCAGGAACAACGGCTGATCATATTCCACTGGTGAAGCATCGTCCACCAGCACTTTTACAATCTTACCACTTACTTCGCTTTCAATTTCATTGAACAGTTTCATGGCTTCGATAATGCAGACCACCGATCCGGAGGTAACATCAGAACCTACTTCCACAAAATTGGGTTTATCCGGAGAGGCTTTGCGGTAGAATGTACCAATCATCGGGCTTTTAATAGTAATCAGATTGGTCGCAACTGGCTCGGCAGCCTTGGGCTTATCGGCCGAGGATGAGGCTGCAGCGGCGGCCACTGGTTGGGGGGCGGCAATGGCAACTGGGGCCGCCTGAACAGGTGCCGACATCACCTGGGTCACATGTTCTTCCTTCTGCTTGATGGTGACACGGAAATCCTTTTGCTCAATCGTTAATTCGCCAATATTCGATTTGTTGACCATCTTGATCAACTCCTGAATTTGCTTAAAGTCCATGTTTTTCAATTTTGTAGATGTTTTGGTTTACAAAGCCTTGCTTTCCGGCAGCAAATCCGGCTGGTCATTCGGGGCTCACTGATTTTGATGATCAGTAACTATACCCGCCTGCTTTCCCGCCCAAAAGGGAAGCTAAGGTAAGGAAATCAAAAGGACAAAATCAATGAATTTTTACTGATTTTGACCCAAAATGACCCGAAATCAAACAAAAATGGCCCAAAACCGGTCGATTTTAGGCCATTTTCATATAAAACTGATAAACTATTCTTTTACTCTTTCTACATACTCACCCGTCTTGGTATTTACCCGGATCAGCTCGCCTTCATTCACAAACAGCGGTACGTTTACAGTACCACCTGTTTCCACTGTAGCTGGCTTCAGTGTACGGGTTGCGGTATCACCTCTTAGTCCGGGCTCGGTATAGGTTACCAGCAACACGATCTTATCAGGCAGCTCCACACTCATCGGAAGTTCCGTTTCTGTATTGAACAATACGCTTACTTCCTGTCCGTCTTTCAGGAAC
>JAKQJH010000119.1 GCA_029561255.1 Bacteroidota bacterium | reverse complement strand
TTTGCTGGCCTGTCCATAACCAATCACCACCACTTCATCAATCTTCCTGGCAGATTGCTGCAGGGTGATGCTGAGTGATGATTTTCCGGCAACAGCCACTTCGATGGTTTCGAAACCAACAGAGCTGATTACCAGTGTTGCGTCATCAGGAACAGTAAGGGAAAAATTTCCGGCGGCATCGGTTGTTGTTCCGGTCCGGGAACCCTTAACAGCAATAGAAACACCGGCAAGTGGTTCTCCTGTAGAAGAAGTTACTTTACCGGAAACCCGCAGATCCTGTGATTCGATCTCGGTAGCGGTCATTCCTTCTTTCAGGACTACCAGTTTGGAAGCAAGGATTTTGTAGCTCACCCCGGTGTTGGCCAGGATTTTGTCGAGCAGGTCGGTCACAGGTGCATCGACTGCGTCGATGGTGACCCGGGGCTTTTTCTTTAAGGCATTTTCACTGAAGAGAAAACGATAGTTGGTTTTCTTTTCAATGGCGAACAATACTTTTTTGATTTCAGCCTCGTTCATTTTCAGCGTGATACGATCTTGCGAAAAGCCACGGGCAGATACCTGAAGACAGGCAATCAGCAAAAAAGCAATCGTCAATTTCATAATTCTGGCAATCTTTGGTAACAGGTCCTTTTTAGAAACAGCAGTCGTTTCGTTTTTTTTCATACTTAGCAATTGAAGAGTTAACAATCGGCTTCCCTGAGGTCACCGGTTCTTTTTTACTAACCTGACAGTACCTTTCAGTACCGTCTGTTATCCTTCCGCTAAGAAGTGTTGATAATGGCATTCATTTGGCATAAGCATTAGCGGTGAATAATTATTTTACTTCCGTTTTTTTCGTATTGAAATGGTATAAATTCCTTCAGGGCTTCCAGCGCCTGAACAATCGTTTCAGATTCAAAAATTCCGTTCAGCCGTTCCTCCCCGATCCGCAAGTCAGTAATATCGATCTCCACATTATACCAACGCTCCATTTTTACAGCCAATTCACTGAATGATTCATCCCGGAATACCAGTTTATTATTAACCCACTGGATTTCTGCCACGGTACTGTCCACCGGATTATACTTCAGTTTATTGATCGACATCAGGGTATTGATCACCGGCAATTCGGTACGGGCGATATTTCCAGTCTTTTTCTCCTGTTTTTTGCTATCCTTCTCTAAATGAGCGATATCATTCTCCACGACCAGTTTTTCACTGGGCGTAAGAATGATCTTATCATTCGGCCGGTTACGGATGGTCACTTCTATACTTCCCCGTATCAGGCTGGTTTCGGTCTGCTTATCTTCCGGATACGCTTTCACATTGAAGGCGGTACCCAATACTTTAATTTTTATACTGCTGGTATTTATAATAAACGGCTTTTCCTTGTTTTTTGTCACATCAAAAAAACCTTCACCAGTCAGCATTACTTCCCTTGTTTCAATACCGAAATCTTTATTATAGGTAAGCTTACTTCCTGCATTGAGCCATACGACTGACCCATCGGGCAGTTGTACTTTTGATTTTGAACCCGGGCGGGTGGAAATTTCATTGAGTTGCCCGGCAACTTCATCCCCTGGGTTACTGCTGCCCGACAGACTCCGGATAGAAAAAAGTCCGGCCATTACTAACAAAACTGCGGCAGCCCAATACCAACGTTTAAGTTTCTTTACAGGACCGGTTGAAACCTGTATTTCCTGGCTATTGCCATCCAGAGAAATA
>JAKQJH010000105.1 GCA_029561255.1 Bacteroidota bacterium | reverse complement strand
AAGCATCAGCCAGCCCAGTAAAAAGAGAATTACGAGCAGGAGCAGGATTGGGAATGCAAGTCCCAGCACCGATATAAACCACCAGTTGCCTGGATTCAGGTAGGGTACCAGGCAGGCCAGGAGAAAGACCAATGCCACGATTACATTCGAATAAATAAAAAACCGCTTGGTAAAAAGTCGGAGTTTACTGGCCATTGGTGCAATTTACAGAAAATACAAGGGAATAGGGCCGGAACGGAATTGACTAAATCTTTTGTAAATTGGGCAGAACAAAGCCACGTAGATGAGTATTGAAAAGGAAAACTTCCTCCGGACCCGGCTGGTGCCTTTACTGCAACAGTTGCCACCGGATTCTGCTTCCCGATGGGGGAAAATGAATGTACAGCAGATGATTGAACACCTTGCCGGGGATTCTTTCCGTACTGCCAGTGGCCGGCTGGTTTTTGAGAAAATACTAACCGATCCCGAACATCTGGCCCGAATGCGTGCTTTTATGATGAGCGAAAAGCCGTTTAAAGAAAATACAGCGAACCCGTTGATGGGAGTGGATCCCCTACCGCTCCGCTATAAAACAGTGCAGGGCGCCATTGGCGCCCTGCAACAGGAATTAATTCATTTCTTCGAAGCCTTTGAAAAAAATCCATTGTTAATCACCCGGAATCCCTTTTTTGGGGACCTGAACTTTGATGAAAATGTGCAATTGCTTTACAAGCACGCTTTACATCATTTGAAACAGTTCGGGGTGGAACCGCTTATGGCGTAAGTTTCACTTTAAATAAAGAATCGGCCTTGGCTAATCCGCCCAGGATAGCTTCCTTCACTTTGGTTACTTTACCTTTTTCACTTTCCAGGTATTTAAGGCGCATCTCCAGGTTATTCACGGCGGAATCCATATTGAATTCCGTCATCCATTTATCCATGGCGAAATCAGCGTAATTGAGATCATTCACCAGGGTCTCCAGTTTTTTCTTCAGGTCCACAGCGGCATCCTGCGCTTTGGCCGGCAGTTTGGCAAGTGAATCCAGCATGACTTTGGCACGGGCCTGGGCGCCACGGACCTTACCCATTTTCGGCATTACTTCATCATGGCCGGCCATCACTTCATCGAAGAGAGAGTCCACCGGCGATTTAATGGTTCCCTTTTTATCTCCGGTACTATGTGAACTGTGATCTTCTTTACCAGTATTATTGCAGGCCGTCAGCAGGCTGACAAAGAGCAGAGGAAGAATGATTTTTTTAATCATAATTAATGTTTTTCGTCAGTGCACTTTCCGACAATTGTATGAAACACATCGTGAAGTGCGACTAATTGGTTTTTAATCTCATCATCTGATCCGTTTTTCTTAATCAGTTTATTCAGTTTTTTAGCGCCTTTTACCAGGTCCCCCAGCTCTTTTTTAACTGCTTTCTGATTGAATCCTTCTGGTGCGGTTGATTTTTTCCAGGCAACAGCTTTTTCAATCATTTCACCAATCCTTGTTTTGATCGGTTCGAATTTTCCTTCTTCTGCGGGGTGGAACGTTTTACTCATGACTTCATGGAAGGCATCTTTCTCGGCCCATTTTGCTTTTTCCTGGGCGGCCATTGGACGGGAAAACAGGAGGGCAGTCATGGCAAAGGCAAACAGTACTAATTTTTTCATATCAAAAGTTTTAGGAGCAGCAAAGGTATAAAATTCGCCTTTGTATCATACTGATAAAAATCATTCTTCCCCGGTTTTTGCATTTTCAGGTAATTTCGTTTCAATGAATGCTTGTTTATGAAAAAACTGGAAAACTACATAACCGGAAAATGGATCACCGGTGACGGAGACGGGCAGGTCCTTTTTAATGCAGTGACCGGTGTGCCACTGGTATCTGCCAGTACCAGCGGTCTTGATTTCAAACAAGTCCTTGACTATGGACGTACTGTTGGTAACCCGGCTTTGCGGAAAATGACTTTTCACCAACGGGGCAATATGCTCAAAGCCCTGGCCCTGTATCTGCGTACCAAACTGGATGGGTTTTATGCGCTTAGTTATCAAACCGGAGCTACAAAGGCCGACAGCTGGGTGGATATAGAAGGAGGCATTGGTAACCTTTTCGCTAACGCTTCCCTGCGCCGGCGATTTCCCGATGATGTGATCTGTATTGATGGCGAGTCGCATAACCTGGGGAAGAATAATACCTTCATGGGCACGCATATTCTTACGCCGAAAGAAGGAGTGGCCATTCATATCAATGCCTTTAATTTTCCGGTATGGGGTATGCTCGAAAAAATTGCGGTGAACCTGCTGGCCGGCGTACCGGCGGTGGTGAAGCCGGCTACCGTAACCTCTTACCTGACTGAAGCGGTCGTGAAGGAAATCATCGCCTCCGGTATTTTACCCGAAGGCGCTTTGCAGTTACTCTGCGGTTCAGCCGGTGATCTGCTGGATCATGTGACCAGTCAGGATGTGGTGACGTTTACCGGCAGTGCCAGCACCGGATTAATGCTTAAGAAAACCAAGGCCATCCTGGAGAACAATGTGCCTTTCAATATGGAGGCGGATAGCCTTAACTGTATTGTTTTAGGCGAAAACGTTACACCTGCCGATCCGGAGTGGGATATTTTTATCAAAGAGATCCGGAAGGAAATGACTCTTAAAGCGGGGCAACGTTGTACGGGGGTACGCCGCATATTTGTACCTGCGCAAAAAATGGAGGATGTGGTGAATGCGGTTGCTGCATCACTTTCACAAACAGTGATTGGCAACCCGTTGCACCCGGCAGTGCGGATGGGCTGTCTGGCTGGACAACAGCAGCGTAAGGAAGTAAGGGAGCAGGTGAATAAGTTATTGGCCAGTTCACAACTGGTATATGGCTCACTGGATAGTGTGCAGGTAACGGATGCGGATGCCGCTCTGGGAGCATTCATGTCACCCTTGTTATTGCAGAATGATCAGCCACACAGCTCATACGAGCCGCATAATATAGAGGCTTTTGGTCCGGTAAGTACCATCATGCCCTATAAAGACAGATTGGATGCCATTGCCCTCAGTAAACTCGGCAAGGGTAGCCTGGTGAGTACGATTGTTACCGCCGATACCCGGGAGGCGCGTGATTATGTGGTAGGTGCCGCTTCTTATCATGGACGAATACTGGTATTGAATAACGAATGTGCTAAAGAAAGTACCGGGCATGGTTCACCGCTGCCCTTACTGGTACATGGCGGTCCGGGTCGTGCCGGTGGCGGGGAAGAAATGGGTGGACTTCGTGGGGTGAAACATTACCTGCAACGTACGGCCTTGCAAGGATCACCAACTATGATTACGGCTATCACCGGCGTATACCAGCCACATGCCAAAGGAATCAATACGGGTATTCATCCGTTTAAAAAGTATTTTGATGAATTGCAGATCGGGGAACAACTGATTACGGAAAAA
>JAKQJH010000103.1 GCA_029561255.1 Bacteroidota bacterium | reverse complement strand
AGGGGCAAAAGATAAACCCGGTCTGCCATCATGGGGTCTGTCATAATGGTGGCCGGGTTACTATTAATAAGAATGACTTTAATACCTTCTTCTCTGAGACTTCTTGCTGCCTGTGTGCCGGAATAGTCAAATTCACAGGCTTGTCCGATAATAATGGGTCCGGAGCCGATAATAAGCACCGATTTGATCGAATTGTCTTTTGGCATTTTTTGTTTTTAAAATGGTGAGCTGGCAGGAATCGTTGCTAAAAAAACAAATTGCGCAAAAGTAGGGGAATCGAAGGGGATTGAAGGTTTGTTTGACGGAAAAATTTCCCCCCAACTTTATCAGGGCTGAAAGGACGCGGGTTTGGGTATTTTCCGGTAGGACAGGGTGAAGAGTTCATCAAAAATATTCCGGGTTTGACTCATATCAAGTACCAGCTTTTTAAAATCTTCCGGGCGGGGAAAGGACTTGCGGGTAGTAAAGGTTTCGGTTACAGTCCGGACCTGTAAGGTATCCTGGCTCCGGCTGAAGGCGGAGAGGTACCAGATCCTGTTTGGACTTCCATCCGGACCCAGGGCGGCCAGGTTCATAAAGGATTGATCCCTGACCCGGGAACTGAAAGCGGTATAAAAAGAGGTATCCGGCAGGATCATATCGCCTTTGACAGCCTTGCCATACCGGATTATGCTGTAGAGAGAATCTGATTGACGGCTGATTTCCAGAGCTTCAATGCCGAAATAGTCGCTGCCATCCTTCACAATGCCATACCAGAAACCGAGCAGGCCTGAGTCGATTGGTTCCACCGGGGCTTTCTCCAGGGGCATATTCGATTCGAAAGGACAGGCATACAATAAAATGGTCAGGGGCAGGAGCCACAGTAGTTTGGTCATAACAGGCGAAAAAGATACAAAATGTCCGGTGAAAGGGGACTTAGCTTGTTTTTGGCTTTTTCAATCGGGTATAAATAAAGATACCGGCAAATCCGGCCAGGATAATGGAGCCGGCAAGGATCAGGTTGTTTTGCCTGTTTTTGGCTTCCTTTTCTTTATTCCGGCCGCTAAACCCATCCACCAGCTTATTTAAAGTCTCGGTGGTTTTTTTCAGTTTTTCCGGATTAGTCAGCTGCTCAATTACTTCTTCTGTTATTTCTGATTGAATCTTACTGAGTTGCCGGTTATAATAATGTTCCTTCCAGGAAGGGACCGGAATCTTGTTCTTTTTCAGTACAGGTTTCAATGCTTCCATTTTTGCTTTTACGCCAAAATGATCGGACGAATCATTCCGTAACGCAAAATCATAAGCGATATAGGCCAGTTCAACCGATTGCTGGGTGGCATAGAGATCCCCGAGTTCATCAAATAAATTAGCGAGCAGGGCATCCGGAAAAGGGGTGAAGGGGATTCTTTCCTGTAACTGGTATTCCACATCCCAGGCTTTATCATTCAGGGCTTCGGATTCCTTTGAATCAAAATTCACCCCGGTACCTAATACCCTGTTAGCATAGATCCAGCCCGGTTGGCCGGCCATTTTCAGTTTTGCTTCCAGGATCTTTACATGCACCCACTCAGATCCTTCATGCGAATCCGGGTTCAGCTCCATTCCTTTTTTAATGAATTGTAATGCCAGTTCATTTTTCCCCAGTAATTCATAAGTGGTACCGAGATTGGCCGTGATATTGTAATCTCCGGGATATGCCGCCTGCAGTTTTTTTAAAATGTCCAGGGCTTCTGTGTAACGACCCAGGTAGCCCAGATTCACGGCAATGTCTGACTGGATATCCTTTTTATAGGTTTTTATTTTAGCCAGGTCATATTTGGCGAGGAAGGACTTGGCTTCCGCTTTATCCGGTTCATTATAAAAAAGCGCCATGGGTTCTACCCGATTGGTTTGTTTTCCGCTTTTAATAATATGCGATTCATTGTAGCAGGCAATTGACGGGGTAAAATAAATTACAATGAAAGCGAATACGAATATCAATTTCATAACGGATATGGTTTATTTTAAATGATTCCTGGTGATTTTGGGAGTAAATTTGTTTTTAAATTTAATAAAAAAGTATACAGCCTGATGGTTAAACCGTATATCCTGTTTTTTTTGCTGATCGGTCATTTGTTGGTAGCGGCGCAAACCGGGCCGGCCTATCCCAAAGGTTATTTCCGTAATCCGGTGGGGATACCGCTGCAACTTTCTGCCAATTTCGGTGAACTCCGGCCCAATCACTGGCATATGGGTCTTGATGTTCGGACACAGGCAAAGGAAAATCTCCCGGTATATGCGGCGGCACAAGGTTATATCGCCAAAATCGGCATCCGGTCCCAGAGTTTCGGTCGTTTTATCATTATCAACCATCCCAACGGGCTCTCCACTTTATACGGGCATTTGAATAATTTTTATCCCGAACTGGAAGCCTGGGTAACGGCGCAACAATATGACCAGGAATCCTGGGCGGTGGAATTGGATATTCCCAAGGAGAAATTTCCGGTGAGTAAAGGAACCTTTATCGCCTACAGTGGGAACACCGGCGGATCACAGGGGCCGCATGTGCATTTCGAAATCATTGATACCAAAACTACCAAACGGCTGAATCCGCTTTTGTTTGGATTTCCAATAGCCGACAATGTTCCGCCAGCCCTGATCAAACTGGCCATGTATGACCGCGGCCGTTCGGTGTATGATCAGTCGCCCCGGTTTTTCCCGTTAAAAAATACCGACAGCGGGTATATCATCCCTAAGTTGCCGGTTATAGAAACGGGATTATCCAGGATCAGTTTTGCCCTGCAGGCTTATGACCGGCTGTCCGGCTCCACCAATCCCAATGGAATCTATTCGGCTACCTTATATCTGGATGAACAACCACAGGTATCTTTTATACTGGACAGTGTGGATTATGATGAAACGGCTTATATGAATGCACATGTGGACTTCAAGCTCCGGGCCAACGGTGGTGGATGGCTGCAGCATTTATCAGCAATGCCGGGTGATGCCGGATCGGTGTATAAAAAAATCAACGGGGATGGAGTGCTTCACCTCGTGGATACCACCCTGCATACCGTGCGGGTCGTCGTCAGTGATGCTTATGGCAATCAATCTTCGCTGCAATTTCAAGTGAAATATAATGACAGTTTGTCCCGCCCCATATTTCGGCAACCGGATGCTATGTACTTTATACCCCAGGAACAAACGCAATTGAGTAAACCCGATTTTCAGCTGAATATGTCGGAGCGAGGTTTGTACGATACCGTAAAAGCTTATTATTCCCGTGGTACGAATGTCATTCCGGCCAATGCATTATCTCCTGTACATCAAGTCAACGATGCGGATGTACCGGTGCATGCTCCATTTACAGTAAGGATCAAACCCTATCGTGCAGCCCCTGGGGGAACGGAAGGAAAATTATTGCTCCAGCGGACATTCCGCAGTGGTCGAACCGTAAAAAAAGCTGCCTGGGATAATGAATGGCTGAAAGCGGAGTTTGATGACTTCGGTTATTTCCAGGCCTTTTTTGATACTATTCCTCCGGAGCTGGATGAATTAGGCAAGGGCGATACGATTAACCTGAGTGCAGCTACCCGGATTATTTTTTCACCTTCCGATAATTTTGGGGTATTACGAAATTTCCGCGCTGAACTAAACGGTCAGTGGCTGCGTTTTACCAATGACAAGAGCCGTAACTGGATCTATATTTTTGATGAACGTTGTCCATACGGGGTGCATGAACTGAAAGTAAGTGTGGAGGACCTGGTGGGCAACCGGACGACAAAAACCTGGTGGTTTAAACGGGGGCCTTATAAAGCACCGGTTAAAAAGAAAGCGGTGAAGAAAGGAAGTAGTAAAAAGAAAGCCCCTGTAAAAGGGAAGGTTCCGGCAAAAAAGAAACGTAAGTAAAGTTTTAGTGACAAACCGACATATATGAAGCAGGTTTTCTTCTGTCTGTTGACGGCTTTATTATTTTTAACCTCCTGCAGGTCAGTTAAAAGTATGTCAGGTAACTATGAGTTTTCGGGTAATTTATCTTATTCAAAAATAACACTGAACGGCGATGGTACATTTGTCCAGATAAGGAATTTCGAAGGGTGTAAGAAATATTTTTATGGAACATTTAGGAAGGAGGGCAGAGTTATCAGTTTTACACCTGAAGACAACAGGGCGGATCTGATGTACAAAGAGGATTATGTTATACAAAGTTATGATGCCTATTTAAAAGAAAAAAGACTTTATGTTAGTTATCAAGGCAATCCGTTTGAAGATAGTCTTGAAATTCACTTTTCAAATGGCAAATCGTTGTACTTGGAAAACGGGTTTGTTGTTTTGCCGACCGATTTCGCCTATGACAGTATTAGTGTTTTTGGACCATATTTGTTATTTTCAAAGAAGATACTTTTGAAACCCGATCCGAAAATTAATTTATACTTCTTCGTCTATAATAACAAACGAGATTTGATTGTTTGTTCAGATTGGTTATTTATAAACCAGGTAAAAACAAAGAATAGGGATTTGGTTTCAATGATAAAAAGAAAGGGTAAAAGAGCGACGTACAAAAAACTGGATTGAATATTTGTCATTTTTGATAAGTACTGCTTTTTCGATATTCCTGCTGAGCTTAAGTATTTACTTGCCGGAGTTTGTTATAAAGAATACACTTATTGGTTTTTTTTTGTTTCAATTATTATATGATCACACTGAAAGAAGGCGACAAAGCCCCGGCCTTTACCGGCAAGGATGCAAACGGAAAGAAAACTGCGCTGAAAGATTTTAAAGGGAAGAAACTGGTCCTCTATTTCTATCCGCAGGATATGACCCCTACCTGTACGGTACAGGCCTGCAACCTACGCGATAATTTCGGGTTGTTGAAGAAGAAGGGAATTGAGGTAGTGGGCGTGAGTCCGGATGATGCCGCCAAACATAAGCGGTTTGAAGAACGCAACAAATTACCCTTTCCCCTGATCGCCGATACGGAGCACGTGATATTGGAGAAATACGGGGTATGGGATCAGAAACAATTATTCGGACATAAATACATGGGGGTGTTGCGCACCACATTTGTGATTGATGAAAAAGGGGTGATTGTGAAAGTTTTCACCAAGCCGAAAAGTAAAATGCATGCGGAGGAGATATTGGCGGCGATTTCCTGATACAAATAATTTTGTCATTTCCTTGTTAGTTAGTTCAACCCCGTTCGGGGTTGGAGGGTCATTCTATTTTGTGACCCCCGGTTACACCGGGGGTTATCATTGTTTAAGCCCTTCGGGCTATTGATTATCCGGAGGTTGAGGTGTTTGTTGTTTAAGAACATTGGGTAATCAGGCGGAGAGGGAGGTTGATTGTATCGAAGTGTTGATGCCTTTGTCCTTGATATTATAGTTCAACCCCATTCGGGGTTGGAGGGTCATTCTATCTTGTGACCCCCGGTTTCACCGGGGGCTATTAATCGTTTAAGCCCTTCGGGCTATTGACTATCGGAAGGTTGATGTGTTTGTTATTTAAGAGCATTGGGTTTTTCTCCCAACCCCAACGGGGTTGAATTTTTAATAGCCCCCGGTGAAACCGGGGGTACGAATCGTTAGGTATCCCCCCAACCCCGACTTGTCCGCCGTAGCATAGCGAAGGTGGAACGGGGTTGAACTAATTCTCCAACAATACAAAAAGACCGGATCGTTTCACCAGAACAAGCAACCCCCAAACCCTTCTTCCCGATTGGTTTTTCTGTACAAAAACATCATCATGAAGAAGTATTTCGCCTTAGTTACAGGAATTTTTATGCTCGTTTCTGCCACTGCGCAGGATAACACACCCAAAAAGAAAGAAGGAAAGCCCGTCCGGGTGTTCAACTCCGGCAAGACCATCAATGCCCGTACCCCGGAAGTGACCGGTAAAGGAAAGATGGATTTTAATGTATCCCATAATTTCGGTGACCTTGCCGGCAGCAATGGCGGCATCAAGCGTTTTTTCGGACTGGATAATGCGGCCGATATCCGCATCGGTTTTCATATTGGTGTTGGCAAACATACGGACCTGGTCATTGCCCGTGATAAAGGCGCCAGCCTGGTACAACAGATCTATGAGATTGGTATCAAACAACAGTTGATGCAGCAAATGGAAAATGATCCTTCCCGTCCAATGTCCATTGCCGTTTATTTCAACAACGCAATTTCTGCCGTTAAGAAAAGCAACTTCCCCGATCAGGATAATAGTTTTGAGAACCTCGGTGACCGCACCAGTAATGTATTGCAACTGATCCTGGCCAAACGTTTTGGCAATATCAGTGTACAGTTGAATCCCACTTACCTGACCCGTGGGCATGCCATCTCCTATGATCAGAAAAATTTATTCGCCCTCGGTGGTGCTATCAAACTTCCCTTAGTGGCCAACCGCCTCAACCTGGTAGTGGATTATTTTAAAGTGTTCCGCAACCAGGCCAGTAAGGATTCCTTTTCTGTAAACAATAACCTCAAATTCTTCAACCCGCTGGGTATTGGATTTGAAGTACTCACGTCCGGACATATTTTCCGTCTCAATTTTACCAATGCCACTGAGATCCTGGAGAACCGGTTTATTCTCCGTACCATTACTTCATGGGGCAAGGGACAGTTCAGGTGGGGATTTACGATTTCGAGAACGTTTACGTTGTGGAGGTAGGAGGGAGTTGTAAGTGGTAAGTTTTAAGTTGTAAGTGTGAGCAAATAATAGAGCACAAAGATGATTCGGTTCTTTGTGATACTTCAGACAGAGGCTTTTTACTTTTTAATTTTGACTTTTGACTTCCTCTCAGATCACCCACTCCACCTCTCCAAAATTATACTCCTCTTCCGTTCCATGCTGCACCAGCAGCCGGCCCTCGGGAGTCACATTTTTCACCAGGGCCTCAAAAACCCTGGTTTCTTTTTTCAATTTTACCATCTGTCCGCTTTTATAGAGGCGGGAACAGTAGGTTTCATAAATACCGGGGTATCCTTCCGTTTCGAGTTGATGATAGGCAGTATCCAGGTGACTGCAAAGTTCCCGGGCCAGTTGAGCCGGGTCAAAATCCTTCCCGGTGATCTGTTTCAGGGAAACCGGATTGGGCAATTCTGCCGGAAACCGGACCTGGTTGATATTAATTCCGATCCCCACTATCGCCCATTCCCATGTGCCTGAGCCGGATATGACATTTTCGATCAGGATTCCCCCTGCCTTTCTGTCCTGCCAATACAGGTCGTTCGGCCATTTAACTTTTGTTTCATCCCCCGCATATTTCCTGAAAAAACCTTCGACTGCTACGGCCACTGCCGCACTTAACTGAAACTGCTGGCCAATTCCAAGGAATCCGGGTTTTATCAATAGGCTGAGGGCTATGCTGGTATCTTTCTCTGCCACCCAAATCTTGCCCCGTTGGCCTTTTCCGCTGAGTTGCTGGTGGGCAAAAACAGCCATCCCATGCAGGTTTGCACCCTGTCTCTCCGGCAGTTGGAGGGCCCGGATTTGCTCACGGGCATAGTTGTTGGTACTGTCTATGGACGTCAGTTCAATAAATGGCAATCCGAGTGTGGGAGTGGCAGGTGGTTGTGACAATTAATTGCTATTTTTACAAAGTAAGGAAGAATATGGATTGGGTTGGGGCCGGGGCAATTTTTCCGGCTACAATTGATCCTCCTTATCAGACTGCAGCAGGCAGTAAAATCATTAACAAAAAATACCTATTTGGAACAATTGGCACTACTGACCAACCGCACGAAAACAGCGCCCGCAGACAGCCGGCCCGGCGTAAAGAGGTTAACGAAGAACTCAAAAATCATCAAAACCATTATTGCAGCGATTCAGGAAAAGAAGGGGGCGCATATTGTGTCACTGGATCTCCGTAAAATCAATGAAGCAGTGGCTGATTTTTTTATCATCTGCGAAGCGGGCAGTCAACCGCAGATCAGGGCCATAGCTGACAATATCCAGCACCAGGTAGCAGAGAAATGTGAAGAAAAGCCCTATCATCATGAAGGGTCACATACCGCACAATGGGTGCTCATCGATTATGTCAATGTGGTGGTGCACGTGATGCATCCGGAAAGCAGGAAATTTTACCGGCTGGAAGAGATGTGGAGTGATGCCACCAGCCTGGAGCATGATGAGTAATGTTAAAATCCGCCGGTCTCTCAACTTTTTCCCGGAAATATTATTAAATAGCAGGAATACTGCAACTTGAATTATGTCACAAGATCAGAATAACAGAAACGAAAAAAAGCCAGCGCGATTTGACCCCAATCGTCCCCCTGTTGGGGATGATCCTAACCAGGCACCCCGCAAAGGTCCCCGGTTCAGTATCTATTGGGTATATGCGATCATTTTTGCCGTATTAATCGGACTCCAGTTATATGGACCCCTTTCTCCGAGTACCACAGAAATTGACCAGCAGACATTTGAAGCCATTCTCACGAAAGGGGATATTCAGGAATATAAAGTGATCAGCAACCGCAGCCTGGTGAGGATCAGTATCAAACTGGATAGCCTGAAAAAGTATTCAACTATATTAAAGGATAAAGCCTTTACCGGGAAAACGCCAAAAGAAGGGCCACATATGTTTCTCAAAATCGTATCCGGGGATTCCTTCCAGGACGATATGCGGAAATTCTATAATGATCACCCTACTGTGGCCAATGTGGGAAAAGCCGGCGTGGAAAAAGACTGGTTTGGCGGTATCCTGCAATTTATCCTGCCTGTATTGTTGTTTGTAGGTATCTGGATCCTCCTGATGCGTAAAATGGGTGGCGGTGCCGGAAGCGGCGGCGGACCTGGTGGCATATTCAGTATTGGAAAATCAAAAGCCACGCTTTTTGATAAAGGCACCAAGGTAAACATCACGTTTGCCGATGTGGCCGGACTGGATGAAGCTAAAGTGGAAGTCATGGAAATTGTGGACTTCCTGAAGAATCCTAAAAAATACACCAACCTGGGTGGTAAGATACCTAAAGGGGCCCTGTTGATTGGCCCTCCCGGAACCGGTAAGACCTTGCTCGCAAAAGCGGTGGCCGGAGAAGCACAAGTGCCATTCTTCAGTCTCAGTGGTTCCGACTTCGTGGAAATGTTTGTAGGGGTAGGGGCATCCCGTGTCCGTGACCTGTTCAAACAGGCCCGTGAAAAAGCACCTTGTATCATCTTTATTGATGAGATCGATGCGATTGGTCGTGCCCGTGGTAAGAATGTGATGATGAGTAACGACGAACGCGAAAGCACCCTGAACCAGATGCTGGTGGAGATGGATGGATTTGGTACGGATGTAGGTATTATCGTACTTGCGGCTACCAACCGTCCTGATGTACTGGACTCCGCCTTGCTGCGTCCCGGACGTTTCGACCGCCAGATCACGATTGACAAACCGGACCTGAAAGGCCGTGAAGATATTTTCAAAGTACACCTGAAGCCGATCAAAATTTCCAAGACCCTTGATATACATAAGCTGGCCGAACAAACCCCCGGATTTGCCGGTGCGGATATCGCCAATGTTTGTAATGAAGCGGCCCTGATCGCTGCCCGTAAAAATAAAGAAGCCGTTGAAATGTCCGACTTCCAGGATGCGGTGGACAGGGTGATTGGTGGACTCGAGAAAAAGAACAAGATCATTTCTCCCGAAGAGAAAAAGATCATTGCCTACCATGAAGCCGGTCACGCCGTATGCGGCTGGTTCCTGGAACATGCTTATCCGTTACTGAAAGTGACGATTGTACCGAGAGGTACAGCGGCCCTTGGGTATGCGCAATACACACCAAAAGAACAATATCTTTATAATACCGACCAGCTCAGTGATCAGATCTGTATGACACTCGGTGGAAGGGCCAGTGAAGAAATCTTCTTTGGTAAAATTTCCACCGGTGCACAGAATGACCTGCAGCAGATCACCCGGATCGCTTATTCCATGGTGACGGTCTATGGTATGAATAGTAAAGTGGGTAATGTGAGTTTCTATGATCCGCAACAGGAAACCGCTTTCACCAAACCGTATTCTGATGAAACGGCCAGAATGATTGATGAAGAAGTGAGAAAGCTCATTGATGAAGCATATGAAAAAACAAAAGACCTGCTGACGATGCGAAAAGGGGAAGTGGAAAAACTGGCCCAGGCATTGCTGGACAGTGAAGTGTTATTCCAGAGTGATGTGGAAGCCCTGATCGGTAAGCGTCCTTATGAGGAAAAGAAGTCACTGGGTGTGGATGAAACAGATGATCAGCCGGTATTAGGTGAATCCGCTATTTCCAATCCATTTCCGTTAGATGGCCATTCAACAACCGGTGCCTGATTGGCGGGCCGGTTTTATAAAACTGTTGTATGAACGTTTCTCCATCAAAAGAAAACATACTTAAAAAAATCCGCAAGGCGTTGAGTCACTCAACGCCTTTGCCTTTTCCGCAAAGTGAAGGAAGCGGGACCGTATACCAGCCCTTGCAGCAGGAAGCGGAGATTGAATTTGCCGAGCAGTTTACCAAACTGCAGGGTAAATTTATATTCTGTATCAACCGGCAGGAACTGGCTTTTCAGCTGGGCAGCCTGGTGCGTAAACAGGACTGGCAGAAAGTATATTGTGTGGAGGAGGTATTGATTGATTCTTTTACGCCCCAGATCGAAGACCGGCTGGTGAAAACGGACCTGGCGCATTGTGATGTAGCCATTACCAGTTGCGAATACCTGGTGGCCCGCACCGGTTCGATTGTACTCAGTACTTCCACGGCCAGTGGCCGGAGTACCAGTGTGTATGCGCCCATTCATATCTGTATCGCGTATACCAGCCAGGTGGTGTATGACCTGAAAGACGCCTTGCAGGCAGTGAAAGATAAATACGGGAATAACCTGCCCTCGCTGATCACCTTTGCTTCCGGACCCAGCCGTACCGCCGATATTGAAAAGACCCTGGTTGTGGGGGTGCATGGTCCCAAAGAAGTCTATTTATTCCTGGTTGAAGCATAAGTCAGCCCCCTTTTGTATTTTTAGGTATGACTAGCCATACGATACATAATCTTTTTGTTTACGGTTCATTGCGCAGTGGTTTCCAGAGCCATGCCTATGAATATATCAGCCGTTTTTTTACCCTGGTAGGACCTGCAAAAGTAAAAGGCAAGCTGGTGGATATGGGTGCCTACCCGGCCGGGATTCCAACTGATGAAGAACGTTTCATTTACGGGGAACTTTACCAGATAAAGAATGCGAATGAATTTTCCTGGGCCATGGGTCAGCTGGATGACTATGAAGGGGTGAATGCGGAAGAAGAGCATGAACGTCTCTATGGCCGTGCGATAACCGAGGTGATCGCCGGCGATATGACCCTGGAGGCCTGGATCTATTGGTATTTGGGTGATACCAGCGGACAGCCGGTAATTGAATCCGGAGATATTCTTCTGTATATGAAAGATAAACAGTAATCAGCATCAGGAATTTACAGCCCTGTACTTCTTCGATCAATAATCCTGACAAAGGCACATGACAATTACATCCGGAAAAAAAATATATTTCCTTTCCGATTTTCATCTCGGTGCCCCCGATCATGCCAGCAGCCTGGAACGGGAGCGGAAAATCGTGCAGTTCCTCGATGAGATCAAAGACCAGGCGGCTGAAATATTTTTCGTGGGTGATATGTTTGATTTCTGGTACGAGTACCGGACCGTGGTGCCCAAGGGCTTTGTCCGCCTGTTGGGAAAAATCGGTGAATTATCAGATGCTGGCATCCCCATGCATTTTTTTGTGGGCAACCATGATATGTGGATGAAAAATTATTTCCAGCAGGAATTCAATATGCCCGTGTACTATGCACCGGTGGAGTTTGAAAGGAATGGGAAGAAATTCCTGATAGGTCATGGAGACGGACTCGGTCCCGGGGATCATGGCTATAAACGACTCAAGAAGGTATTCCGGAATCCGGTCAGCCAGTTTCTTTTTGGAATATTCCCCCCGATGCTTGGCATGGGATTAGCTAATTATATGAGCAGGCGAAGCCGGGCACAGACCGGTACCAGGGAAGAAGTCTTCCTGGGTGAAGACAAGGAATGGTTGGTGATTTACTGTAAAGAAAAACTGAAGCAAAAAAAGTCAGATTTTTTTGTGTTCGGGCATAGACACTTACCGATTGATTTTCGTCTGAATGAAAGCAGCCGGTATATCAACCTGGGCGACTGGATCCGTTATTTCACTTACGCAGAGTTTGACGGCCAGGATATGGAACTTAAATCGTATACCGGCATGGAACAAAATATTATCCGGAAAGGATGAAGCAACTGAGTGTAACCATATTGATCATTTGTTGTACCGCCTTTATGGGACGGGCGCAAACGGATACCAGTTTCCGGTTGCTCCGGTCGATCAAAGGGGATATTGTGCATTTTACGATTGACAACCTGGATAATATCTATGTGCTCAACAGCCAGAACCAGGTGAAGAAATACAATGCGAATGGCGATTCGGTAGCCATTTTCAATGATATCCGTAAATACGGAAGAGCCAGTCTGATTGATGTGTCGAATCCGCTCAAGGTATTATTGTATTACCGCGACTTTGCTACGGTGGTGATGCTCGACCGTTTCCTCAACCCCGTGAATACGGTGGATCTGCGTAAAGAGAATATTTTCCAGGCAAAAACGATTGCCCAGTCTTATGATAATAAAATATGGGTGTATGATGAGGTGGAGAACAAGCTGAAAAAGATCGGGGAGGATGGGAAACTGATCCAGGAGACCCCGGACTTCCGCTTATTGCTGGATCAGTCGGTCAACCCGGTGAAGATCTCGGATGAGAATCAGTATGTCTATCTCTATGACTCCACCAAGGGGGTTTATGTCTTTGATTATTTCGGTTCCCTGAAAAATGTGATCCAGATCCGGAAATGGAAGAACCTGAAAGTGGCCGGTAATTATATCTTCGGTTCACTAGGTAATACACTTTACCGGTATGAGATCAGCAGTTTCTTGTATGATGAGTGGACGCTGCCGGCTGAGCTCAGTTCCGCCACGGTTTTTAATTTCAGCAACAGTCGCTTATATGCGTTGCGTCCGGAAGCGGATGGCAAATCCGCTGTGATTGCCATTTATACCCTTCGTCGCTGAGCGATGTCCTTCCAGTTTAATAATTTTGTGGTTTAATTTACTGTTATGAATGATTTCCTGAACGAAGTGTGGGGAGGTAATCCGATACGCAGTTACCTGACAGTGGCGGCGGTGATCCTTTTTGTATGGCTGTTTCGTTCCTTTATTTCCCGCTATTTTGCCGGATTACTTTATGGTATCGTGCACCGGATCTGGAAGAATGTAGATAAAAAGGCCTTCACCAGCCTGGTGTTAAAGCCTATGGGTTTTTTCCTGCTGATCCTGGTGTCTGTGGCCGCTTTATATAAACTGAATTTTCCCGAAGAGCTCAATGAGACGATCTATCGTTACAGTATCAAAGAGATCCTGCAGAGCCTGGGTACCATCATCCTGATCGTTTCCCTGTTTGAGTTGCTGCTCCGGCTGATTGATTTTATCGCCCTGATTCTGGAAAGGAAAGCGAACCTGACGCCGGACCAATCCGATAACCAGCTCATCGTTTTCTTCAAAGACTTTTTCAAAGTCATCCTCGTGATCATCGGCATCATGCTGGTCCTGCGTTTTGCTTTCAGCCTGGATGTGGGAGGTTTACTTACCGGTCTGAGTATCGTAGGTGCGGCCATTGCCCTTGCTCTGCGGGAAAGTCTGGAGAACCTGATCGCTTCCTTTATCATCTTCTTTGATAAACCCTTTATCACCGGCGACCTGGTAAAAGTGAATGCTATTACCGGTACAGTAGAGCGGATTGGCTTGCGGAGCACACGTATCCGTACCGAGCAGAAGAGTTATGTCACTGTTCCGAATAAACAAATGGTGGATTCCATACTCGATAACCTTTCGTTACGCACCCAGCGCCGCGGCGATCTGAAACTGGAGATCGGATTACAAACCCCGCCGGCCTCAATTGAAGCATTACTGGAAGGCATCCGTAAGATCGTGGGTAGAGAGGAAGTGGAGGAATACAATGTCAACCTGTCCGAGATCACCAGTCAGGCCATTGTGATTGTATCCGATTATTATACAGCCCCGATCGGCATCAAAGAATTCTTTACCATTCGTCAGGAGATTAACCTGGCTGCGTTGAAGCTGATGGAAGAATTGAAGATTGAAATAGCGGGTGCTAGTACAGATGTGAAACTAGTTAGTAGTCGGTAGTTAGTAGTCGGGAGTCAGTAGTAGTCGTTGTCACCCTGAGCGTGCCGAAGGGTGAAGTAGGGAGTGGTGAGTAGTTGTGGGACACGGATAAAGAGATATTACCTGCGGTAATAGGGGATGAACACGGATGGATACGGATTAGGGTGAAACAATATAGTTAAAAGCGACCAGCTCATGGAAGAGATATATAGGCCCGAAGGGCTGATACAATTATAGCAAGAAGTTCCTAAGATGCCTATGAGCCCCGAAGGGGTGACAGATCAAGTGATCGTGAATAACAAACAATGAGGATTTTGAAGGCCTGCGGCAGGAAAGTTGGCCACTCCTTTCGCGCCTTAGCGGGGAAAGCATACAAATTGGCACTAAAAAGCCCGACCTGCCGACCGAAACGCAGTGGAGGTAGGAGGGGTGAAATGATAAAGACTTCTGAACTGAATGAAATATTTATACCTTTTAGCTTTCTTTTTCTCAACATCCAATCTGGAATCAGGTTGTAAGAAAACCAATAATTTAATAATCTGGGATCAACACTATCAACTGACTGACGACGCCTTCAAGAGTAAAGAGCCGGCTTATTTAAACACTCTTGCGGAAAGCTTCATTGGACTGAGGGTAGAATATGAATACAGGGATACGTTAGTTTTTGACGTGTTATGTACAATGGACAAGTCGAAATCATGGATGATTGAAAATTCAATATATGTATTGAAACATGAAAAAGGGCATTTTGATATTGGAGAAATATATGCACGAATATTACGGAAATCGATTTTCTCTGTAAAGAAGAGTATTAAACCTGCGAATTTTAAAATAATTGATTCATTGTATTATGATATTGGCAAGAAGATGCTTGATGAGCAAAGAAAATACGATACTGCAACAACAATTCCGGCAAGAAATCGAGAAGCACAATCAGCCTGGAATTTAAGTATTCAAAAAAGACTTGATTCACTTGATGGGTATAAGCGGAATAAATCTGAAAAGCTCAGACTTAAGCGATAAGGGTGTGCAAAAATGTGAAAATCCCCCTTTTTTTCATATTCTTTTATACATTTAAATAGCTCAAGTTTACAATTAGCAATTTTCCAATGCGACATCAAACGCTTTTATATTTCTGTGTTTTTCTTTTACCTTTAAGTTGCATAGAAGAACCCAAGAATAAGATATTCATTAAATCTGTTGCATCTTCTAACGGAGAACGGATTGACTGGTATGTGTATAGCAGAATTTCCAGCGTTGCGCCAGACTATCTTCAACTAAGTACCTCTCCTGAAAAGCCATTTTTCACCTCCTTTTATTTGACCGGTATTCAATTTAGGAAGGATTCCCTTTTTATATCGCTTTTGAAAAATGATTATGAGTTAGACGAGAATAAAATTAAGGGCATAAGCATTAGTATTGACACGTTGGGGCATTCCTGGAATGCTGCAGCAAGCAGAATTGGCCGGCTTCGTAAACGAGGAGTCGACATTACTGCACCGCATTTTACAGAGACTTTTTGTGAGAAGGGAGAGTGTGAATAATAACTTCTTAGCTGGGGCTGCTGACCTGCCTACCGGCAGGCAGGCTCCCGACTCCCCCCCCCCACTCCGTAGGAGTGCATTGTTGGTAGCACAGGGTTGCAACACAATCATCCTTTTATTTTTAATATTCTCGTTTCCGGCATCGATTGCGTAAGCCAAATCATGTTATAATCAGGAGTGCTACTGATTACTCTCATAACGTTAATCACAGCGACTTCTAACTTTACACCCGCCTTCTTAAAATGCAACGAATTGCAATGGGTTGCCATATTTTAACCCTCTCTTGTTTTGTAATTTCAAATCGATGGCCATGAAAAAGCTCAGCCTTATTTTGTTATGCCTTGTATCCCCGTTTTTTGCACTTGCCGGAGAAGCCGACCTGAAAATACCGGATTCAGTTCACTCCAGTTCGATTTTATACTGGGGATTTTTGATTACAGCACTCGGCCTTTTGTTTGGTGTATATCATTATGCCAGGATTAAAGAAAAGCCGGCGCACAAGAGCATGCTTGAAATATCGGATGTGATCTATAAAACCTGCCGCACTTACTTAATACTGCAGGGTAAACTTTTAGCCATACTGTTTATTTTCATTGGGGCTGTCGTGGTTTTTTATTTTGGCTTTCTGGCAAAAGATCACCAGGGCAAAACACTGTTTGGCATTGGCGGGGTACTGCTGATTCTATTATGGACCATTATTGGTATTATGGGTTCGTATTGTGTAGCCGCATTTGGTATCCGCATGAACACGCTGGCCAATGCACGGATGGCCTTTGCATCATTGAAAAAACAACCACTCAGTTTATTGCAGATTCCGCTCAATTCGGGCATGAGTATTGGGGTGGTTTTAATTTGCGTGGAATTGATGCTGATGTTGATTATTTTACTGCTGATGCCCGGCGACCTGGCGGGGGCTTGTTTTATCGGTTTTGCCATCGGGGAATCGTTGGGCGCATCTGTTTTACGAATTGCAGGCGGTATTTTTACAAAAATTGCAGATATAGGCAGTGACCTGATGAAAGTAGTGTTTAAAATTGGTGAAGATGACCCGCGAAATCCAGGTGTTATTGCAGATTGTACAGGTGATAATGCCGGTGACTCTGTTGGTCCGACCGCTGATGGGTTTGAAACATACGGCGTTACTGGTGTGGCGCTTATTTCGTTTATTTTACTATCCGTGATTTCACCTGAAGTGCAAACAGAACTGCTGGTATGGATATTTGTAATGCGCATACTGATGGTGATAACTTCGGTGTTTTCGTTCTGGATTAATAATTTTATCAGTCAGGTATTGTACAGTAAAAAAGAAGATATTGATTTTGAAAAGCCCCTGACCAACCTGATCTGGATTACATCGCTGCTTTCAATTATTGTAACATTTGTGGTAAGTAAACTCATTATCTCCGATTTGCATGGAAATACAAATTCCTGGTGGGTGCTTTCCACCATTATCAGTTGTGGTACGCTGGGGGCAGCCCTTATTCCTGAGTTGACTAAAAAATTCACTTCGCCCAAATCAATCCATGTAAAAGAAATTGTACGTGCAGGTCGTGAAGGTGGTGCATCTCTGGTATTGTTGTCAGGCCTGGTAGCCGGTAATTTCTCCGCTTTCTGGAAAGGACTCGTTTTTTTGTTGCTGATGTTTTTTGCTTATTTCGCCAGTACCTACGACCTCGATGGTATAATGGCCTATCCATCCATTTTTGCATTCGGGCTGGTGGCATTTGGTATGCTGGGTATGGGGCCCGTTACAATTGCCGTTGACAGTTACGGGCCTGTTACTGATAATGCGCAATCGGTATACGAATTATCATTGATAGAAGAACAACCCGGCATTGATGAAGAAATAAAAAAAGATTTTGGCTTTACCCCCGACTGGGAAAAATCAAAATACTACCTGGAACAAAATGATGAGGCGGGCAATACATTTAAAGCCACAGCCAAACCCGTATTGATAGGTACGGCGGTAGCAGGCGCCACAACCATGATATTTTCTTTAATACTGATGATAAAAACAACGCTCAATATTGAGCCGGAAACGGTGCTGAACCTGTTGAATCCATATACTATTCTTGGTGTGATCATGGGAGGCGCTGTTATTTACTGGTTTACCGGGGCATCCTTGCAGGCAGTAACTACAGGGGCCTTCAGGGCAGTTAAGTATATTAAGGAACATATCAACCTTAACCCGGATGCACCTAAAAAAGCGGATGTAGGGATGTCGATAGAAGTGGTGAAAATCTGTACACAATATGCTCAAAAAGGGATGTTTAATATTTTTGCTGCTATCTTCTTTTTCTCGCTGGCATTTGCCTTCCTGTCATCCCCGGCTAGTGTAGGAGGTGTGCAGGCAGTGAGCTTTTTTGTGAGTTACCTGATTGCCATTGCCGTGTTTGGTTTATTCCAGGCCGTATTTATGGCTAATGCAGGAGGTGCCTGGGATAATGCAAAAAAACTGGTGGAAGTGGATCTGAAAGAAAAAGGTACCCAGTTGCATGCCGACACAATTGTTGGGGATACGGTGGGTGACCCGTTCAAAGACACTTCTTCCGTGGCCCTGAACCCCATCATTAAATTCACCACACTCTTTGGTTTGCTGGCAATGGAAATATCCATTTCTGAAAACTTCCGTCAGGCAGCCCCATTTTTTGGTTTGGCATTTCTGGTTGTCGCATTGGTATTTGTATGGCGTTCGTTTTATAAAATGCTTATAGAAAATAAGGGGTAAAGGGTATCAGTGAACGCTCCCCATCATATTAGAATTTTTAAAGTGGATACTATGCGTCTACTGTTTAGAACAAGTATATGAAAAACTAAATTTCCTTAAGTAAAAGTTCAATGCACTGAAGAGTTGCTTATGATCTCAGCCAACTCCTTATCAAACAACCCATACTTCCCATATTCCACCACACGACCCAGTTCCTTACCGTTTTTCATCACGATAATCGTGGGGACATTTTTTACATTCAGGGCTTCGGTGAGATTGCCGAGGGTGGTTTTGTTGCGGTCCACGCCGATGAGTGTGATGTTTTTATCCGGGAAGCCGGCTGCATCCGTAGTGGCATAGAGTTTCGGGATGATGAAGTGGGAGTCCTCGCACCAGGTGCCGATAAACACAATCAATCTTATTGAATCTTTCTGGTTGGCCAGGGCTTCCTTTGCATCCGCCCGTACCGTATATCCTTTAAGGTTGGCTGCATACCATTTAAACGTAGTATCGGCCAGCAATACCTGGCGGGAGATGATCCCTTTCAGGCTTTTTTCATTGGGTTGTTCAACCAACACTTCGTATTGATTCTGGGAAAAGGCAGAGAGACTAAAGGACAGGGTAAGGAGTAAAAGTAATTTTTTCATCTGTTGCGATTTTACGGGTGGCCGGGTAATAGCCCATTAATATAGTAGGATAAAAACCTGGTGCTGCAAATCTACAGGCAGCCGGTCAAATGATGAAGCGGGAATCGTTAAAGTTGCAGGGAATTACAGATTTGCCTTGAGTTCCAGTAAAAAGCCTTTCAGCTTCTGGAGGGACTGGATAACGGCGAATTTTTCTTCGGCCTTCTTGTTTTTCTTCAGGTAATCCTTGGCACCTTCAATGGTGAACTTGCGGCGGCGGAGCAGGTCATAGATCAGCACGAGGTTCTTGATATCCACCGGACGGAAAAAACGATCACCTTTCCGGTTCTTGCGGGGCTGCAGGATATCAAACTCCGTTTCCCAGTAGCGGATCAGGGATTGGTTTTCGCGGAACATGGTCGCTACTTCCCCGATGGAATAATATTGTTTTTTAAATAGTATTTCATCCTCAGGTACCTGTACCAGGTCGGCCTGAAGGGCTGAATCTTTCAGCGAGCGGCGGCCCCGTTTGCCCGCCACCGTTGTTCTTTTGGCGACGGCTCGTTGTACCGGCAGCGCTGCTTCTTCCACAACCGATAAAACTTCTTCAGGTTCAGTATACACGGGTTCATTGTACACAGGTTCAATCACGGGTTCAGGCTCCGGATCCGGTGCAATGACCGAAATGCGGGAGGGCGCTGCTTTTTTCTTTTGCACGGGCTGCTTGGCCGGTTTTTGAACCGGTTCATCAAAGCCACCAAAGTCCAGGCTGATTTGTGAAAGTGATTTTGCCATACGTGAGCTGTAAAAATAAGGAACTATGCGGGCCCTTTCGGGTCCGGTCTGGTGTTGTGGAAAAATGAAGGTTGGCGGCTATTCCTAGTCGAAACTCTGGTTGCTGGCAGCTGCTTTTTTGAGAAGCAGGTCAAACTGTTCCGGACTCAGGTCATTATAGAAAAAGTAGATGGGATCGATTTTATTCCCGTTTTTATGGACTTCATAGTGACAGTGGGGGCCGGTGGATTTTCCGGTACTGCCTACCCAGCCGATCACTTCGCCGCGTTTAACGGCCTGTCCGTTCCGGGCTTTCACCCGTACCATGTGGCCATAAAGGGTCTCATAGCCATAACCATGATTGATGATTACGTGGTTGCCATAGCCATTTCCTGAATTGCCGGACAGACTGATGGTCCCATCTGCCGTGGCATAAATAGGAGTACCGGTGGGGGCGGAAAAGTCGAGGCCTGCGTGAAACTTGGTGGTTTTATACACCGGATCGATCCGGTAGCCATATCCGGATGCTACCCGGTTCAGGTCCTTATTGCTCACCGGCTGGATGGCCGGTGTACGGGCCAGCAGGTTAGCCTTGTTCTTTACCAGTTCATCCACTTCGTCATAGGATTTTTTCTGGACGCTGATCCGGCTGACCAGGTTATTCAGGGTATTATTGATCGAGGCGACCAGTTGATGGTCCCTCAGTTTCTCAATTTTAGCGATTTCCAGTTTGATTTCCAGCTCTTTAGCACGGGCGCTGTCGGGTATCGGGTTGGCTTCAAAAATTGCCCGGTATACATCATTATCCCTTTTTTCCAACTCTTTCATCTGGTTCTGGACTGATTCCAGTTCGTCCAGGAGTTCGTAGTAGTTGTCTTTCAGGTTCTTATTCTGTTGTTGTAAAATGCGTTCTTTCGGAGAGCCTACAAACTGGAATGCGAGGTAGGAGATCAGACCGGCGGTAACCAGGGCGGCCGCTACAAAACCAAAAACCCGGAGCAGTTTTACCCGCAGCGGCGTCTCCAGTTTTTCGTACCGGAGTGTATTGGTATTATAGTAATATTTGATTTTCTTCATGGAGGCGGCCTACTAAAGGGTTAAACCACAGAATGCCATCTGAATATTTTACCTTTGCTCCCTTCTTTCGAAGGTGAACAAATATAGCCTGTTATAAGGCAAAAATCAACCCAATTACTGTTGTAATATGATGACCAGCGCAGATATACGTACCGCTTTCCTGGACTTTTTCCGCTCCAAAGGACATGAAATTGTCCCTTCAGCCCCTATTGTGGTAAAAAACGACCCCACCCTGATGTTTACCAACGCGGGGATGAACCAGTTTAAGGATTATTTTTTGGGCAATAAACCGGCTCCCTATAAAAGAGCCGCGGATACCCAGAAATGTCTCCGGGTAAGTGGCAAACACAATGACCTGGAAGAAGTGGGGGTGGATACCTATCACCATACCATGTTTGAAATGCTGGGCAACTGGAGTTTCGGGGATTATTTCAAGGATAAAGCCATTGAATGGAGCTGGGAACTGCTGACTGAAGTATATAAGATTGACAAAAGCCGTCTCTATGCTTCCGTATTTGAAGGTGATGAGAAAGAGAAACTGCCCGCTTCTAAAATTGCGCTTGATAAATGGAAAGCACTTTTACCCGATCCGTTTAACCAGATCGTATTCGGAAATAAGAAAGATAATTTCTGGGAGATGGGAGACACCGGTCCCTGTGGTCCCTGCAGTGAGATCCATGTGGATTTGCGTTCCGATGAGGAAAGGGCCAAGGTACCCGGACATATGCTGGTGAACAAAGACCATCCGCAGGTGATCGAGATCTGGAACAATGTATTCATGCAGTTTAACCGGAAGAAAGACGGTAGTCTTGAACCCTTGCCTGCCACACACGTGGATACCGGGATGGGACTGGAACGTTTGGTGCGGGTGTTACAGGGAAAGACCTCTAACTACGATACCGATATTTTCAGCGGGACGATCGAAGCCACGGAGAAAATAACGGGTAAGCCTTATGACCGGGGTGACAGTAAACAGGCCGTGGCCTTCCGGGTGATCGCCGATCATATCCGCGCGATCAGTTTTACGATTGCCGACGGTCAGTTGCCGTCTAATACCGGAGCCGGCTATGTGATCAGAAGGATCCTGCGCCGGGCCGTACGTTATTATTATTCTTACCTGGATTATAAGCAGCCCCTGCTGGCTCAATTGGTTCCGTTACTGGCCGGCCAGTTTGCCCATGTGTTTCCCGAACTTCAGCAGCAGGTGGATTTTGTGAGCAAAGTGGTGAAAGAAGAAGAGGATGCGTTTTTGCGCACATTGGAGAAAGGGTTGAAAAGAGTAGATGACCTGATTGCCCAGGGCAGTATTTCCGGTAAGGATTCCTTTGAATTATATGATACCTATGGTTTCCCGCTGGATCTGACACAGCTGATTGCCGCCGAGAATAACCTGAAAGTGGATGAAGAAGGCTTTAAAGCCGAAATGCAGCAACAGAAAGACCGGAGCCGGGCGGCCACCACGGTGGATGCCGGTGACTGGATCGAACTCAAGGGTGGTGCCAACCAGTTTGTGGGCTATGACTCACTGGAAGGGGTAACCGAAGTATTAAAATACCGCAAAGTAAAAGCTAAGGGCAAGGAAGGATACCAGCTGGTGTTGGAACAGACTCCTTTTTATGCCGAGAGCGGCGGACAGGTAGGGGATAAGGGCTGGTTAACGATCGGGGGAACGGAAGTGGCCGTAGTGGATACGAAAAAAGATAATGACCTGATCATTCATTTTACAGAAACCTTGCCAGCAGAGGTATCCGGTAAGGTGAATGCGAAAGTGGATGCGGCAAAACGCAAAGAGACCACCCTGCATCACTCGGCCACGCACTTATTACATGCGGCCCTGAGAGAGATACTGGGAAATCATGTGGCCCAGAAAGGATCATTGGTGAATGAGGAACGTTTACGTTTTGACTTCTCGCATTTCGCCAAGGTTACCGAGGAAGAAATGGCCCGGATCGAGACGATTGTCAATGAAAAAATCCGGGAGAATATTCCGGTGGTTATAAAATCATTGCCCAAGGAAGAAGCGCTGAAACTCGGTGCCATGGCTTTGTTTGGCGAAAAATACGGCGATGTGGTGAGGGTGGTGATCATGGATCCCGCTTATTCGGTCGAATTATGCGGCGGTACCCATGTGGGCGCTACGGGCGAACTCGGGCTCTTCAAATTCACCGGTGAATCAGCCGTGGCTGCGGGTGTACGACGGGTGGAAGCGGTTTGTGGTAAACAGGCCGAGTTGTTTGTGAATGAACAAGGGCAACTGATCAGCAGTCTGAAAGAAGTACTGAAAAATCCCAAGGACCTGCAGAAAGCGGTGGAAAGTCTGCAGGCAGAAAATACGGAACTCAAAAAGCATGCA
>JAKQJH010000066.1 GCA_029561255.1 Bacteroidota bacterium | reverse complement strand
GATTGAACAGTTTGATGTGCTGCATACACAGGGGGCGCATAGTGGACATACCCGCATTATCCGCAAAGCCTATTTTGAACATCCGGATTATATTCCGCTGTTGAAGCGGGCTTATGAAAACTGGGCAGCGTTGGAAAGCATCACCGATGAAAAAATTTATTACCCGACCGGCTTGCTTTATGCGGCACCAGCAGGAGATTCATTGATTGAGCAGGTAAAAGCATCGGCAAAACAGTATGCGATTCCTTTGCAGATTTTATCAAAGGCTGAATGTAGCGATCGCTATCCGCCCTTCAGCATACCGGATGGTTTTGAGATTATCCTTGAACCCGAAGCCGGTTTCCTGGATGTGGGGAAAGCGATTAAGCAATATGCAAAAGCGGCTCAGCAACTTGGTGCCCTGATCAGGACCGGGGAGAAAGTATTGGAGTGGAAACAGGAGACAGGTGCAGTTACAGTGCAAACAGATAAAGGAACCTATACTGGTAAAAAACTGGTGATCACTGCCGGGCCCTGGTCTGCAGACCTGATACCCGGGATAAAAGATAAACTGAAGATTACCCGGCAGGTACTTTCCTGGCTACAGCCTGCTTCATCAGCACAATTTACTACGGATCGTTTTCCCTGCTGGATGATCGTGAAACCAGGCAGTCCAGGATCCTATTATGGTTTCCCCGCCATGAAATCCGGAGAAGTGGGTGGACCAGCTGGTATCAAACTGGCCCTCCATCATCCGGGACAAGTCACCTCGGCTGGTACCATTGACCGGTCGATACACCCGGCAGATCTTGATCATCTCGTATCGTTTGCAAAGGAGTATATTCCATCAGCCGGTACTGCCATCAACGACACGGCCACCTGTATGTACAGCAATTCACCTGATGAACATTTTATCATTGATCATCTCCCCGGCACTGATAAACAGGTGATTACTGCCTGGGGCTTCAGCGGGCACGGGTTTAAGTTTGTTTCCGTAGTAGGGGAGGTGCTGGCGGAGCTTGTAGTAGATGGGAGAACAGAG
>JAKQJH010000060.1 GCA_029561255.1 Bacteroidota bacterium | reverse complement strand
AGCCAAATCTTCGTTTATGAGAAAGTTCAGACTCCTCTCGCTTTTGTTCTTAGCTATTTCATTTATAGCCGTTAGTTGTACAAAAGAAGGTCCGGAAGGTCCTGCTGGTGCAACAGGTGCACAAGGTCCTGCCGGTATCGGCGGTGCTACTGGTGCTACTGGTCCTGCTGGTGCAACAGGCCCACAGGGTCCGGTTGGTCCTACAGGTCCGCAGGGTCCTGCTGGTACTGCCAATGTAATCTATTCCAGCTGGTTCACTTTCGCGACTGCTGACTGGGTCGATTCCACCATTGTAAATGTTGGTGTTGCCAAAAGAGCAATCAAAGCAGCTCCTGGTATTACCGCTACTGTTATGAATCAGGGAGTAATCCTTAGCTATTTTGCTTTTACTGCTGATCCTAACCAGGCATTTTATGCACTTCCTTTCACCCTTGCAGGAGCCAATCCGCTGATATTCGGACACCTGCCTAATACCGGTAAAATTGTTTATTATCTGGGTACTATGGATGGTACTCTTCCTGCTACCACTCCTTCAACTGCATTTTCCTACAGGTATGTTATCATCCCTGGCGGTGTTGCCGGTGGACGGAATGCACTTGTAGGTAATACAGGTTATACCATGGATCAGATCAAAGCCATGCCTTACGAACAGGTTGCCCGTATTTTTGACATCCCCGCCAACGGCGAAGGCTGGAAATAATACAGGGTTGAAAATTATAGTAAAAGGGTGCCTTAACAGAGGCACTCTTTTTTTATACGCATTAGTTTAGAAATGGAAAATTGTTGAACAAAACCGCAGAGGACGCGGAGAGCACAGAGGGAATACAAATTCATTGAAATTTCATCCTCTGCGTCCTCTGCGTCCTCCGCGGTTAAATTTCTCTTACAGTTCTGCAGGGTTTGTTTTACCGAAACAGCTTGTAACTCACTTTCCGTCCCTAATTCTCGCTAAATTGCGGCTCCAAAACTGTGTATATGAAAAAACGGCTCCTCTTTCTCGCCACAGTCCTATCAACCCTCAGCATTTTTGCACAACCCCGTATTGTTTCCGGACCTATGCTCGGACCAGTGGAATTGCGGGATGCGAAGATTTGGGTGGAGGTTTCACCGGAAGTAAAATCAGTCGCCCTTCAATACAATAAGAAAGGAGATAAGATCCGTAAGACAATCGTCTATAAAGGAGCTCTTGGTAATGCGTTTAACCCCCTGTCCTTAACCGTTGGCGGATTAGATTATAATACCACGTACGAGTATCGTTTGCTTGTTGATGGCAAGCTAACAACACGTGGAGGGCAGTTCACGACCAAAGACCTCTGGCAATGGCGTAAACCCATTCCCGAATTCAGTTTCCTGACCGGCTCCTGTTCTTACTTTAATGAACCTGAATTTGACCGCCCGGGTACTCCCTATGGCAAAGACGCTTCCATCTTCAATACAATGGCCAAAGAAAATGCTGCTTTCATGCTCTGGCTGGGCGACGCCTGGTATACCCGGGAAGTGGACTATTACAGTAATTGGGGACTTTGGTACCGGGCCAGTCATGACCGGGCCGTACCAGCATTACAGGAATTCCTTACATCCATGCCGCACCTGGCCACCTGGGATGATCATGATTATGGTCCCAATGATATCGGAAAGAATTATATCCTGAAAGAAACCAGCCGTACTGTATTTAACAGCTATTTCTGTAATCCGTCCGCTGGTGAAAACGGTCAGGGTATTTATACAATGACCTCCTGGGGAGATGCGGATATTTTCCTGACGGATAACCGCTGGTGGCGGAGCGCCGATCTGCTGCCGGATTCAGTAAACGGGAAACCCAATCCTGAAAAGAAAATGTTGGGTGACCAACAAATGGAATGGCTGAAGAATTCCCTCCTATACAGTACTGCGACTTTTAAAATTATCGTCGTCGGCAGCCAGGTACTGAACCCGGTTTCTCCTTTTGATAAATGGCGTGATTTTCCGGCTGAATACCAGGAACTGATGGACTTCCTGACTGATCATAAAATTAACGGAGTGCTCTTTCTGACCGGCGACAGGCATCACAGTGAAATCATTAAAGTGGAACGTCCCGGTACATATCCGCTCTATGATATTACTGTATCACCACTGACCTCAGGAACCCATGTTTTTGGCGCAGCCGAAAAAAATAATCCGTATCGAGTATTCGGACTGGATCAGCACCAGAATTATGGACGCTTCAATTTTTCTGGTCCCAGAGGCAGCCGGAAACTTATGGTGGAATTTCTCGGGGTAAAGGGAGAGAAATTGGGGGAATGGGCCATCACGGAAAATGAATTAAAGAACCGCTAATACACAAGTATGACTATCTATTTCGGATACGACAAACGACAGGTGATCCAGGCGCTGCGCTATCACTTCATCAGCCGCAGGGAAATCAGATTAATGTTGATCCTGGTCAATGTATTTGCACTGGCTACGATAATCATGTATGCCATGAAAAAAATCACCCCGATGCCCTTTTTTGTCGGGTCTTCTTTATGGATCGTACTGATGATCAGTTTCTGGTTTATCCTGCCTTTTATGGTTTATCGGAAAGCCGTTACATTTAAACATGAATTCAGCATGACCTTCCGGGATGACGGGTTTACCCTTGCCCATGAACGAGGTTCAAAATTCTGGGAATGGACAAAACTGAGTAATTACCTGGAAAGCCCGCATTTTTTTCACTTCTATTTTGACAGCCGGTCATTCCTGCTGGTGCCCAAAAACGGGTGCAAGGACGCTGACGAAGTATTTGAACTCCGTAACCTGATCAGGGAGAAAGTAAAAAAGGGATAGGGGTCAGAGATTCTTTTCCATCAGATAATGTGGAATCGTTACTTCGGTAAATTCTTCACCGGAGACTTTATACCCCATTTTTTCATAGAAGCCAATGGCATTCTTTCGGGCATGCATGGAGAGCACTTTGTATCCACGGTCACGGGCAATATTTTCGGCAAAATTCAGGATGGCACTGCCCACCCCTTTTCCCTGGAGATTATTGAGGACCGCCATCTGCCGGAGACGGATGACCTTAGGATTTTCCTCTACCAGCATACAACAGCCCAGGATATCCTCATCCTCAAAAGCACCGATCAGGATATTTTCCTTTTCATCCTCCAGTTCGCCAGGGGTAAAGATCAGTCCCAGCGGTTTCCGGAGCACATTATCCCGTAAACCAATCATTTTCTGGTAGTCCGGGCTGCCATATTCGATTATTTTTAGTGCCATAACTGAAGTTTAAGGGGAGAGGGACTTCAAAATACAAAGATCCGGTAATACTACCAACCGTTTATTGTGGAAATCAGGCCCAGTCTGCGCTGCCGGGCCCTCATTTTCATTATTTTAAGACAATTACGGAAAAAAGACGCTTTCGCACGCTTATTTATTCAAAAAGTATATTTTTGCACCCAATAAACAAAACTTTACGAACATGTCAGACATTGCATCAAGAGTTAAAAAGATCATCGTTGACAAACTGGGCGTTGACGAAGCAGAAGTTACAAACGAAGCTTCTTTTACCAACGATCTCGGTGCCGATTCTTTAGACACTGTAGAACTCATTATGGAATTTGAAAAAGAATTCAACATTTCTATTCCTGATGAGCAAGCCGAAACGATCACAACTGTAGGTCAGGCTATTACTTACCTGGAAGAGCACGCCAAGTAATGT
>JAKQJH010000058.1 GCA_029561255.1 Bacteroidota bacterium | reverse complement strand
GGCGCCACATAACCAGCTCCTTTCCGGGCCAGTTCGATGCAGCGGTACATGTATTTTTCGTCGGTGGTCATTTTCAGTTAATCCCGCAAAGATAAGAGAAGGTTGTTAGCTGTTAGTTGTTAGCTGTTAGGAGCCACTCACTACTCACCACTCACCACTCACCACTCACCACTCACCACTCCACTATTAACTATATTTGCGAATGACTTTACAGGAAGCTGGCTTTTTTTTATTGAATAAACTCCGCACCGTTTATGATGAAGGAGAAGCTTCTGCTATAGGTGATTGGGTAATGGAATCGCTGACCGGTTCAGACAAGACCGAACGGATGATCTACAAAAACAACCCCATTACACCGGAGGAGGAAGAACAGCTCCATGGATATGCCGCAAAACTCTTAAAACATACACCCGTACAATATGTGCTGAATGAATCCTGGTTTTGCGGGCTGAAGTTTTATGTGGATGAAAACGTATTGATCCCACGCCCTGAGACAGAAGAACTGGTGGAATGGGTCATTTCCAATTGCAGGTTTCCTATTGACACTTTATCCATTTTGGATATTGGCACAGGCAGTGGCTGTATTCCCATCTCATTAAAAAGAAGACTGAGAAAAGCAAAGGTCACGGCCCTGGATATCAGTGATGGGGCTTTAACGGTGGCCCAAAGAAATGCGGCCAAACTGGGAGCCGAAGTGGAATTCATCCAATTGGATATACTGGACCCCGCTCAATGGGCCATACTGAAAACGGCAGATATCATCATCAGTAACCCGCCTTACATACCTGAAAACAATAAAGCATCCATGCATCCGAATGTGTTGGAGTTCGAACCGCACAACGCTTTGTTTGTCCCGGATCAGGATACATTATTGTTTTATAAAGCCATCATTGCCCTGGCAAAAACAAAACTTACCCTGGAAGGTCTCCTCTTTTTTGAAATTCATGAAAACCTGGGAAAGGAAGTAACGGAACTCCTATCCGCAGCAGGATTTATGTCAGAAATAAAGAAAGACATGCAGGGAAAAGACCGGATGGTAATGGGAAGAAAGAGTTTAGAAGGCTGACTGAAGAAAGCGATTTAAAGAAGAGTTTATAGCGTATTAAAGCAGAATGAGTAGTAAAGTACGGTTTATAAAGGCCGAAAGGAGATAGCGTTTTAATGAAGGGTTTAGAAGGTTTAGACAATCCTTTTTAGAATGGGCTGCCGACTGCTGACTGCTGACTGCCGACTGCCGACTGTTGACTGCCGACTGCTGACTACCGACGCCCTACTTTCTCCTGTACCTCGTTTTCTCTCCGGGATAATGACTATCCAGAATTAAAAATTCTTCGTTCAGCAGGGAAACTTTGTAAGCGGGTGCAGCATTGCTGTCATAAATTAATTCCCTTGTAGAAGGATTATAGTAGTAGGAACAGGTGCTTCCAGCCATTTCCTGGAAAAATTCGCAAGTGCCATCCGTTGTAAAGGTCAGGTTTAATGGCCAGCGGCTTGATGGGCCCCAGGTATATTGACCGGTACTATCCATGTAATAATTCGCGTCTTCAATCCAGTTGCCGACAATTGAAATATTGGTTTCCTTTTTACATGAAAAAAAGAAGACGGATAAGAAGAGGATGATTGCAACTCGTTTCATTGGTAGGATTGACCCGGTAAAAGTAGTCATCCCCCCTGGGAAATGCGTGGTAGTATTACGCCGTATTTACCCTGAATTCCACACCCAAAACTGGTATCCCAACCAGCTACAATATGGGCCTGCCTTTGCCGGCAGGCAGGCTATCGACTTCTCTACTGCTGCACTCTCGCCACCACTTTCGCCGTGTCTTTCTTAGCAATACCCATGACATGAAACACCCCCCCGTAAAAAGCACTGGTATCGGCATTGATCACCACCGTTGGCGTATCCACAAAAGCTTTTTGTTTCCTGATTTCGAGGCTAAGGAGTGAATCAAAACTGGCGGCATCGACTTTAGTAGAGCCTATGAAGTATTCCTGGTCTTTATTAATGGACACCATGATATCCTGCTTGGCCTTGGTTTCTTTCTTACCCCGGGGTAGTCCTACCGGAACCACGTTGGGGTTCGCCAGTGTAGCCACGATCAAAAAGAACATCAGCAGGATGAAGAGAATATCATTCAGCGAGTCCGTAAAGACCTCCGATTCTTTTCTATGTTTCTTTCTGAATTTCATGTAGGTAAATTATCGGGTGGGTTCTTGCAGGATGTCCAGGAAATCAGCAGAAGCCGCTTCCATTTTATTGGCGGTCTTGTCGATCTGGGTATTGAGGTAACTGTAGCACAGGTAAGCGATCAGACCAATCACCAGTCCGGAAATGGAAGTAATCAGTTTGGTATAGATACCACCGGATATAATACTCACATCAAACTTATTGGAGGAAGTGATACCTGAAAACAACTGCATCAGACCGATCAGGGTACCAACGAAACCAAAAATGGGGGCTGCTTTTGAAATAACGGACAGGATATCCAGGTTTTTCTCCAGTTTGTACATTTCCAGCTGACCCACATTGGCCATGCTTTTTTCAATGCCATCAATCGGCTTACCGATCCGCTGGATGCCTTTATCAATGATCCTGGCTACCGGGTTATTGGTATTCTTGGCAAAATTCCGGGCGGCAGTTACATTGCCGCTGATAATATTATCCCTTATGATGTTCATGAAATTCGCATCGATCTTGGCCGCATTCCGGATGGCAATATACCGTTCGGCAAAAATGTAAATCCCCAGCAGCATCATGGCTCCCAGGGGAATCATGATCCAGCCGCCCATCTGCAATAATTCGAAAAAACTCAATTGTCCATCGTGATTGGCATCCCCGGACAGGCTCTGTGTGGCTTTTGTCAAAGAATCGGTAATCTGCAATAAGTCGATCATATTGGTCTCTTTAGGTGGGTAAAAGTAATGTAAGACGGTTAAAATGGTTTTTGTTTGTTTTCAACACCTGTCAGTATTTGGGGGTAAGAACGGGAAAAAGCGTGCCACGTTGTATGGAGGGGGCAAGATTTAGAGATCTTTAACAGGGATATTGGGTTGGTGATAACACCAACCCAATACCCCAACCTTAAGATTCGATTTCGGATGTTGATAACACCAACCCATTACCCCCATGGAAAAGGTCCCGGGGTATCATTTGCTCGATGAAATGATTCCCCGGGACCTTTTTATCTAAAGAAGCCAGTCTTCAAGGTCTTTTAATAAAACAAAGACTCCCGGCTACTAACTACTAACTCCCGACTACTTCCCTACTCCTGCCTGCTTCACCATCAGCGCCTGTATCTGTTTCATAGTTCCTTCCATACCGTCCGGACTGCCGTCCAGGAAGATCACATTGCCTTTGCCGTATTCCGCAAAATTCTTTATGGCTTCGGTCCACATGCTGAACAGGATCACATTGGTATCGAGATTGGCCTGTTTCATTTGTTCAGCCGCTTCGGTCATACCCTTGGCTACTTCCTGGCGGAAGAGGGCCACACCCTGGCCGCGGAGACGGGCCGCTTCTTTCTCTGCCTCGGCGGAGATCTTGATGGCATTACCTTCTGCTTCGGCGGCTTTTGTTTTGGTGATGAGCAATGCCTGTCCTTCATTTTCAGCAGCGGCTTTCAGGTTATTGGAAGCTACTACCCTGCTCATGGAGTCCAGGATCAATTTATCGAAAGTAATATCGTTGATTTGGAGATCCTGTAAATGATAACCCCAGGTTTCTAATTGCAGGTCTATTTCGGTTTTTACATATTCAACAATTTCTTTCCGAAGAGCTAGAATTTCTGCCTGCTTTTTGGTGGCAACAAAAGACCGGATATTACCTTCAATGGTTCTTATCAAGGCCTGCATCAGATCCTTATCAGCGAAGAATTTAAAAGCCACTTTTTTTATAGTTTCTTCTTCTGCATTCTGAACTGAATACAGCAACATACTCTTGAAATACACATTGGCCTGATCAGCCGTTACTGCCTGGAACTCCAATTCCACCGAACGATTCTGAATCGATACTTTCCGGGCTACTGATTCGAGCAACGGGATCTTAAAATTCAATCCGGGTCTTGCCACCCGGGTGTATCTGCCCAGCCGGGTTATTACACCGACATACCCCTGGCTGATTGTAAACAGCCCGCTGAAAACGATAAAGGCCAATACTAATATCCACCAATAATGAGAAATCCAATTTGCAGCGTCCATAATTTTAATTTTAGAAATGTAATTTACGATAAGTTAAGGGGTACGGGGTCAACTTTTTTCCTCACATACCTGCACCAGGTAAACCAGTGTTTCCACTGCTTTATTCATATCCTGCACACTGATAAATTCCAGCTTGGAATGGATGGCTTGTTCCCCGGCAAAGAGATTGGGACATGGCAGTCCCATAAAAGACAGCCGGCTGCCATCGGTGCCCCCACGTATACTTTCCATCTTCAGGTCAAGTCCGGCGCGGGCAATGGCTTCTTTGGCAAAATCAACCACATGCGGATGGTTATCCAAAACTTCTTTCATATTGCGGTACTGTTCGGTCACATTGAATTCGAAGCTGGCTTTGGGATAAGTCCGCATCCGTTCCTCAATCTGCGTCCGCAGGTAATCCTCTTTCTTTTTCAACCCCTCTGTTTCAAAATCGCGTATGATAAAATCAATCGTGCATTTCTCCGCAATTCCATCTACCCTCACCGGGTGTATAAATCCTCTTTTCCCTTCAGTGGATTCCGGGGAAAGCCGGTCTTTTGGCAGTGCTGCCAATATCTCTCCGGCGATCTTCATCGCATTAATCATTTTATCCTTGGCATAACCCGGATGGGCAATTACGCCATGGATGACTACCTGTACACCATCCGCACTAAATGTTTCATCCTCCAGTGATCCGGCTTCTCCACCATCCAGTGTATAGCCGAAATCAGCCCCCAGTTTTTGCAGGTCCACTTTGTCTGTACCCTTTCCTACTTCCTCATCGGGGGTGAACAGTATTTTTATTGTTCCGTGCTTTACTTGTTTATTGTTTATTAAAAAATTGGCCAGGTCCATAATCTCAGCCACACCAGCTTTATCATCCGACCCGAGTAAAGTAGTCCCGGAAGCAGTTATAATATCATGCCCTGTCAGTTTTCGCAGGTAAGGATATTCACTCATCCTTATGATCTGTGCAGGATCGTCGGGAAGTACAATATCCTGTCCCTGGTAATCCCGGTGAAGTATCGGTTTAACCCCCGTGCCACTGCAATCCGGAGCGGTGTCCACATGGGCACAAAAACAGATAACGGGTACCTTTTTTTCCGTAGTAGCGGGAATGGTCGCATATACATACCCATAGTTATCCATATGCGCATCTTCAATACCCATTTCCCTTAATTCGGCCGCCAGTAACCGGCCCAGGTCTTTTTGCTTTTCGGTAGTTGGAGAAGCGGATGACTGAGGATCGCTTTGTGTATCAACCTGAACATAACGCATAAACCGTTCTGCCGCAGTGAATCTGTATTCTTGAAACATAGTTATTTAGAATGAATAACGAAGATACGACGAAAGAGAAAGCCGCTGAAGGTTGACAAAAACAAAGAAAATGGTTAACTTTTCTACCTCAACAAAACCAACCAACATGAAAAAATGGCTCATTGGCTCCTTTGTCGGAGCTATCCTCATTTTTGTCTGGCAATTTTTATCCTGGACAGTATTTCAGTTGCACGAAGCCGAGGCAAAATACACTCCGGCCCAGGATTCTATTCTGCAGTATCTCAGCAGCCAGTTCAAGGAAACCGGCACCTATATGCTGCCCACAGTTCCGCCTGGTTCATCTCAGGAAGCGGCAGAAGAATTGGGTAAAACAATGGATGGAAAGCCCTGGGCTACCCTGACTTATCGTACCAGTTATACCCATAATATGACCCGCCCCATGATCCGTGGGTTCCTGGTGGGCCTGGTACTTGTTTTTTGCCTGATTTATATCGTGACCAGAGGTGGTACACCTGCAGGTGTTCTGATATTCGCCGCTTCAATTGCAATGGGCCTGGTCACCTTCTTATGGGGTGCTTACAATGAACATGTCTGGTTTCAAACACCGGTTGCAGATTTATATGGCCCGTTCATCGACTCTCTGGTAGCCTGGGGACTAACGGGTATCTGGCTGGGCTGGTGGTTGAATAAGGGGAAGTAGGGAGTGGGAATTAGGAAATGGGGGCTCGAATCTCGTAACTATATAAAAAAAGATCAACCTGTCCGGTTGATCTTTTTTTCAATATACTTTGCCGAATTACTTATGGCATAATAATCAGCGGACTTCCGCCTTCAATCTCCACCAGTTCGAGGTCAAAAGTCAGATCCTGCCCGGCCAGGGGATGATTGGCATCCAGCATGACGGAAGCCTCTTTAATTTCCACAATGGTCACCTGGAACTGCTGTCCCTGACCATCGCTCATCACCAGGGGCATTCCCATTTCAACTTCCATTTCGGCTGGGAAACGGTCTTTGGGCATTTCGATCACCATCTCCGGATTGCGGGGGCCGTAGGCTTCCATGAAAGGGATCTGGATCGTCTTTTTCTCCCCAACTGTCATACCGGTCACGCCATCATCAAAACCCTTGATTACCATTCCGCTTCCAACTTCGAATGCCAGGGGCTCGCGGCCGGCAGAAGAATCAAATGTTTCACCGTTGGCTAATTTACCATGATAATGTACCTTGATTTTATCACCGCTTTTAACTTGAGACATAATATTAATTTTGATTAAAATAAAGGCTGCAAGGTAGGTTAAAATGTCAAATGCATCCATTTTAAGTTACCCCCCCGTCTGTATCCTGATTTGCCGTATTTTACCAATGATTTAAAGCCATCAATATGAAGAAAGTATTTACCGTTTTATTTCTCCTGTCCACCCTGACTTCCCGTGCACAGGTTCCGGTACAAAAGATAATCGCCGGTGCAGAAAGAATTGCTGAATATCTCCCTTTGCTTAAAGGACATTCAGTGGGCATTTTTGCCAATCAGACCTCTATGGTGGGCCAAACCCATCTCGTGGATACCCTGAGAAAACTGGGTATAAATATAAAAGTGATTTTCGGGCCCGAGCATGGATTTCGGGGTACGGCAGACGCCGGTGAAAAAGTGGGCAATTATACAGATCCGCAAACCGGTATACCGGTCATTTCCCTCTATGGCGGCAAACGAAAACCCACCGCTGAAGATGTGAAAGAGGTTGACCTGCTCCTGTTCGATATACAGGACGTTGGGGTTCGGTTTTATACTTTTATTTCTTCCCTCCAGGATTTTATGGAAGCGGCATTTGAACTGGGCAAACCCCTGATAATCCTGGACCGGCCTAACCCCAATGGACATTATGTGGACGGACCAGTACTGGATAAAACATATAAGTCATTTGTAGGAATGCAACCGGTACCGGTCGTGTATGGGATGACCATTGCCGAATACGCCATGATGATTGCGGGCGAAAAATGGCTGAGTGAAAAGGCCAATGCCCGTCATGATTATTACCGGACCGCACAGAATTCAGTGGATACTCCTTTTCATTTCCAGGTGATCAAATGCGCCAATTATACCCATAACAGCGTCTATCAATTACCGGTAAGACCCTCTCCTAACCTGCCCGATATTCAATCCATTTACCTGTACCCCTCTACCTGTTTCTTTGAAGGAACTGTACTGAGTGAAGGAAGAGGGACCAGCCGGCCTTTTCAGGTTTTCGGCCATCCGAAACTTCCGGCACATCTGTATTCGTTTACCCCGCAGCCAAATGAAGGGGCCAAAAAATCAAAATGGTATGGCGAAATCTGTTATGGGTGGGATTTAGGCGGTAGCACGGAGGAAGTGAGAGCAAAAACCGGCAACCGGATTCAACTGCAATGGTTAATGGAAGCCTACCGGCTTTTCCCGGAAAAAGACAAGTTCTTTATTGTCCCGAAATCGGGCAAAATGGATCAGTCTTTTTTCAATAAACTGGCAGGCAATAATGATCTCTGGCAGCAGATTAAGGAAGGTAAAACAGAAGAAGAAATTCGCAAAAGCTGGGAGCCAGCCCTGAATCAATTCAAGAATATCCGGAAAAAATATCTTCTTTATCCTGATTTTGATTAAAGGAGAAGCGCATTCCTTACGCGGATCAATTATAGTCCTACCGGTTATTTTATCAGTTGCAATTTTATGGCGGCCCTGATAAGGGAAGCTACGTTTTTGGCTTCAAACTTGGATAGCAGGTTTTTACGGTGTGTATCGACGGTTGTCACACTGATAAACAGTTTTACGGCAATCTCATTATTGGTCATCCCTTCTGCTATCAGCTCGAGTACTTCCTTTTCGCGCCGGGTAAGAATGATCGTTACTGAAGGTTGTTCCCTCAGTGCATAACTGGCCTCCTCACTTAAATAAATTTTACCCCGGCAAACCATTGCGATTGCTTCGGTCAGCTCTTCCTGGGTGGCATTCTTCAATACATACCCGGAAGCCCCGTTCTCCATCATTTTCTGAATAAAGCTCTGTTGGTTAAATGTGCTCAGTCCAATAATGAAAACCGAAGGATATTTTGTTTTCACCTCCTTGCACAGATCTATTCCACTCATATCCGGCAGGTTGATATCCATCAGGATCACATCCGGTTGTTCCCGTTGCAGGTAGGCCAGGCAGGAAGCCGCTGTTTGCGCATGCCCGGACCATTCCATCCCTTTTTCATGCTGCAGCAGGGAACGGATGCCCTCGATAACCATATAATGATCATCTACTATAAAAACTTTTGTTGCCATCATAAATTAAATTCAATGTTTACCGAAGTCCCGTTGCCCGGAGTAGACCTGACATCCATCTTGCCTTTGAGGTATTCCACACGACTTTGAATATTACTCCAGCCTATTCCTTTCCCCCCGCTCAAAATTACCGGATCAAATCCTTTTCCGTCATCTTCTACTGTAATATTAATTCCGGCATCGGTCCGGCTCAGTTGTACAATGGCCGTTTTAGCCGCTGCATGTTTCATGGTATTATTCAGCAATTCCTGTACTATCCGGTAAACAGCAATAGCGGCTGTCTGTTCAACCTGTAACAGGTCCATCCCCAATGACTGATAAACCACCCGCAGGGCTCCGGACCTGTTAATGTCATCACAGAAATCCTTCATGGCCGTATCCAGTCCGAATTTCACCAAAACTTCAGGCATCATATTATGTGCCACACGGCGCATTTCCTTAATTGAACTGTCCAGCATATCCATGCTTCGTTCAAACGCCTGTTGGTTCTCCGGCGTCATAATCAGGTTTCCTTTCATAGTCTGAAATGAGTATTTAATACCCGACAACATCCCTCCTAATCCGTCATGGAGGTCTTTTGCCAGGCGGGTTCGCTCCTGTTCTTCCCCTTTCATTACTGCTTCGGCTGCCAATAATTGTTGCTGTGTTTCCAGTTCTTCGATCCGGTGTTGCTGTAATTTCTGCTTCTGCCTGTACGTACGATAAGAAAGGAGTGTGATCAGCAACAGGGCCGCCGCGCCGCCGATCAGGAGATAATTAAAAACTGTTTTCCGTTGAAGTTCGGTCCGTTGAAGCAGTATCTGTGTATCTTTTTTCTCCGTTTCATACCGGATCCTGAGTGCCGCCTCTTTTTGCTGGAGCGACTGATTGAATACCTTTCCCTCAAAATCCATTTTCTGGTAATAATATTCAAACCCTTTTTTGTAATCCTGCCGGGAAAAAGCAATGGCAGAAAGCATACCCAGCGAAGTGGTCTTCCCCTCCAGCAGGTTCTGCTTTTCAGACAAAGCAAGAGCTGCTAAAGCCTGTTCCTGTGCCGCCACATATTCCTGCCGGCTCAGCAGATAAGCCGCCAGGCTGAGTTTGCCACTGATCAGTGTACCCTCATCTTCCATTTCGCCTGCCAGGGCTATACTTCTTTCGGCATATGTCTTTAACCGGTCAAACTGATTTTCCTTAATAGCGATATCCGAAAGATTATTCAGCACCACCGCCTGGATGGATTTATTATTAGTTGATTCTGCAATCTGAAGGGCCTCCAGATATATTTTCTTTGCCTCTGATACCCGATTGGTTTCCGAATAAGAAAGCCCCAGGTTAGAAAGACTGTTAGCCAGTGCAGACTGGTCTTCCAGTTTACGGGCCAGCTCAACCGCTTTGTTCCCGTAACTGATCGCTTTTTCGTATTGACCCAGGGTCATATAGAGGGTCTGCAGCCCGTCATTTATGCTGCTTTCAATATTACTGTACCCCTTCCCCTCCAGTAATTTTGCCCCCTGCAGGGTATAAACCACCGCACTATCCAGTTCGGACATAAACCGGAAGCCGATCCCGATATTAAAAAATGAAACCCCGATATTAAATGAATCATTCCGGCTGCGGGCGATATCCAACACCAGTCTATTGTAATAAATAACTGAATCGAATTTTGACTGGAAAGAGTATACATAAGAAAGCATCCGGTATGACTTCATAATGCCGGGTTGATAATTGATCTCCCGGCTTAATTCACCGCCCTGTTTAATATATTTTCTCGCTTTATCGGGTTCAGAATTTTCATATTGCTCCGCGATAGCATACAACAATAAAATTTTACTGGTATCTTTTTTGGCAACTGCCAACGCTTTAAGCAGACTATCCGTCTTTGGGGTACCCTGCCCCCACAGCAGCAGAGGAACACAGAACAGTGCGGTAACACTTGTCAATATAATCTTCCTCCAATTCATTTTTCCAGCATTATACTGCAAATAAAGGATACAACCCCGTATGCAGCCTCCCCTTTTTAAGGGATTTTTCGATACCTGTGGAAATTCCTGTTTTTACAGGATAGGAACTATCATAAAATAAAAACAGTTTTACCTCTTCGGGTCAGAAAAGATGCTTGAATCTTTATAATGTATGATATGAAAAAAATCAAGCTGCCCTTTAAACCCGGGGTGAGGTCCTTGTATTACCATTAACCAAATAAACACTAAACTATGTTCAAAAAAATAACTTTTACCGGACTCATCCTGTTTTGCCTGGCGATGTCCGTTCTTGCCCAACGGGTACAACCTCAAAAGGTTGGCAAACCGGTACAACTTGAACGTCCGGTAAAACTGAATCAGGCCATATTGGTTCAGGACCCGGTCAGAATGTGTGTGGACCGATATCCTTCCACGGGTAATTTCCCTCCAAGAGACAACTCACAGGTACAGCCCCCACCCAGAATCAATGCGGATGGAACGGTACCTTCCGTTGGCGTAACCAGACAACCCCTCGCAGGTGAAACCATGAAGATGTGGAACCCGGGACAAGTCATCGGCGTTTACTTAAGTACGAATAACGGCTCCGAGCTGATCCGGCAAAAAGTGATAACCTATGCAAAAAAATGGGAAACGATCGCCAATATTAAATTCAGCTTCACCAACAACATTAATGATGCACAGATCAAAGTGGAGTTCTCTGACGACAACAGGAGCTGGTCCTGGATAGGACGTGATGTTTTGTTCAACCCGCTCGGTTTTTATACCATGCACTTTGGATGGTTCGACAGCAATACGAAAGAAACAGAATTCAAAAAAACGATTTTGCATGAATTCGGCCATGCCCTCGGATTTATACATGAACACCAGTCACCAGCCAATAATATACAGTGGAATAAACCAGAGGTATACAAGTACTACGCAGGCCCGCCTAATAACTGGTCAGGTATAGAAGTGGACATCAATCTCTTTGCAAAATACAATGCGGGGAGTACCAATTCTTCCAGGTATGATCCCAAATCGATCATGCACTATTCGATCGATAAAGGACTGACCCTCGATGGATTTACAGTTGGAGTGAATTATGACTTCTCTCCGATGGACATCACTTTTGCCCGCCAGGTATACCCTTTCCCCTTCAAGCCAGGTAACAGCAGCGGCCTGTTGCAAACCGGTGATGATTGCGACATGGTGGATTTCACCGTCGAATACGATGTTGTGGCCAGTGACAAAATTGAATTCATCCTTGAACTGGGCAAAAGGAACAATGTGGCCGTTACCTGGTGGAAACAGATAAGCATACCACTAAGAAACAACCGGAAACAGGAACTATGGGTGCAAAACCATTCATTGATTGCTTCTGAAAACCTGACCTGGACCAATGCACTTATCAATGTAAATGACCTGGACAAAGCGAATGGAATTGCATTCTGGAAAGCAAAAGCCTTTGGGGTACATACCCTGCTTGGCTATCGCTGGAATGTGCTGAGCGCACTGCCTGGTGGCTCAAGGGTAAGACTGGTATGGAAAAATGACTCCTGCCGGTAAAACCCGGCAATATCTACTGAAAGTCCTGCCAATCGCTGAAACACGCTGTTTGCAGGACTTTCGCATGTACCGTTTTCGCTAAAATTCATGGTTTTCAGGGATAACCTGGCTCACCGGTAAATTCCATATTTACACAACAAATTGCAATTATGAAAAAGTTCTTCCCGTTGTTGTTCTTATTTCTGCTGATTGAATCCGCCATGGCCCAGAATGAATCCTCACCAGCCGGCTGGATCACTATTGACCTGAATAGCTTTATGTGCCAGAAAGCCACCAATGATGATTTCCTGAATTTTGATGGCTTTGGCGACGAAGTCTATTTTGTGATCTATTATTCGGTCCTGGATAAAAACGGGGTTACCCGCTATACAAATAAAGTGGTGTCCAAAACTTACGGGGATACGTACCGTTTTCCGGACCGGGTGCTGGCTGGCCATGCCAACCCAGATAATAAAGGGGGGCTCTCCACCGGCAGCCAGTTTTTCCCCGGTAATGAATTTCCCAATATCCGCCGTGTCCGGTTGGAAGCCGGGGATTATATAACGGTAATCCCGACGATCTGGGAATGGGATAATAACAGCAATAGTCAGCTACAGAATTCTATTGACAGCCGTATAATCAATTCATTCAATAGTATCAATCAGCCGATTCCAGGAATACTGCAATACTGTTATGGGAGTTATAAATGTTATCAGTTCAATAACTTAAGTGTGATCCGAATGCCCACTTTTGCCGACCTTCTTAAATCGGTTAATGGGGTCAACGGCAGCCGTCCGATAGGGATAAGTAAAGCCGGTGAGTTTAGCCCAATCGTTTTTTCGCTTAAATCGCAAATGATTATTACGCAGAATAAAAACAACCCGATTGATGGCAAAACCTATAGCATGAGTTATAACGATTTTGTCATAAATGAAGAATCAATGGGGAATACCAGGGATCATGGGATCTATATGTTGCGGTTTCATTTCACGTTTGAAAAGGATCTCAGCAAACCGGCACCACCACCCGCACCTGCTCCCGCCGGAAACAACAATGTATTCGTTAATCCACCCCGCCCGGTTAAACAATCCATTCCGGTTAAAACCACGGGTATTAAAATAGCATCTGTCCCGGTTAATAATGAACTGATGTCGGGTGTCTGGAAAGGAACAACCGGAACAATGACCAGTGCGACAGACGGTCCGTTGAACTTCAAATGCAGCAACTATGGATTCTGGCTGCTGAATAACAACGGCAGTGGAACAGCGGTAGTGGCAGGGGGATATAATTTTGAAAACGGAAATTTCACAGGAAGCTATACTGACAGTAATAACTGGAAATGGATATATACTTCCACGGGGTACAACACACAAACAGGTGAACTCAGCGGCAGCTGGACCTGTACCGGTTCCGGATATTATAAGACCGGAAAATGGATTATGAAAAAAATAAGCAACTAAGAAAAAATAAACCATTTTACCATGAATAGAAATAAAACTGGGGTTGCCTTAATGGGCTGTCTGCTGCTTTTCAGCGCTTTTATCGCTGCAGATACGATCATAACCCGGCTTGGACTTGAACATAAAACAGCCCGCTATTATATCCTCAGCAACCTGGCCGGAAGTTTTGAAGAGGGCCCGATGGAAGAAAATGAGGAAGATGGAGGGAGTAATGCAGATGCGTATGATCAGATGAAATCATTCCGCATTCCCTATGCCCGTCTGTTGCCAGCCGTCATAAAAGGAGACAAGAACGGGGCGGCCCGGGAACTTTGTTCCTATGTAAAAATGTATGTAAACAGTTCAGATTTTATGAACGATTACAACAAAAGAAGGGATGCCGCCAAACCCACTACCGAACCCTGGCGACCGGATGCTGAAATGATCCAAAGCCAGCGTCAATCTGTAAAAGAAATGGATAAACAACTGGCGGATTTAAAAAAACAAAAAGGAATATCGCCGGATATTATTGCTGCCTATGAAAAAGGAATTCAGGACCAGAAAAAAAACCTGGCCAACTGGGAAGATCCCCACCCGAACCTTACCCGCTGGGAGAAACATTATCCGGCAGACCCTGCCCCATTGGTAAAGCAAAAACTTCAGGACTACCTGGCTCTTGTTGCTTCCGTGGATTTTGATGCAGCACTAACCGCTCCGGACAAATACAAAAAAGTGAAGTTTGTGAACCCCGCCTATGAAAAGCAATCGTTGAAATGGAAAGCCTGCTTCAGGGCTGGAAAAGAAGTAAACGATATCATAACCATTTTTGTAAAAGAGTGGCTGAAAGGGGACATCATCAGCAAAGAGAAAATCAAAATGCCTGATTTTAAGCCGGCGGAAACAGCCCCCCCTCCTGCATCCGGACCAGTTGCTTCGCCTGCCAGCACTTCAAAGACCGATACAATTGCCAAACCCATAAAGGAAAAAAAATCATTGCTGAATAAACTGAAAAAAGCTACCGGATTCTGAACACTCATTCTAAAAACAGTATATGAAAAAGATTATCCTGTTATCTGCCTTTATTCTATCCGGTGTTTTCGGAAACACCCAAACGGAATACAGTGATCAATACCTCGGCTGGATCAGAAAAATTAATGCCGCTGATCCTGTAAAACCGGCCCGGGTTGATCACCGGCAGTATTCTGCTAAACAACTTTCCACCTGTAACCTGTTTATCAGCTGGATACAGGCCAGCTATATGCCCAAAGGCGGATTGGGTGAAGGACGCCGGTTTGCCAATGAAAAACTAAGTCCTTATAATCAGTACACCCGGTCCCTCCATAATTACTATGGTGCATTCCTGCCCACCTATGTATTCCTGAAGAAAAAAGCCGGTGGTGGCTGGACCCCGGAAAACAACCTTGGACTTTTCCTGCGTGTTACCGCCAACGGGTTAGTGGGAGATCATGTGGATGTAATCAGTTCCACCGAACAGTACTATTTCTATATACCCGCTGTTCAATCAAATGATGAATATGCCCGTTCCAACCAGCAATTCATGGGATTTAATACCCATCCGGCATTCAGCCGGTATATTCATTATTACCAGCCAAAAAGTATCCGCTTTCTCTCCCAATACAATGTGATATTGAGCCAAAACAATGAACGACCCTGGGTGCAGATTACTAAAGGAGAGTTCCTTGAACAACTTGAAAAATCCATCAACCGGACTCATACCGAAAACCTGAAAAAAATTAATGAGGATTACAATGAAAAAAGAAAACAAAGTTTTTTAGAGAATGAATCAGCTCTGTATAAAAGAAGGATGGATGCACTGGCCGGCCAGAAAGAAAAATACAGAAACCGGCTGAATGAGAAAGCCACGATCTACACCGAACAGCCCTCCGTGCATCTGGAATACACCCCTGACCTGTTTGAAGGGAACGGAAGTACCAATGATAAAATACCGGTATACAAATTTGACCCTGCCCGTACCGCCAATGCCAGTACGGACAGGCCACAATGGATCACCATCGGTTGGGGAGGCGGTGAAATGTATGATGAATCATTTAAAAACCTGCATTCTTCCATGCTGAATAACCTGGATATTGAATACATCTATAATTACTTTTTTGACCCGGAAAAAATAAAAGGTAACCCTTACCTGCCACTCCGTCCTCCTGTAAGGAAAGAAGACCCGGCAGCGAAAACTGAATCTGCCAATGCCATTAAACAGAAAGCAGTACCGGGCACGATCCTGTTTGATGATTTTTCCAATACACTACCCGGGAAAACGCCTGTCAGCTGGAAATCCGGAAACAATTATTATGGTGAACCGGCAAAGGTTGAGTTGCATCCTGAAAATGGCGATCAATGGGCTGTCATAAAAGGACAGCAACTGGAACAAAAAGAGAAAATCAATCTACCGGCAAATTTTACATTTACCTGCGACATAGCCGTTCCAAAGGGATATACCTGGGGAGCCAAACGGCTGGTGATCCGTTTTGGAACCGACAAAGCCTCTTTCCTCGTGAGTATGCGGCCCGGGTATGATGGAAATCCCGGATTCCTGTACGCCGGACCTGACGATTTCGGATCCAGCATTTTGCAGCAAGGCAGCACGGCCAAGGCATCAGAAATTCCGATTCCCGGCTTTTCCAATAATATGCCCATTAACAAATATCAGCTACAGGTACGAAAAAAAGGGCAATTGCTGGAATTATGGGTGAATCAAAAGCAGGTATTCAGTAATACCAATGCTTTTACTGAAAATAGTATAACTATCCGGGGAATTGGATTTTCCCATTCACGAAGTGACAGTGATTATGAAAAATATTTTATTGATAATATTAAAATAATGAACGAATAATCACCATTTAAAAAAAATAAATGAAATACCGGACAATTCTGACCTGTATCATCACCATTTTATTCTCCTCCGCCTTACTGGCTCAATTCACCCCCGAACAGCGGATTGAAGACAGCGTGATTGGCTGGTGGGATAACCTGAAATTTGACAAAAAACTAACTGCGGAAAACAATCCGGACCGGAAAAGAAAAATCGACCACTTGGACAAACTGGTGGAATGGATGAAAAAAAGTTATACTCCGGTAGCCGGACTTGGCACGTATACCCGGTTTATAAACACCAATAACTATGGGGTACAATTTGCCGTCTGGAATGTGAGTTTTAACAAAGAATGGCTGGATAACAAAGGAAAGTTCAGGCCAATTCCGGAGGAACTGACAAAATTCGGTGTTTACATCAATTCGATAACAGGCAGTTTCCCCATTGGATTTATCAATAAACCGGGGCAATATGTTTTTACCTGGCAACCGGATGGCTATAGTCCCAATGAACAAGCCGCCAGGAATAGAAACCAATTGGATCAGGGTATTCATGCAAATGCCAATAAGTTTATCACCCATGTCAATGAAGTGGTAACCGTCTACCTGGCCCCGGGTAACAAATTACCGTTTATCCCGGTTAAACTGGGAGAATACCTGGATATGGCCGAAGCGTCGTTGGAACGGCAGCTTGAAAATGAACGTAAAGACGTGGAAGCCAAATGGCCGGGTAACCTGAAAGCACAACAGGATGCTTTTGCCTATCGGAAAAACACCGTTGAAAAACACCGGGTCAACATTCAACAACTCCGTGTCCGGCATAAAAACAGGCTGAATGAACCCGCAGTAACCCGGGAAATGCAGCCAACCATGTACAGTTTTCAACTGGATCCGGATCCGTTTACCATCACCGCACAGGACAACCGGTTAAAATCGTATTTCCCGATATATAAAATCAGTCCGGAAGTTCTTGAAAAATGTAAAACAAGTGAGCCGCAATGGATTGCCATATGGGTGCCGTTTGAAACAAAAGAAAACGGTAATCAACTGTGGGAAATGTATCAAAGTGTAACTGAAAATTTCAATTACGAATACGTTTACAATCATTTCTTTAGTCCGGAAAAAAACAAAGGGATTTCCTATTTCGCATCCAATAAAGAAGAATTAGCGGCCAGGCTCGACAACTACCGGAATAAAGGAAATCAGGGAATGCCCGCTTCGCTGCAAAACTTACCGGAAGGCCTCTATTTTAAAGATGACTTCTCGGGCAATGCAGAAGGCAGCAAACCTGCCGGATGGTATTTCTCCAGTTATGGTAAACACTCCACCATTTCCACGCACAAAAAATATCCGGGCAAATGGCTGAAACTGGGATATAACTCGGACGTCACACCTGCCTTTTTGAAGAAACCGATACCTGAACAATTTACGCTTGAATTTGACCTGGTAACCGATACTTTTTCAACCCGAACCGGAGGGGCGGTAAAGCTGCACCTCAGTTCGTATCCTTTATTGGAAGATGGAAGGGAAAAAAGCGGATCTCCCGGCTATTCGCTGGATCTTATCATTCAAGCAGGCAATGAAGCTGATTTGACTAACAATAATTTCAGGGGTGAAATCCGAATGGAATTGCATAGCCAACCGGCTATCTACAAAGAAAATTACGCCGAGGGATTATACTTTAAAACAGCTACCCGGTTACTGACGAATAAAAAAACCAAAACACATATTAAGCTGGATGTTAAAAATGGAAATATCAGCCTATTTATGAATGACCAGGCCGTGGCAACTCTGGCAGACTTTAAAATGAGTTATGGTAAAGAATGCCCCGGATGCAAACTGCCATCCGGTACCCGTTTCAACACCCTGAACTTCCGTAATATCACCAATGATGCAGAAAATACGGGACTATTCATCAGCAATGTCCGTATCCGGCTCTAAGCTTTTCAGATACGGACTTCTCCTGGAATGAGGCTGGTGGAAGACGGGTGTAACCTAAAAAAGCAAAAAATCCCACTTTCGGGGGAGAACATCATTCCGGATTACAATTAATTTTAATTCAGATCACAAAATCATACTCCCGTAATTCAAACTAAAAATTAATCAAATGAAAAAAACATTCGCTATCATCGGCTCTTTGCTGATTGCCGCCGGTCTTAAAGCCCAGACCATACCCACGGTTAGAAAAGAAACCGCTCCCCCGGTAAAAAAAGAGCAAACACCTGTCAGTGATACGGCTATTGTCAAAGGCGACAAAAATGCCACCGATACCCACATTAAAAACACCACCGGTACTATTAAAGAAACAAACAGCCGGTTTAAAAAAACCAATACAACAATCAAACAAACAGGGAATACGCTTAAATTAAAAAATGAGTTACAGTTAAAAGAATTTAAAGAGACGAATGACACGACCTCAAAAGCAATCAAAATCACCGGAGCCAAGGCTATGAAAGATGTGCCCGCTTTGAAAAAAACTAACCTGAAATAATAAGTATGGTGTTTTGGAATTCCACCATCCCACAACCTGCAGGCATATTGGCAAAACCAAGCCCCTTGCATGGGTTGGGCGTTTTTGCAGAAAAATCATTCACTATAAATGATGTCATAGAAAAAGCCCCCCTCATTCTGTTGAAAGAAAGTGACAAAGAATTGCTTGAATATACCCGGTTGTATCATTACTATTTTGTAGTAGACAATCCGAAAACACCGGCAGCACTCGGACTTGGACTTAGCTCACTTTATAACCATTCATCCGCAGCGAATGCCCGTTACAGGATTAATGTAAAAAAAGAATACCTGGAAATCATCGCCTGTAAGCCTGTTACGCCCGGCGAGGAGATCACCCTCAACTATAATGGTCGTCCCAATGACCCATCACCTGTTTACTTTCCTCCGGCAGATGTATGAGCCATCAACTCTACATAAAAAATATCAAAGGCAAAGGCCGTGGTGTATTCTGCAAGGAACCCATCCTCCGGGATGAAGTCATAGAAATCTGCCAGTTGATCGTACTGCCAGCCAGTGATTATGACACAGCCGTTTCTTCCCGCCTGGCGGATTACTTCTTTAATTTTGTTAAAGAAGACCGGACCCTCACACTTGTACTGGGATTCGGTTCATTATACAACCATGCCATACACTCCAATGCCGCTTACCAGCTGGACAGGGAAAGCCGCACCATGATCTACTATGCGCTTGAGGATATTCCTGCCGGAAAAGAAATAAACATCAACTATTCCGGTGAGCAGGGAGTAACCTATACCGAATGGTTTGAATCGAGAAATATACAATTCAGGGAAAAATAAAATTTTCCGGTAATCCTTCTTTTTCCCCTTTTTAAGGGAGAGATTTCTTTCCAGCGCCTGTTACTTTTACAGATCTAAAACATGCTGTATGTACAACTCCCGCTTAATCGTTCTCCTTTGTGTAGTGCTCCTGGCTGGTGCCTGTAAAAGGGTCCCTGTTACCGGCCGCAAACAACTGAACCTGGTCCCCAACAGCCTGATCACCACCATGTCATTTTCAGCCTATGACTCCGTATTGAAGATCAGTCCTACTCTTCCGTCAACCGATCAGCGGGCCCAGGAAGTAATAAAAGTGGGTACGAATATCCGGATGGCCGTTGAGAAATATATGCAACAAAACAACCTGAGCCGGGAATTAAAAAATTTCAATTGGGAATTCAATACCATTCATGAAAACACCATCAATGCCTGGTGTATGCCGGGTGGAAAAGTGGTGGTTTATACGGGTCTTTTACCGGTGACAAAAAATGAAAGCGGACTAGCGGTGGTCATGGGACATGAAATTGCCCATGCGATTGCCCGGCACGGTAATGAGCGGATGAGTGAAAGCCTGCTGATTAACCTGGGAGGTCTTGTGCTAGAGGAAGCATTGAAAGATAAAAAGCAGGAAACCCAGTTTTTATTCCTCGGGCTGTATATGGTGGGTTCGAACCTGGCCCTTTCCTTACCCAACAGCCGGATGCAGGAATCTGAGGCCGATAAACTTGGACTGATCTTTATGAGTATGGCCGGTTATGATCCGGCTGAAGCGATACCCTTTTGGCAAAGAATGGCTGCGCTCAATAACAGTAAGCTCCCGCAATTCCTGTCTACTCACCCAAGCGATGATACCCGGATTAAAAAACTAAATGAACTGATTCCGGAAATTAAAGCGACGTATTATAATCCCCGGTAAACCCCAGCCGGTTAAAGCATGTTATGCTTTGCCGCCTGTTTAATTAAACCGGCAGTATTATTTACTCCGAATTTAGTGAGCAGGTTTTTCCGGTGACTATCCACCGTATGAAGACTGATAAATAACTTGGCTGCAATCTGGGGATTGGTCAGCCCCTCCCCGATCAGTTGCAGCACTTCTTTTTCCCGGCTGCTTAATACCGGAACATTGGTCATTTCCTGTTTATCCGATGCAGAAAGATTTACATCGAGGCTCATATACAATTTACCTTCATAAACAGACAGGATCGCTTCTTCAATTTCTTCTTTGGAAGCGCTCTTCACCAGGTAGCCGGATGCCCCGTTCTGAATCATCTGCGATATATAGCTACGTTCCTTGAAAGTACTCATGGCAATCACTTTTACCTGTGGAAATTCCTTCCGTACTTTTAAGGTAAGTTCGATACCGCTCACTTCCGGCATATTAATATCCGTGATCAGGATATCAGGCTCGCACCCTTTCAGCAATTCAATGGCCTGAAAGGCATTACTGGCAATACCGTTTAGTGTGACAAATGAAATCTGATTCAGCATCGCTTTCATCCCTTCCAGCACCATCGGATGATCATCCACGATTACGATATTAATTTTATTCATGGTTATCAATTAAACAGTCTATATGTATTGAAGTTCCTTTACCGGGTAGTGATTGAATATCCAGCTGTCCTTTCAGGTAATCCACCCTGGAACGGATGTTTCGTAGACCGGCCCCTGACTTCGAATCAGGGTCTGCTATATCATATCCTTTCCCATTATCTTCCACCGTAATCGTGAGTGCCTGCTCCTGCCGCATCACCTGTGCAAGTATCTGATCAGCCCCGGAATGTTTGACGGCGTTATTTAATAACTCCTGGACGATCCGGTATACCACCACTTCGGTCGATGCATCCAGCCGCTTATCAAGGCCATGAAACTCCCCGGTGATCCTGAAACCGCCTGACGACTCCGATAAACCATCACAATAGTCCTGCAATGCCTGTTGCAGTCCCAGTTTTAGTAAGGCCTCCGGCATCATGTTATGTGCCACCCTGCGCATTTCGTTAATCGACTCATCCAGTTTGTTCAGGGCGTTGTTAAATGTCCGTCCCATCTCTTCCGATAAAACAAGGTTTCCTTTCATAGCGCCTAATTGTAGTTTAACCCCACTTAGTAATCCCCCAAGACCATCATGCAGATCCCGGGCCATCCGGTTCCGCTCCTCTTCCTGTCCGCGGAGCAATGACTGTGTGGCTGATAATTGTTTTTCTCTTTCCAGGTCAGCAATCCGCTGATCAGACAGCTTTCTTTTCTGCCGGTAATTTCGGTAAGTTAGCAGGGAGATCAGGAGTAAAGCAATCGTACTTCCTATAAATACATAGTTCAGCATACTCTTCTGCCTGATGGAGGATTGCTGTAACAACAACTGTTGCTCTTTTTGCTTTCCCTGAAACTTTGCTTCCGCCAGCAAGATGGCTGAATTACTTTTTTCTCCCAGCAATGAATCACTAAGCAGCTGAAACTGCTTCTGGTAATCCAATGCTGCTTTAAAGTTGCCCATCTGCTCGTACAAACCAGATGCTTCCAGGCAGTAATTTTTTAGTTCAAGCGAGGCATTGTTCTCCCGGGCAATCCGTATGGCCTGCAACACATAATAGACAGCTGAATCCCGTTGTCCGATTCCGGAAAAGGAAGACGCCAATCCCCCATTCGCATACATGGCATACACCGGATCTTCATTTTCACCCGCCAGCTTCAGGGTCTGATGGAAATAGCGGACACTTGTTTTGAGGTCCTTACGGGCCAGGAACACTTCCCCCAAACCGTTTAAACCATCCAGCCGGAGAATATAATCCTCCGTTTGCTGTCCGATTGTAAATACCTGGTTATACAAGGCAATTGCTTCTTCAATTTGACCTTTATTGGTTTTCCCTACTGCCAGGTTAATCAGGCAAGAAGCAATCGAATAGTCATCTTTCATCTGCCGGGCAATGAACAGCGCTTTGCTAGCGTAGGCAATCACTTTATCCCAGTCTTTGAGCTCTATAAAAACGGAAGCCAGGTTGTTCAGCGCCACCCTTTCAAATTTCTTTTCCGGCAAGCCGGACGCCTGTTCAGCGGCCTTCAGATAAAATGCAGCAGCTGTTTCAAGATCCCCCAGGTATTGCCATTCATTAGCCACATTGATATAAGCAGTGGCCTGATCCCGGATATTCCCGAACTGAGTAGCCTGTTCAACAGATTCCTGCGTAAGCGCCAGTCCTTCGAGGTATTTCCCTTTGTTATTCAATAATACAATGGCATAACTGGTGTATGAAAAAATCCCCTTTTGATAGTTTAATTTCTTTGCCAGTTCCAGCCCTTTCCTGAAATAAAAATCGGCAGAGTCAGGCTTTGACTGTTCATAAAGCTCACCATACTGATAATAGCGGAATACTTTTATACTATCTTCCGTCCCGCCCTGCAGGAGATTGCGGATACTGTCCGCCGCCCCGGATTGGGCATATACCCCATTCGCTGCCAACAAAGCAGGAAAAATCAGCATCAGGATTCCGGTTCGTATATGCATAAATATTATTAGTAACTTAAAATTCACATACCTGCTTCATAATTCCAAGTTTTACTTTAAAATCCCCTGTTCAGGGGATGAAAAAACATGGATTCAGGGGATTGTCCGTTCTTCTAAAATAAAGAAGATTTGTACATGAAAAGCAACCACATGAAACCGAAAAACACTTTCCTCATTTCCTTGTTTCTGTTAACCGGCCTTTCCATGGAAGGTCAGTTAAAAAACTACGATATTTTTTCCTACCAGGCACCCAAGGGATTTAGTCTTCAAAAACTGGATGCCGCGCTGTTTTATTCAAAAAAAGACAGCAAATCCTATTGCCAGTTGTTTCTGTATCCGGCTACTGCATCTGTCGGAACTCCGGATGCAGATTTCGATACAAACTGGAACAGCTTTGCCCGAAACAGCGGGCAGGGAGTGAATGATCCTGAAACCAAAGAAACGGATACAGCCAACGGATGGCATATAATAATGGGAGCTGCCAAAGGACGGTTTGGAAACAAATCATATGTGCTCACCCTGACTACCCTGAGTAACGGGGAAATCAGCTTTTACACCGCTTCCGTTTTTTCTGACCAGAAATATTTACCGGCTGTCCAGGACTTTACCAATAGTATACAACCAGACCTCCAACTGTATACCAGCAAGAAAACCACTACTGAACAATCTTCCACCACTCAAAATCAATCTGCATCTCATACCTCCGGCAAGAGCATTACTAAATCCACCACCCGTTTTGATGATGGCTGGATGGCCACCCCCAATGATAATTATGTCCAACTGGTAAAAGAAAATACTGAAGTCCGGCTGATGTATATCAATAATGCATTGGATCAGGCCAGGCCGAATACAGCAGATGCCGCCGATTATTACTGGAATGAGTATGTTAGTCCATACTTTCAGATAGCACAAGTGGAAAAATGGAGCGGGGTGGAATACCCGGTCATTTATTTCATGCAAGGCAGCGGCATCAATCTGTCAACGGGCAAACCCTGCCATGTGGCCCTGAAAATAGTGTATAGTGGCGGGGCCCGCCCTATCCTGGTCATTGCTTCCGATCAGCCACAATTCCGTAAGCAATACCCCCATCCAAATGACCTTGACCGCATGCTGAATTATAACAAATTCGCCCTGTCAGCCGCTGATCTGACCGGGAAATGGACAGGTGGTTCCGGCGCTGGTGTTGAATACTACAATGCCTATAACGGGACGTATGCCGGGATGAGTGCCATCTCCACTTCTGATGATTTCCATTTCAATGCAGACGGCACTTATACCAGTGCCTACCGATCTGCCAGTTCCAGCCAGGGTAGTACCCGTTTCGGTGCCATCGATTATAAAGGTAAATATCAGGTAACAGACTGGGCTATCCGGGCAGAAAACCGGTACAAAGGAAAAACAACCCAGTTCAATGCACAGTTTATTGCGGTGAAGAACGGGTACCTGCTCTATTTGTCCGATAGTGAAAACCCTGCTATGAATTATACGCTTATAAAAATTGCTTTATGAAAATAACTTTCTTAGCCCTGTTGCTTTGTTCTTGCATCATGACTATGGCCCAGGTCAACTGCGCTACACTGGAGATTAATAAAGTACCGGGAAAATGGGTCTGGCAAAGAGCAGGTTATGGTGCACAATGGCAATATGGTGATCCGCTCAGAAAGGAGATGCAACGCATCATGCCTGTGGCACTGGACGGCTTACATGCCACCAGCAGTATTGCCTTTGGCGATCAGGCCACCTTCTGGTATACCAAAAGCCCGGCTGCGTATGAGTATTACCTGATGCTGAAAAAATATGAATGCCTCAAAGGATATAATACATTACAACAGGAAGGAGAAACAAGCTGCTGGGTACATTTTTCGGTTAACCAGCTTGATGGAGAAAAATTCCCCATGCCCGAGCAGGGAACCGGGGTGATTTTTAACGAATCAAGAATCCGGGTTACCAATATTGAGGTGCAGACCGATGCAGCCGGGAACAAAGTGATTTACAGTAATTACAGACCGGATGAAACCATCAAACATTGTTATTTTTTTTCATCCAGAAAAAACCTGCCCTGGAGAAAGCTGAACAACAAAGAATTATTCACGGCTTACAAAGCCCATCATGAAACCAGAGTGATAAAGGAAATAGCCCGGTTTGAAAAACTGGTATCCGATGATGAGAAAAAATTCAACAGCCTTTCTTCCGCCAAAAAGCAGCAACAAACCTATTGGCCGGAAATCATCCGGAAAAACAAAGAGATACTGCAGCGTTATAAAGACGAACATAAAAAAATTATCACCTGGTATACCGCCGCATTAAAACAGCCAGATCTTCAGTCTACCGCCTATGTTATCAGCATCAATGAGTCGCATTTTTATCCGGATAAACTAACAGCCAGTCCGGGTCACGGCTACTATGCCTGGGTCGATAATCTGGATTTTTTTGATAAAACAAAACCAAAAGACGAACCACAATGCATTGCATTATACCCACGAAAGCAGGATACAGATATTCCCAAAAAGAATTTCATGGAGCTGTTTTACAGTCAATTTAACCTGGATGTACTAGGCAGGATGGTGGGTGAGCCTGCGAAAAAGCCAGGCGGCATCAATTCATTAAACGCTTCTTTGAATAGCGCTAAGGCCGGTTCAGCAATAAACCAAACCACCATTAACAACTACCGATACAGTTTTGACCAGAGTGAAATAAACCGGTTCCCGCAAGGATGGAACGGCGTGAAAAACAGCCAGGTGAAACCATTTGAAAATAATAACTGGCTGGCACTAACCAGGGACGGTTACTGGTATCCACAGCAATATAATAAAGATATAAAAGACAGATTCAGTTTATCGTTTGACCTGGCCTGGAATAAGGATATTGCATATAATAGCGGATCATTTACAGTCACCCTGGCAGAAGTGGATTATGACAATACCGGAGAACGTTACCGGCTGGATGATAATCAAAACATGTATTGGAGTCTGTATGATAGTTATGTTGGTAAATTTAACAGGGTAATGCTGTGGTTTGATCCTTACTGGAACGGAGGTGGATTACTGACAGTTTACTCCTATGATAAAACAGAAAACATCAAGGTAAACAAACGCATAACACTCCCTGATTTCTATCTTACAAAAAATGTACATCAACTGAAAGTACAACGGGCCGGGCAATCCCTCATCATCACCATCAACAACAAAAAGGAAGCAGAAATTCCTGACGTATTTCTCCCTTCCGTTAAATACAATCTTTACACGTTCAGCCGCTACAAAGGGGATAACAGTGATAATAAAAACGATGTGTTCTACCTGAAAAACATTGTGGTGGATTATTAAAGACAAGACAGGTTCAGCAGAATGGAACCCTGCACAACCCTAAGAAGATATGGTGGCTGATCCGGGTATAATCCGGCTTTACTTACCTTCGTGCTATGGATCAGCTCAACCGTTTACGGATTGTATTTATGGGAACACCTGAATTTGCCGTTGCCAGCCTGGATGCCCTGGTTAGAGCGGGCTGCCAGGTAGTGGGTGTTGTAACCGCCCCGGATAAACCCGCCGGACGTGGCATGCAGCTGCAGCAAAGTGCGGTAAAAAAATATGCGGTTGACAAGAGTATACCTGTGCTTCAGCCACTGAAGCTCAAAGATCCCGAATTCATCAACGAATTAACGGCATTAAATGCCGACCTCCAGATCGTGGTGGCTTTCCGGATGCTCCCGGAGATAGTCTGGAATATGCCCCCGATGGGTACCGTCAATCTGCATGGCAGTCTGCTCCCTCAATACCGGGGTGCCGCGCCTATAAACTGGGCCGTGATTAATGGGGAAAAAGAAACCGGGGTCACTACATTTAAACTCAAACATGAAATTGATACCGGTGACATCCTATTGCAGGAATCATTCCCGATAACAGAACAGGATACGGCCGGCACTATTCACGACCGGATGAAAGAGATCGGGGCTTCCTTACTGGTAAAAACGGTTACCGGGCTGGCGGCAGGCACTTTAACTGAAAAGCCCCAGACCGGCAATCCGGATATGTTAAAGCATGCCCCGAAAATCCATACGGATACCTGCCGGATCAACTGGAGTCTGACTGCCGGAGAAATTTATAACCGGGTTCGCGGACTCAGTCCCCATCCGGCCGCCTTCACCATCCTCAATGAAAAAATGCTGAAGATATTCCGTTGTGAAAAAGAAGTAGTCAGCCCGAAAAGTTCAGCCGGCGAATATGAGACGGATGGAAAAACCTTCCTTAAAATTGCCTGTACCGATGGGTATATTCACCTGCTCGATATCCAGCTGGAAGGGAAAAAGAAAATGGAGATCACTGAATTTCTCCGAGGTTACCGATTTGCCTAAAACTAACGTAAATGAATATTCGCAATTTAGTTCTGCTAATGGCGCTTACCAGTTGCCTGACGGTATCGGCCCAGAAAAATAAAAAGTGGAAATCCCTGTTTAACGGCCGGAATCTGAAAGGATGGACCGCTAAAATTACGGGCTATAGCCTGGGGAATAATTTCGGAAATACGTTCCGGGTGAAAGACGGCAAACTGGTGGTTTCCTATGACCAGTATGAAGGATTTAATAACCGGTTCGGTCATCTCTTTTACAAAAAACCCTTCACACATTACCTGCTTGCCATTGAGTACCGTTTTACCGGCACCCAGGTCAGTGGTGGCCCTTCCTGGGCGTATAAAAACAGCGGGGTGATGCTGCATTGCCAGGCGCCATCCAGTATGACCACTAATCAGGACTTCCCCATTTCACTCGAAAACCAGTTTCTCGAAGGAGATTCCACGGGTGTCCGTCCAACCTGTAACTTATGTACCCCCGGTACTGAGGTAATGATCAATGGGAAAAAACCGTCGGAACACTGTATCAAATCCTCCTCTCCCACTTACCGTAACGGGGAATGGATCCGGGCAGAAATGCTGGTACTCGGGGATTCCGTGATTAAACATATTGTAAACGGAGATACCGTGCTGGTCTATCATCAACCCAGTATCGGAGGTGGCGTAGTAAACAATTTTGATCCGTCTGCCAAACCGGATGGAAAACCCCTGACGGGCGGATATATCGCCTTACAAAGCGAAAGTTCCCCGATTGAGTTCAGGAAAGTGGAGATCATTGACCTCAGCAAAAAATACAAGCGGAAGAAAATCAGTAAGTGATCTTCACGATAAATTTTTCTGTATCGGTGATGGCCAGTGCAGAGGCAGCGGCATTGCTGATGCGGATAGTATACCCTTCATTCTGACGGATCCCATTCATTTCCCCCAGGACTTTGGCAAAAATCACCCGGGTATTGGAAGGATTGCTGATCCGGATAATGGTACCAGGGGCCACCCCGTCAATCAGCATATAATATTTTTGATCCTGCCAGCCACTGGCCGTTTTGAATATACCGGAAGTCACCGTTTCTTCTTTTGACAAAGGCGCTTTTTTCACCTGTTGATTAAATGAAACCTTAAAGTACCCTTGTGCATTATCTCCGGAACTACTCACGGGCTGTGCGACCGGCTTTTCCTCTTTCTTTTCCGGCTGACGTATTTCTGGTTGCTTTATCACTTCCGGTTGCCTGGTTTCAGGCTGAGGCGCGGGTTCCACCACCGGCTTTGCCGGCTCCTTTTTCTCCTCCACCAGCACCGGGGGCAACGGTTTGTTCTCCACTTTATCCTCAGTTGCCGGTACCGGTTTTGCCTTGATGGTCACTGAAGGCATTTCCTTACTGAGCAGGAAGCCGATGATCAGCTTATTGTCTTTCTTCGCCTGGTCACCGGATAACCCATTCCAGGATTTCAAACTCGTAGCCGGAACATTATTGTGTGCGCGGCTGATATCAGCCAGAGCTATTACTGCGGACGGTTTATAATACACCGGGGTGCCACTGTTTCCCTTTTGGGTAAAATTGGTATCGGTCAGCGGAATCCGAAGACGCTGATCAATCTGTAACCCTTTATTAATATCCAGTTTATTATATGAAGCAATATGCCGGGGATGTACATTGTACAAACGGCCGATGGAAAAAAAACTTTCTTTCGGGGCTACCTTATGTTCCAGACAAAGCTCCTTCTCACCTGACTTCACATATAAGTCGGCCTTTTGCGCCTGCAGGAGAATAGAAGAAAACAACAAAACCAGAACTATAAGAATGCCATTCTTCATACCGACAAGATTTGTGAGCAAAGATGCAGTTTTTTTAGCGTTTTGCGGGCTAAATATCCTTCAGGATACGGAGCTCCTTGGGATAATAATTATTGATCCGCCCGGGAAGAATATTCATCCAGCCCAGTGATTTACCGGCAAAACAAGCCCGTGACCAGCCTGTTGGAACTCCTTCCAGCCGGATTTCCTTTCGTTGCAGGTACCGGATGGCATCTTCCGCCACTAAATCAATCCCGGGTACATCGGCAAGAACCAGGCCACTCATAGCCAACGAATGATCCGGAACCATTTTATCCCGCATCAGCTCACCCGACTTCACCCCGGAATAGATCACCCTCATTTTTTCCAATAAAATTGAAAAATCTTGAAAATGGTCTTCGGGCCAGGCATACACGGTCTGCTGGTATTTGATCAATTCCTTACCCGCTATATTCATCCAACGGGCCACCCACTCTTTTTCCGCCCGGGTCACTCGTTCCGGTTGCTTCTTCGAATTCATTTTTCCTGGTTCATCTCCATTCCTTTTCCGGAAACAGGCAAGGAAAAAACCTTCCCCATTTATCCGATCCGGCCAGAATCGATACCCCAGGCTGCCTCCCGGAGATTCTGTTTCAACTATGCCCCATTCTTCCTTTATAGTTAATGGACAATTCTCCGCATCCAGTTCCTGTTTAATCCAATCCATAATTTCTTCATCTTCTTCCCGGGAATAGGAACAAGTAGAATAGATCAGTAACCCGTTTTCTTTTAAAGCAGGCCAGCAATCGGCCAGTATCCGTTGCTGCCGCTGTGAACATAACTGCACATTATTGAGACTCCACTCACCGATCGCTTCCGGATCGCGGCGAAACAAACCGCTGCCACTGCAGGGCGCATCCACCACCAGCACATCAAAAAAACTCTCCAGCCCCGCAAAATCTTTCGGGTCATTATTGGTAACCACTACCTGTTCAGCCCCCCATTTTACGATATTATCCCTGAGCACAGCTGCCCGGGAACGTATCACATCATTGCTGACCAGCAAACTGCCAGCAGGTAGCAGGGATTGAAGATGGGTGGATTTGCCACCAGGGGATGCACAGAGATCCAGTACTTTAACCGGCTCTGCACGTTGAGTGAGTTGTAGCAGGGCCTGTTCCAGAAACATCGAAGAAGCTTCCTGCACATAATAATTACCCGCATGAAACAGCGGATCAAACGTAAATGAGGGGCGTTGCCTGAGATAGTAACCGAGGCCGGTCCAGGGAATCGCTTCCGCCAGTGAGACAAATTCCGGGGGTAGTACTCCATCCGTCTTGGCTGGATTGAGTCGTACTGAAGTGACCTGTTTACCTGACTGGTGAACCTGTTCAAAGGCTTCCGGGGAAAACCCAATAATGCCCTGTAGTGATTTTAAAAATGCGGCTGGTAAAGTCACCCGGCAAAACTAGGTACAATAATTTTATTTCTGCTGCATAGCTGTCGCCCTGGCTGATTATAAATTTTTGATCTCCGCAATCAGATCCTGTAATACTTTCTTGGCATCACCGAAAAGCATCGAGGTCTTGGGACGGAAGAACAGATCGTTTTCAATACCGGCATACCCGGGTTTCATACTGCGTTTATTGACGATAACATTCTTCGCCAGTTCCACATCCAGTATCGGCATACCGTAGATCGGGGAAGCCGGATCTGTTTTGGCCGCCGGGTTCACCACATCATTGGCCCCGAGAATAAGGACCACATCCGTACCGGCAAACTCCTCATTGGCATGTTCCATTTCCTGGAGCTTATCATAAGGCACATCGGCTTCGGCCAGCAATACGTTCATGTGCCCGGGCATACGGCCCGCCACCGGGTGAATGGCATACTTCACTTCCACCCCTTTTGCTTCCAGTAATTTTTCCAGTTCATGACAGGCATGCTGGGCCTGGGCCACCGCCAGTCCGTATCCGGGAACGATATATACTTTACTGGCATAGGCCATCACCACGGCCGTATCACTTAATGAGATTTCCTTTACCGATCCCTGTTGTTTGGTTCCCGCAGGGCCGGCTTCTTTATGACCACCACCAAAAGAACCAATCAATACATTGGTCAGCGAACGGTTCATCGCCTTACACATAAGAATTGTCAGCAAGGTACCCGCGGCACCAACCAGTATACCACCCGTGAGCATAACTTTATTATCATACAGGAATCCACCACAGGCAGCTGCCACCCCGGTAAATGAGTTGAGCAGGGAGATCACCACCGGCATATCCGCACCTCCGATTGGCATAACGAAGAATACACCATATAAAATGGAAATGGCGAAGATAGCATAGAAGATTACACTAGGATTGGCAGGTGTCCATCCGATTATATAAACCGCCAGTGCGAGGATCACCAGCAACAATCCGATATTCAGCAGGTGCTGACCCGGAAATACGATATCCTTTATTTTTCCATTCAGTTTACCCCAGGCAATCATACTACCGGCAAATGAAACCGAACCAATGATCAGTCCCAATAAGATGATGAGCAGTGTTGGGATATGCGCCGAAAGATCTCCGTCTGCCGCATGCACCAGGTGATTGAACTCCACAATACTGATCAGGGCCGCACAAGCTCCCCCCATTCCGTTAAACATACTTACCATTTCGGGCATGGCGGTCATCTTCACTTTTTTTGCCGCCAATGTACCAACGATGGACCCAATGGCAATCCCCCCGAATATCCATCCGTAATTACCCAGCTTTACCCCTTCCTCTTCATAGAGAAAAATGGTACCGATAATGGCGATCGTCATACCCGCCGCGGCCACCAGGTTACCCTTTCTGGCTGTAGCAGGATTGGAAAGCATTTTTAAACCCAGTATAAAAGTAACCGAGGCGATCAGGTAACAAAAGGTCAGTATACTCAGTTCCATTGTAAATCTTTTAAAATTAGTCTTACTAGATACAGCTTACAGCATCATTACATCCTGTATAACGGCTTATCCGTTTTTCTTTTTCTTTTTAAACATTTCCAGCATACGGTCCGTTACCACAAAACCACCTACCACGTTGATAGTCCCCAGGATCACCGCCAGGAAACCCAGTACGAGGGCGAGGTAATTATCGGACTCCGCTTTCCCCATAACAATGATGGCCCCGATGATCACCACCCCATGGATGGCATTGGCGCCACTCATCAGGGGCGTGTGCAGTACACTGGGTACATGACCGATTACTTCGATCCCAACAAAAATCATCAGGATCACGATATAAATGATTTGCTGGTTCTGTGCTATCCAGGTTAATATTGAATCCATACGTTTATTTTAATCTTTCGTGAATGATTTGTCCTTCATGTGTAATACAGCTGCCCTTTACCAGGTCATCATCCCAATTGAGCTGCAGGGCGGCTTCCTTGGTAATAATCAGGTGAAGGAAGTTCAGCACATTTTTACCGTAAAGCTTACTCGCATCCGAAGGCATGGTGGATTGCAGGGAGGAATTTCCAATGATGGTCACACCGTGGTGCACCACCGTTTCATTATTCTTTGTCAGAGGTGTATTACCACCGGTAGCGGCTGCGAGGTCAATAATCACGGAACCATTCCGCATGGCATTGATCATTTCTTCCGTAATCAGGATGGGGGCTTTCCTGCCGGGTATCTGTGCCGTCGTAATGATTATATCCGCTTTGGCCGCAGATTCCGCAATTTTCGCTTTCTGACGTTGCATAAAATCTTCGGATTGCTCCACGGCATACCCACCCGCCTTGCTCGCATCCGCGGCGCCTTCCACTTCTATAAATTTGGCTCCGAGACTCATGACTTCCTCTTTAACTGCAGGACGGGTATCAAATACTTCCACTACTGCTCCTAAACGTCTTGATGTGGCAATGGCTTGTAAACCGGCCACGCCTGCTCCGAGAATCAACATCTTCGCCGGGGCGATACTACCCGCCGCTGTCATAAACATCGGGAAGTAACGGCCATAGGCATTGGCCGCAGTAAGCACCGCTTTATAACCGGCAATATTGGCCTGCGAACTCAGCACATCCATGGCCTGTGCCCGGGTGGTACGCGGCAGCATATCCAGAGAAAAAGAAGTCAGCCCCCCGACCGCCCAGGTCTTCATCTGGTCTGTATTGAACAAGGGCTGATATACACCGATTAGTATTTTACCCGATAATCCGCTTATTTCACCGGGATCTGGCTGATGGATCGTCAACAGCAGTTCGGCCGATTGTAATACTTCCGCCCGGCTTTTTACTGTAGCACCCGCTTTGACATAATCCGCATCGCTGCAGAAAGCCCGCTCTCCGGCACCGGTTTCGGTAAGTACAGTAATTCCTTTTTTTGTCAGTGTGGCCACGGCTTCTGCCAGGAGGGAGACCCTGGTTTCGTGGGCTGGTTCTTTCAATAAACCGATCGTCATAAGTTGATCTTGTTAGGAGAGAAAATAGAATTTTCTATAGATGTGAAGATATTGAATTTCCTCCGGAGGGACGCCTTCAATTGCATTGATTTTCTTCACCTTCGCAGCTGTTGTTCGTCAGTCAGAACCGGATTTCAAACTGTTGTTTTTCCCTGAATTCCTTCCGGAAAACCACGATTCCGATAAAAAACAGATCAATGCTGCACTGTACAGATGGATGCTTCCGGATGATTTCCCATGCTTCCTCCATCTCCGCACTCCAGTGAATATCATCAAAGATGAAAATACTCTCGTTTCCCTGGTGGGCCAGCAATTGTTCAAAATAACGAAGAGTTGGTTCTTTCCGGTGATTGCCATCGATGAAAGCAAAATCAATCACCCCTGTTGTCTCCAGAAAAGCTGGCAGGGTGACCTCAAAATTACCTTCCACTACCTGCACATTTTTAAGGCCCAGCATGGAAAAATTCTTGCGGGCCCTGCTGGCAATTTCACTGGCGCCTTCCATTGTGACCACCCGGGAGCCGGGAGCCGCAGTGGCCAGGTAAGCACTGGTAATGCCCAACGATGTACCAAGCTCAAGTATGTTTGCCGGTTGAAAATATTTTACCATACGGTGCAGTAATTGCCCGTATTTCGCAGGCTTGGCTGCATTACGGACAATTGACCCGATGCTCCGCTGTTGTTGGGAGCGGTACACAGAACCAGCCCCGAAATCCTCAACCCCGATGACCTGCCGGTCCTGTTTTAACTGATGACGTAATGATTCTATGTCTTTATAAGCCGGGTAAAGGCTGCGGTCATTCAACACCCGGGTAATAAAATCAAATACAAAAGGAGAATGCATGCCATGTCCCCGGCCATTCGAGGCACGTAACCGGTATTGCAGGTAGCGAAGCGCTAATTGGGGAAGACTATACATGTACTGTTGATTGAAAACTATCCCAGTCTTTCCCATTGCTGGAAAGAATAATTGAAGGGATTTTTCTCATCCGCTTCATGATTGCGCTGACTGATCAGCTGCCACTGTTTACCCTCGATCACCGGGAAAAAAGTATCCGCATCCGGTGTGGCTTCCACCCGGGTCATATATATCCGCTTTGCCTTTTCAAAATAAGCTTTATAAATTTCACCACCTCCAATCACCATCACTTCCAGCGCATCCGTCTGACCAGCGACAAACAAAGCATCTTCCAGCGTTTTCACGACCACCGTATTATCCGCAGTCCAGCCCTCCTGCCGGGTGATCACAATATTTTTCCGACCCGGTAACGCTTTCCCCAGCGATTCAAAGGTTTTACGACCCATGACCACCGGCATCCCCCAGGTTACGTTTTTAAAATGCTTCATATCATTGGGCAGGTGCCAGGGCATTTGGCCCTCTTTGCCAATGGCATTATTGGAAGCTGCAGCAACTACTAGGGATATAATCATTTGAGTTTAGTTGTTTAGTCGTTTGGCGTTTAGAAAGATTTTACTAATATCACGCTCTCTTTTCTCTCATTCGATCTCTTTTTTACTCTTTAGCGCCGCCCGCAGGGCCATTTAAGCTATACCGCCACCGGTGCTTTAATCCCCGGGTGTGACTGATAATTTTCCAACGTGAAATCTTCAAAATGAAAACCAAAAATATCCTTAACTGCCGGGTTGATCTTCATTTGTGGCAAAGGAAAAGGTGTCCGGCTCAACTGAAGATTTACCTGATCCATATGATTCTTGTAAATATGTACATCCCCGAATGTATGGACAAAATCACCCGGCTGCAGATCACAGACCTGGGCCACCATCATGGTCAGTAAAGCATAGGAGGCAATATTAAAAGGAACACCCAGGAAAACATCCGCACTGCGTTGGTACAACTGGCAACTGAGTTTACCATCGGCCACATAGAATTGAAACATCGTATGACAGGGCATCAGGGCCATTTCCGGAAGATCGGCTACATTCCAGGCATTGATGATCAGCCGGCGGCTGTCCGGGTTCTTTTTAATCTGGGCGATCAGTTCCGTTACCTGGTCAATCACTTTACCATCCTTGCCTTCCCAGCTTCTCCATTGTTTACCGTACACGGGTCCCAGTTCGCCATTATCATCGGCCCATTCATTCCAGATAGAGACCCCATTTTCCTTAAGATAAGCAATATTGGTTTCACCCCGTAAAAACCAGAGCAGTTCATAAATAATACTTTTCAGGTGAACTTTTTTGGTGGTTACCAGCGGAAATCCTTTTTGTAAATCATACCGTAGCTGGTATCCGAAAACACTACGGGTGCCGGTACCGGTACGATCGGTTTTATCGGTACCCTGATCCAGAATATGCTGCAATAACGCTAAGTAATTTTGCATGGCTGCAAGTTAGGGAGAATGCTGCTTGCAGCCGTGCCGGGTAGCACCCTGTGGAAAAATCCGGGCTACTGCCCCGTATTATTCTGATTCCGTATCCAGATCACCCAGCAATAATCCTGAACCGGTCATGAGAAAGGCAAAGTATACTTTCTTACTGCCACATTTCACCGGCTGAACCAACCAGTTTCCTTCCGATTCCTTTTCCACCCGCATCGATTCCATTTTATAGTCACTGCAGCCGGCCATTGCTTTACTGACCTGCTTCATCAGTCTTTCTGCCTGCTCCACTTCTTCCGGCAAATTCATATTGAGTGCAGATTTCCAGTTTTTTGATGCCGGTTCACCCCGAAAAATAACCTGTGACCCGAATGCCTGTAAACTATCCCCTTTTGCCTGGCGGATCATCGCTTTAACCTGGCTTTCCAGCTGCTTTTTCAACTGAGGATCTGAAAGCGCAATCACCTGCCGGGCTTGTTTGCTGTTACGCAGGGTGGAATCGTCCATTTTAAATACACGGGTGGAATTGGGGATCTCGAGCAGCCAGGTTTTTCCAGGCTGCTGATTGACAATTAAACTCAGGTCATCATACTCATGGCCCTTATACCCATACACGACCACCATTCCCTGCATGGGTTTGCCTGGCATAATATCATATACAAGTGTTTCACGGATCAAAACTCCCGCTAAGTCAATCCCATCCTTGCGGACACGCTCAAGAATCTGCTTCCAGTTCTCTTTTAATCGGGTGGTACTTTGATCCCTTAACTGTCCGATCTCTTTATCTGAACGGCCGGCCATTTCCTTGCCCAGTGATTTATAAAAGGCAACAGTTGGAATATATTTTTCCAGCGGACCGAACTTACCCAGCTGAAGGGAGGATAAAAAAGAGGTACCCAGTTCCCCGGAGGGCAGTACATTACCCTGACTGTTTAATTCAACAACCCAAATTAAGGCGGTTATAAGCAGGAGATTCCGCATGTTTGTTTTTTTTGTAAAATACGAAGCAAGAGTCGTTTATTAATACCCTGAAGATGGTATATACTGCGAGCAATCCGCTTCAGGCAGTAGCATGATAAAGGTCATTCCTTTATTTCCGAAAAGATTCTAGCTTTAAGATATGCAAAACCCAAGAGAATTATATAGAGAATTGGGAAACTTGTTTTACGCTATTGCAGCCGCCGATAAAAAAATCAGGCCCGAAGAAAAGAAGACCCTTCATGACGAAATACTATTTGCCTGGAAACATCATGAAAACAGCACAGATCGTTTCGGTTCAGACCGGGCCTTCCTGATCGAATTTGAATTTGAAACACTGGAAGATGATGCTGTTACTGCTGAAAACGCTTATCAGCTATTTGAAACCTATTACCTGGGAAATGAAAAGAATTTTGATGCGGCCAGCCGTATTAAAATATTCAATAGCGCCCGGCATATCGCGGAGTGCGTTCGTAAAATCAACCATGAAGAATTAAATTACCTGGTCCGGTTGAAAGCCCTGCTGAAACTCTGATCAGAGTTTTCGCCTTTTCAATTCCCGGTCGATCAGTCCCAGTTCACGCCCGGTTTGTCCCTTCACTGAAGTATTTTCCTGTGCTCTCCTCATCAGGTACGGAATCACATCCTTAATGGGTCCAAAAGGCAGGTATTTACTGACACTGCAACCGGCGTGTGCCAGGTTAAATGTGATATTATCACTCATGCCATATAACTGGCTCCAATGCGCATAAGGATGACTCAGAGGCAGGCCTTTTTCCTTTAAAAGCTGCGTGGCATAAAAATTACTATACTCGTTATGAGAAGCGACTACAAGCGCAACCCGGTCAATATGGTCGATACAAAATTTCACCCCGGCATTAAAATCACGGTCCGTACTTTCTTTATCCGGCTGGATGGGTGAAGGATACCCTTTCTCTGCAGCCCTTCTCCGCTCCCGCTCCATATAAGCCCCACGGACCAGCTTTGAACCTAAAATAAAATTATGGGCAACCGCTGCATTATAACTGTCTTCCAGAAACTTAAGTCGATCGTGTCGATAGTGTTGCAGGGTATTATATACAATTGGTTTCTCCTTATTGTATTTCTCCATCATCAGGATCGTCAGCATATCCACCGGATCCTGAATCCAGGTTTCTTCCGCATCAATGGACACTCCGATCGATTTGGCGGCAGCGGCGGCACAGACCCTGTTTACCCGATGATGTATTCGATCCCACTCCGACCGCTCTTCGGGTACGAGGTCATAAAGCGCTTTTTCAAACCGGTTATTCAGACTGCCTTCCCCGGCTTTCATCATGGAATCAATCTTTTCCAACAGCGCATGACGGGCAAATCCCGTTACTTTCACACTCATGAAAGGTATATTGGGCTGGGTAGCCGCATAATCGATTACCTTAATAAATACATCACTGGCCTGGTCAAAATTGGCTTCCCCTTCCTTGCCCTCCACCCCGTAATCCAGTATAATCTTCACATTGTATTTGGCCAGCATTTGTGCTACCCCAACAGTCTTTTCCAGCGATTCGCCCCCGCAAAACTGGGAGAAAATCGTATTGCGGATCATACCTTTTACCGGCAAACCCATGTTAATCGCCCAAGGTGCCAGTCTTGTGCCAATCTTCACCAGCCAGGGCTTCCCCATCATGGTGAAAAGAAAATGTGCCTTTTTTAAGTCTTTGTCGGATTTGTACTCAAAGGCAAACTCCGTATTGTCAAATGATATGTCGGGGTATTTGTTATCCATAAAACGAAGATAAGTGGCTCCAAAATTAATCCAAAGCCCCATACAAACATTTATGAGTTTTGTCAGATCGCCTGGTGATTAAAAGGCTGCAATACCATCTCACTGACCACCCCGCTGAGCGGTTGCTGGCAGAGAAACCAGACAGATTTTGCCGCTTCTTCTGCCCGGATCATTTTTTCCCGCTGTACCCGCAGGTCAATATGATCCCAAAAAGCGGAGTCCACCCCTCCCAGGAAGAGATTGGTGATTCGTATATCCGTCCTCTTCAGCTCTTCGCGGATACTCTGCATCATACCGGTCAATCCATACTTACTGGCACTGTAGGCTGCAGCCCCGGCCATTGGCACTTTGCCCAAAACCCCTGGAATATTTATGATCAGCCCTTTTTTTACATCCTTCATGGCTGGAAGGAATGCCTTCATCAGCAGAAAAGGTGCAACCAGGTTGACCTGCAGGGTAGTCATAAACTCTTCCCCTGTCAGGGTGTCAATCGGCTTGATAATCCCCACCCCGGCTGCATTGACCAGTATATCTATCGTGGGAAATACTGCATGAAACCGCTCTTTCAGCTTGTCTACCTCTGATGCTGAACTGAGATCAGCCGCAAAAAAACGATCAGCCGGCAATTGTAATTCCTGCTGCAACGCTTTTAACCGCTCTTCATTCCGGCCGGTGATAAATACTTGCGCCCCACTGGCAGCCAGCAAACGGGCTGTAGCCGCTCCAATACCACCGGTGGCCCCGGTGATCAATACCGATTTTCCTTTCAGGGATTCCATATAAACTGTTTACACGTCAACAAATACAAATGCCATTTGTTCTCCCCGGTGATGTTACAGCTCACACTAATTTTCCCGCACCAATGGAAATGTTTTCCGACAGCTATAACTGGGTGATGGTACCTAATGTATACGGCATGACCCAGTTTGCTGACGGCGGGTTGATGACCACCAAGCCTTACATCAGCGGCAGCAATTATCTTATTAAAATGGGAGCAGGTAAAATACTGCAGAAAGCGTTGCCGCAACAAATAGAACCTGTCCCGGGATGACAGACAAACGGATGACTGATATTTAACTGCCTATATTTGCAAAAAAGAAGATATGGATGCAAGAAAAGCGTCGGCCAGCCTGACGATCATGACTGAAATCGTACTCCCCAATGACACCAATGTATTTGGCAACCTCATGGGTGGCCGGCTGATGTACTGGATGGATATTGCGGCAGCACTTGCTTCGCAGAAACATTGCAATGCCCCGGTGGTCACTGCCTCGGTTGATAATATCTCTTTTGAAAACCCGATTAAACTGGGCAATGCAGTGCATATCGAAGCCAAGGTAACCCGCGCGTTTAATACTTCCATGGAGATCCACATGAAAGTATGGGGTGAAGACATGACGCAGCAATTCCGATACAAAAGCAATGAAGCCTATTATACGTTTGTAGCCCTTGATCCTAACCGTAAACCAAGACCGGTTCCCGCGGTAATTGCAGAAAATGAGGAAGAGAAAAAGTTATTTGAGGGTGCATTGCGAAGAAGACAGCTGCGGTTGATACTGGGTGGCAAAATGAAACCGGATGACGCGTTGGAATTAAAAGCGTTCTTTATGAAAGACTGATTACTTATCCGTGGATTGCCAGTGATGTTTCCCCATCATCATAAACTTCTTACTCTGTTCGATCGCATCCATCAGTTGTGCGAGGATCACGTCGGCAGGTGCTTCATAATCAATTTCGAGCGGGGCTTTAAAGGTTACGGATAACAAAGAACCTTTCTTTTTAAACTTAAGCCCCTTCTTATTAAAGGCCCTCCAGAATCCGTTTATGACGACCGGGATCACGATGGGTTTTACCTGCTTGATAATAAGGGCTGTCCCTTTTCTGCCTGGCGCAAAAGGTTTGGTGGTTCCCTGTGGAAAGGTGATGACCCAGTTTCTTTCCAGGGCCCTGGTAATTTTCCGGGTATCGGAAGGATCCAGCCCTCTTCTTACTTCCTTTCCTTCTGCCCGCCAGGTTCGCTTTACCGTAAGTCCGCCAGCCAGTAAAAACAAGCGACTGATCAGGCTGCCCTTCATGGTTTCCTCTGCTGCCACATAATTGACTCGGGTAAAAGGATTCAACAGGTAATAGGGCACACCCAGCCTGTTCATTTTACCCCATTTCACTGCACAGAATATCTGCAGGAAAGTAATGACATCGGCAAAATAAGTTTGGTGGTTACTGACGAATAATACTTTTTCGCGTGGGAGGCCTTTCAGATGCTCCGTACCGGAAATGCTCAGTTTGTTAATGATCGCCAGCCCCGGATAGGAAGCAGCTCCCACAATCATGTACACCAGTTTCCGGACCGGGTTAAAATATTTCAGACGGTTCAATATAGCAGCCATGTCGAAGTTTTGGTAAACCTTTCACGGCTGAAATTAAGAAAATGTGCAGAAACCTGATGAAAAAATAGACAACAAATAAGAAGGAGGCTTATTTCGCCATTTTAGAAAAAGAAACCTCATTGGTCAGCAAGTCAATGATACGTACATGGTATAATCCATGCGACAGACCCGCGGCCCCGTTTACTGATAACTGGTTCATCCCCCTGTTTACATTGAACAATTGCTGGATGACCCGGCGACCGCTATTATCATACATTTCAACCCGGATAGAAGTAGAAAGGCTGGCATTATAGGAAAGATTCAGTGACGTACTGAATGGATTGGGCCAGAAACTAAATCCGTCAGCTTTGGTTAAGCGAACAGGCACCACATTGGAATAGGCAAAATTACCCCGGTTGTCTTCCGCTTTGATCCGGTAGTATGCCACATTGCTGACTATTCCCTGAATATCATCTGCACTGTTATACTCCGTCAGGATATTGATCGGACCTGTGGGAGGAAGTTCCCCCATGTTTTTAAAGGAATTCCCATCCGTGCTCCGTTGGATGACAAACTTCTCTGTATTCATTTCATTTTCGGCCACCCACTTCAGGAAAACGGTATTTTCTTTAAGGGTCACCGTTAGTGTGAAATTATGCAGCGGCAGTATCCCGCCACCGGTGTCCACTTTATATAATTGCTGAGATGTGTATGAATGAATATGTGCAGCTGAATGTCCGCTCCCTCTTACTTGCAGGGAAACAAACAGGATGAAAAACAACAGGCTATAAGGGCGGATGAAGTTGAAAAGGACAAAATACATCCTGGACATAAGAGTGTTCATAATCTTAAGTTTGGTACGGTAGCTTGCTCTCCAGGACAAAGGATGCTTAAGTACAAATCAGAAAAGGGTAATCTTACTGAAATCACTTGATGGCATATTCAAAAGGATGGTACAACAAAGAAAATAATCACTTGCGGTATATGCAAGTTTAAACAGCATTAAATTCATAGTATTTATACGTAAATGAGTGTTTTATCTTAAAAAAAAAGGCTGTCTTTTAAAAAAAGACAGCCTTCAGTCGTATCAGTAGGATTTTTACTTACTCAGGTTTAGCTTCAGCGGCACCTTCTTCAGTATTCCCTTCCATTTTCTTTTTCAGGTCAGCCAGCACGCCCAGGTCGCCCAGGGTGGCTTTCTCTACCTTACTCTGGATGGTCTTCACGGCTTTTTTGGTTTTGTCAGCTTCAGCCCTGGCCTCTTTCTTGGCGGACTCTACTTCCTCAACCTTGCCTTGTTCCCAGATGCGGGTATGAGAGACTACAATGCGTTTTTCATTGCGGTCAAATTCGATGACCATGAACTGGTTGGTTTCATCCGCACCGATGCTCTTACCATCTTCCTTGTTCAGGTGACGGTTAGGGGCAAAACCTTCCAGGCCATAAGGCAGCTGTACAGTGGCGCCTTTATCATCGCGGCGGGTTACGGTTCCTTCATGAATGCTGCCGATTGCAAAGGTATCCTGCAGCGTATTCCAGGGATCTTCTTCCAGTTGTTTGTGTCCGAGTTGCAGTTTGCGGTTGTCTTTATCAATACCGAGAATGATTACTTCAATGTTTGAAGCCACTTTCGTGTATTCACTCGGGTGATTAAAGCGTTTCAGCCAGCTCAGGTCGCTGATATGGATCATACCACCGATACCAGGAGCCAGTTCCACAAACACACCGTAATTGGTGATGTTTTTCACCAGGCCGGTATGACGGCTGCCCTCAGCAAATTTTGTTTCGATATCATTCCATGGATCAGCAGAAAGCTGCTTGATAGAGAGACTCATCTTGCGGCTGTCTTTATCCAGGGTAACGATCTTTGCTTCATGCTCATCACCTAATTTGAAGAACTCTTTGGCATTGATCGGGGTATTGGCCCAGGTGATTTCGCTTACGTGCACCAGCCCTTCAACACCCGGTTGAATTTCCAGGAAAGCTCCGTAATCTTCAATATTCACCACTTTACCTTTTACTACATTGCCTTCAACAATGTTCTCACCCAGTACATCCCAAGGATGCGGAGTCAGTTGTTTCAGACCGAGGCTGATACGTTTTTTCTCATCATCGAAATCAAGTACCACCACATTGACCTTCTGGTCAAGTTTCAGCACCTCAGACGGGTGAGAGATACGGCCCCATGAAATATCCGTGATATACAGCAGACCATCGAGTCCGCCCAGGTCCATGAATGCACCGAAGTCGGTGATATTCTTCACAGTTCCTTCGAGCACCTGGCCTTTCTCCAGTTTGCTCATGATCTCTGCACGTTGTGCTTCGATATCACTTTCGATCAGGGCTTTGTGAGAAACTACGGCGTTCTTGATGGTTTCGTTGATCTTCACCACTTTGAATTCCATGGTCTTTCCTACAAACTGATCGTAATCGGTAACCGGTTTAACGTCGATCTGTGATCCGGGTAAGAATGTTTCCATTCCAAACACATCCACGATCAGACCACCCTTGGTTTTAGAAGTCACGGTACCGGTGATTACTTCACCTGTTTTGTGTACTTCAACGATACGCTCCCATGCACGGGTAATACGTGCCTGGCGGCGGCTGAGGTTCAGATGACCTTCCCGGTCTTCTTTCTCCACGATCATGACTTCCACTTCATCACCGATTGACAGGTTGGGGATGTCACGGAATTCGTTGAGTGAAATAAGACCATCACTCTTGAATCCGATGTTCAGCACCACATCCGTTTTGGTCAGACCAACAACCAGACCTTTCATCAGTTCGCCATCATTCAGCTGTACAAATGTATTTTCGTACACTTTGTCGTACTTCTCTTTTTCCTCTTTGGTATAAGAAGTGACATTACGTTTGTCCACGCTCCAGTCGAAATCGTCGTGGGCAGTAGCCGCGGCTACCACAGGTGCTGTTGTTGTCGCTGCAGCCACGGTCTCTTCGGCACCGGACTCCTGTACATCAGCGTTTAATTGTTTTTTAATGTTGTTTTCAAACATGATATTTGTTTCCCGAATGGTTTTATTTCGGGGCAGCAAAGATAATTTAAAAAAATGGGGAAAAACGCTTTTCAGGACGAAGAATTTTCGTTAGTTTCCCTCTTGTAACACGCTGATTTAGCGACCCTTGCAAACCGTTTAGTGCCTGGTTTCCGGGGATTTGCTGCCATTTTTAATTTTTAACCGGCTCAGGCCACTATTGCGCACCATTGCTCTACCACTACCTGAAATTAATGGCCGGGATTGCCATCCGTGTTTTTTTCCGGAAAATTGTCATCAATCACCCTGAAAGATTGCGTGAGAAAGGTCCCCTCCTGCTGGCATCCAATCATCCCAATTCTTTCCTCGATTCTGTTTTACTCAATACCATATTCCGGCAGCCTGTGTGGTCGCTGGCCCGCGGCGATGTGTTTAAGAAACCATTGTTCCGCAAACTCCTGACTGCGGTGAAAATTCTTCCCGTATACCGGACCAGTGAAGGCGTGGAAAACCTTTCTGAAAATTATAAAACCTTTGATGCCTGTATGGAATTGTTTAAACAAAACGGCATCATCACTATTTACAGTGAAGGGAAATGCATCAACGAGTGGCACCTGCGGCCCTTGAAAAAAGGAACCGCCCGGCTGGCGATCAAAGCCTGGGAAGAAAATATTCCACTACGGGTGTTACCGGTTGCCTTGAATTACAGTTCCTTCACACGGTTTGGAAAAAATATTTTTATAAACTTCGGGGAAATCATCACTTCCGATGTGATCGCAGCCCATACAGCCGATGGCCCCCGTAACCTCGAATTTAATAACCGCCTGCGACAGGAATTGGAAAAAGGGGTTTATGAAATTCCTTCCACCGACATTAAACAACGGAAAGAAAAATTATCAGTTCCAGTATCCTCCCTGAAAAAAATAATCCTGTTCCTTCCCGGTTGTCTCGGCTGGCTGATCAATGTCCCTCCTTTTATTTTTGCCAGGAAAAATGCGATCAGCCGCCTGAAAGAACCCGGTCACTACGATTCCGTAGTCATGGGCATCTTATTGCTGACCTACCCTTTGTATATTTTGTTGCTGACGATTACGCTCCTGCTGATCAGCCATAGCTGGTGGAGCTTTTTGTTTCCTATAGTGGCTTTGTTTACCGCATGGGCCTATGTGCAGGTAAAAGCTCAGATGAGTAATGAGTAATGAGTAATGAGTAGCTGATCGAATTGAACTAAACGTTCAAACACCCAGTTTTTTGAACGTGACAAAAACATCATCTTTATTTTTTTTTTAAATATTCCGCATTTCTGCCAGCAACTATAACAAAAGTATCTTCCCGAGCTACTCATTATTCATTACTCATTATTCATTACTCATTACTCATTATTCATTACTCATTCCTTATTCTCTTCCAGCTACCGCGCTCGCCGCAATGAATCCGCTGGTCCAGGCATGCTGGAAATTAAACCCGCCGGTCACGCCATCCACATCCATGATTTCCCCGGCAAAATAGAGTCCGGGTACTGTTTTACTCTGCATGGTATTTACATCAATACCACTCAGACTGATCCCGCCAGCCGTAACAAACTCCTCTTTGAATGTCGTTTTGCCTTTCACGTCAAAAGAACAGTGTACGATATTCGCCACTAATTTATTTTGCTCCTTTGCGGGAAGATCAGCCCAACGTTTCTCCTTATCAATTCCTGATAATTCAAGTAACAGATCCCATAACCGTTGTGGTAAACCAAAAGGATTCCGGAGACTGATTTTTTGAGCAGCCAGTTCCGTTCGTATGCTGCGGAACTGTATGGCGAGTTGCTGATCCTGTTGCCCCGGCAACCAGTTTACAATTACAGAGAAATGGTAATTCCGCTCCGCCAATTCCCGGGCACCGCGGGCACTGAGTTTTAACACAGCTGGCCCACTCAATCCCCAATGGGTAATCAGTAAAGGGGCCGTCTCTTCCATTTTCGTTCCACTTATTTTTACAGTGGCGGCCGGCACACTGACCCCCATCAGTCCGGTTACCGGATGATGAGGAATATTAAATGTAAAAAGTGAAGGTACCGGTGGTTCAATAGTATGACCGGTCTGAAGCAACCAATCAAACATGGACGTTTTAGGATATCCGCCACAAGCCACACAAACATAATCCGCCTCCAGCGTTTTAGCCTGACTGAGCAGTAAGGCAAACCCATTTTCTTTTTCTTGCAACTGCAGCACTTCCGCATTCATCCGGATATCCACTTTGTATTGGTTCACTTCTTTCAGCAGGCAACTGACAATACTCTCTGAGTTATCCGACTGGGGAAACATACGACCATCGGCCTCCGTTTTCAGGGGGACTCCCCGTTCTTCAAACCATTGTATTGTATCGGTGGTAAAAAAACGATGAAAGGCCTTCTTCACAAAACGCTGGCCCCTGGGATAATGCCGGCTCATCTCCTCCCTGTCAAAACAGGCATGGGTCAGGTTGCAACGGCCTCCACCACTGATCCGTACTTTAGATAAAAATTTTGATGATTTCTCCAGCAGGATCACATCCAGCACCGGATTCATCCGGGCTGCATTCACGGCGCAGAAAATTCCGGCAGCCCCTCCTCCGATCACGACCAGTTTTTTAGCCACGTATTGTTTTTTGCAAAGAACGATGAAATTTAATTAAGTTCGTTCTACGACAATAATTCGCTTATGGCAGGACAGCTTACTAAAAAAGAACTCCAGGAAATACCCGTGGTGCCCTATGATAAAATCAGGGACTATCTGCAGACCGGACATATCTTTTTCAGTTCCGGGAGTTATACTTTTTCCGGCATGATTCAGCGGCTGACCAAAAGTGTATGGAGTCATGTGGCCATCGTTTACAAAGATGAAAAACTGGGAAGAGTGCTGGTACTGGAAGCGGAACCCAGGGTGGGAATCCGGATGATCCCGCTATCGAATTATCTCCGGAATTACCAGGGTAAAAAAAGGCCGTATAAAGGTCAGGTGGTGATTGCCCGGCTCAACAGCCAGCTGGAAGAACAGCAGCTGAATAAAGCCATCAGCTTTGGCCTCGATCAGCTGACCCGGCCCTATGACAACTGGGAGATCATCCGTATCATGTTACGGATCCTGTTCCGGAAAGGAAAAAGGGAACGGAATAAAAGTTATATCTGCTCAGAACTGGTACGTGACGCGTATGCCAAATCCGGTGTGCTCTTTAAAATGAATGACACCTATATCAGTCCGCAGGAGATTTGGAAAGATGAACGGGTGGAAATTAAGTACCGGCTGCTGTGAGGAATAAGTTGTCAGGTGTCAGCTGTCAGTTGTCAGGGCCTCCTAAGTAAGTAGTTCTTCATTAACAAACTGATGCTCCCTTTTAAAATTCTCTCGCAACACAAAACTCGTACCTGGTACCTTGAAAATAAATTAGGTTACCGAAAAAAAATCAATAAGTAAACAAATTACTATTCAAGGCTTCTGCTTTTTCAATAGGGCCATAATCTGACAAAACATCCGCCTTATCTTTCCGGATGCATACATCATGTTCAAAATGCACAGAAGGTTTGCCGTCGCGGGTGCGGACAGTCCAGCCATCTTCTTCGGTATACACTTCCTTTTTTCCCATATTGATCATCGGTTCAATGGCGAGTACCATGCCTTCTTTTAATTTGGCCCCGCTTCCCCGTTTGCCATAATTGGGTACCTGCGGGTCTTCATGCAGGTCTTTACCTAAGCCATGACCAACCAGTTCCCGAACCACGCCATAGCCATGTTTCTTCTCGGTATAATCCTGAATAGCAAAACCAATATCACCCACCCGGTTACCGGCCACTGCCTTCTCTATGCCTTTGTAAAGCGATTCCTTGGTCACCTGGATCAGTTTCATCACGTCTTTACCGGGATCTCCGATGGCAAAGGTATAAGCATGATCACCATGCCAGCCATTCAGAATCACTCCTACATCCACGGTGATGATATCGCCATCTTTTAATTCGCGTTTATTGGGAAATCCATGCACTACCACATCGTTGACGGAGATACAGGAATTAAAAGGATAGCCATGATAATTCAGGAAAGAAGGGATTGCCTGATGATCCCGGATATAGGTACCAATGAGTTGATCTATAGAAAGGGTATCGAGCCCGGGCTTCAGCATGGCAGCTACCTGGGTGAGCGTGTGACTCACCAGCAGGGCGCTTTTCCGCATCTGTTCCACCTGCTCATCTGTTTTATACAAAATCATGTTGCAAATATCTTTAAAAAAAAGAACCCGGCAAGTGGTCTTACCGGGTCCTGAATGAGTTTATCGGGTATTACATCTGAACGGCAGAAGTAGTCTGGCGGCCCTGAATACGGCCACTCTTCATCAGTCCGTCGTACTGGCGCATCAGCAGTTGCGTTTCAATCTGCTGCAGGGTATCCAGGATTACACCCACCATGATCAGCAGTGAAGTACCGCCGAAGAAAGTGGAGAATTGCTGGGTTACACCTAACCGTTCTGCGATACCGGGCAGGATACCTACAAATGCCAGGAGGATAGCTCCCGGAAATGTGATTTTATCCATGATTGATCCGATATAATCGGCAGTGGGCTGACCGGGCTTCACACCGGGGATGAATCCGTTGTTTTGCTTCAGGTTATCAGCTATCTGTTTGGGGTTAAAGATCAAGGCAGTGTAAAGGAAAGTAAATCCGATCACCACCACTGAATAAATCAACATATACCACACATTACTGTGATCCGTGATAGCCCGTAAGAAACCGCTGGCCTGTGTATCGTAATTCGCGAAAATGGTCGGAATAAAAATGATCGCCTGGGCAAAGATGATCGGCATTACACCTGCACTGTTGACCTTCAGGGGAAGGAACTGACGGGCACCACCAAACTGGCGGTTTCCTACAATTTGCTTGGCATAGTTTACCGGTACTTTACGCACCCCCTGGATCAGCAGGATACATCCCATGATGATAGCGATCAGGATGGCGATTTCCACGATAAATACAAGGATAAGACCGTTCCGAACGGATTTGGCACTCAGCTCCTGCAGGAATGATTGCGGGAGACGGGCCAGGATTCCGATCATGATAATGAGGGAAGTACCATTTCCAAGTCCTTTATCCGTAATTTTTTCACCCATCCACATAACAAACATAGTACCGGCAGTCAGCACCACTACGGTGGATAACCAGAAGAATCCGGCGTATCCGGCCATGATGGCACCACTCTGCTGGGTCATACCTTGCAGGTAGGTTACATACGCGGACGCTTGTAAGATGGTAACGATTACAGTGAGGTAACGGGTATACTGATTAATTTTTTTCCGTCCGCTTTCCCCTTCTTTCTGCATTTTCTGGAAGCGGGGTACCAGTACCGTCATCAGCTGCATAAAGATAGAGGCAGAGATATAAGGCATGATACCTAATGCAAAGATAGAAGCCTGGTTAAAAGCTCCTCCGGAGAAGGCGTCGATCAATCCAAGGATACCTGTGTTGCTGTCACCGGTTTCCGACATTTTATTCGGATTGATACCCGGTAAAACAATGTGAGCACCCAGACGATAGATCGCGATCATCATCATGGTGAACAGGATCTTGCCGCGCAACTCTTCGATGCTCCAGATATTCTTGAGTGTCTGTATAAATTTCTTCACGGGGATATAAAAGTTTAAAGCACGTAAAACATAAAAGACGCATTAAATGCGTCGTGCAATTTAGTGAAATTACTTTACTATTTCCACCGAACCACCTGCTGCCTCGATGGCCGCTTTGGCTTTATCACTTACTGCATTTACCCGGAAGGTGAATTTTTCTTTCAGTTCACCATTACCCAGCACTTTCACGCGGTCTGTCTGCGCGATCAGTCCGTTGATGTACAGGTTTTCGAGTGTGAATTCAGTGATATTATATTTTTCTGCCAGTTGCTCCACCTGTCCGAGGTTGATTACTTTGTATTCAATACGATGGGGATTCTTGAAACCGCGTTTGGGGATACGGCGCTGGATCGGCATCTGGCCACCTTCGTGGGCCATTTTATTCTTGAAACCTGTACGGGCCTGAGCTCCTTTAGTACCTCTTGTTGAAGTTCCACCATGTCCGGAACCATCACCGCGGCCGATACGTTTTGTCTTGTGTGTTGCGCCTTTTGCAGGTCTTAATTCGTGTAATTTCATTGCTTTTATTTTTTACTCATCGCCCCAAAAGCGTCGGGGCTCGCATTTTTGTTTGTCAGAATCCGGAAATCCGGATTAGTTCACCTCTTCCACTTTTACCAGGTGGGTCACTTTGTGCACCATGCCCAGAATCTGAGGAGTGGCAATCATTTCACGGGAAGAATTCGTTTTGTTCAGTCCCAGTGCCTGCAGCGTGAGCTTCTGGCGTTCGGGTCTGTCAATCGGACTTTTCACCAATGTTACTTTTATCTTCTTCATAAAATTCCTGTTTTCAAATCCCTTTTGCCAGCTGTTGCCGGGGTCAGGTATTCTTTATTTATGATTTAACCGTTGAATACTTTCTTTAATCCCATGGTGCGGGTTTTAGCCACATGGATGGGTTCACGCAGCATAGCCAATGCTTTAAAGGTTGCTTTCACCACGTTATGCGGATTGGCAGAACCCAGCGATTTGGCAAGTACGTCTGTTACTCCAGCTGCTTCCAGCACGGCACGCATGGAACCTCCGGCGATCACACCGGTACCATGAGCGGCAGGCTTGATCAGCACTTTGGCTGCACCTTCTTTGGCCCACTGGTCATGAGGAATGGTACCTTTCATAACGGGAACCTTGATCAGGTTCTTTTTGGCATCCTCAATCCCCTTGGTAATTGCTTCCTGAACTTCTTTGGCTTTACCAAGACCGTGGCCTACCACTCCGTTTTCGTTACCGACCACCACTAAGGCAGAGAAACTGAACGCACGTCCGCCCTTGGTTGTTTTAACCACACGGTTGATGGCTACCACTTTATCTTTCAGTTCCAGGTCACCGGCTTTTACCCTGTTTACGTTAAACTTTGACATTTATACTTGTAATTAAAAGTTTGAATGGATTGTTTAGAACAGAAGACCCCCTTCGCGGGCTCCGTCGGCTACTGATTTTACCCGTCCATGATAGAGGTATCCACCACGGTCAAAAGTTACATCCTTGAGTCCCAGTTCAGTGGCTTTGCGTGCTATGGCAGCCCCTACCAGTTTACCTTTCTCACTCTTCGTTACCTTTTGGGCAACGATATCCTTGTCCCTGGAGGAAGCGGCAGCCAGTGTCTGTCCGGTGGTATCATCGATCAGCTGGGCGTAGATTTCCGCGTTACTGCGGTACACCGATAAACGGGGCTTGGCAGTGGTTCCGCTGATTTTGCGGCGGATCCTGTAACGGATGTTCTTTCTTCTTTGTGATTTTACTTTTGGATTCATCTCTGTTGTATTTAGTATCCTGATGCTGCCAGGATGCAATTAAATGTTTAATTATTTACCAGCCGCTTTACCTGCTTTCTTACGTACCACTTCACCCACATAACGAACCCCTTTACCTTTGTACGGCTCGGGTTTACGCAGGCTGCGTAATTTGGCGGCTACCTGGCCGATCAGTTGTTTATCAATTCCTTCCAGGGTGATAATAGGGTTCTGTCCTTTTTCCTGGGCAGTTCCTACTTTCAGTTCCTTGGGGATTTCGAAAATGATGTTGTGAGAGTAACCCAGCGCCAGGTCAAGTACATTACCCTGGTTAGCCGCTTTAAAACCCACCCCGATCAGTTCCAGTTTACGAACATATCCTTCTGTCACACCTTTCACCAGGTTGGCGATCAGGGCGCGGTACAGACCATGCATGGCACGGTGACGGATCTGGTCGGTAGGACGTACGAAATGTACATGACCATCTTTAATTTCCACCGTGATATCACGGTCGATAGCCTGTTTCAGCTCACCCTGCTTACCTTTTACAGTAATCACATTGTCTTTTCCTACGGTGATACTGACTCCTTCAGGAATGGTGATCGATTTTTTACCTATACGGGACATAAAATATTTTTTATTAAGTGATCTATTAGTTTCGTTACCAACCGGTCAGCCTATATAGGTTCGGCTTAATGTATCGGCAACATCAGTTTTAGTAAATGTAGCACAGTACTTCACCACCCACATTCTGGGATTTGGCGTCTTTATCAGTCATTACACCTTTGGAAGTAGACAGGATGGCCACACCCAGTCCGTTCTTCACGCGGCGGAAATCAGCCGGTTTGGAGTACTGACGGAGACCCGGACGGCTTACACGCTCCATGCTCTGGATAGCGGGTTGCTTGGTGGCGGGATCATACTTCAGGGCGATCTTAATCACGCCTTGCTTGTTGTCATCCTCAAATTTGTATTTAAGGATATAACCCTGGTTGTACAGGATCTCGGTCATACGCTTTTTCAGGTTGGAAGCGGGAATATCCACTACACGGTGACCTGCCATTTGTGCGTTCCGGATTCTTGTCAGGAAATCTGCTATAGGATCTGTTACCATATTTATTGCCCTCCTACGTCCCGACCGAAGCGTCGGGATAATTGGAAAAGTTTAGTTTAATTAATTTGTTTTGTTTACCAGCTTGCTTTTTTCAAACCGGGGATCTTGCCATTCAACGCCATGTCACGCAGGGCTACCCTGGAAATACCAAAGTAACGAACATAACCTTTAGGACGCCCCGTCAGCTGACAACGGTTTTTTAAGCGGACTTTGGAAGAGTTTTTCGGTAACTCATCCAGCGCTTTCAGGTCGCCGGATTTTTTCAGCTCTTCGCGTTTAGCTGCAAATTGTGCAACCATTCTTTCTCTTTTCCGCTGCCTGGCTTTTACAGAAGTTTTTGCCATGAGTGATTATTCTTTTAGTTAGAATTATTTTTTGCGTTTTTGAAAGGCATACCGAGTTCTTTCAGCAGCTCATAAGCCTCTTCATCGGTGTTGGCGGTGGTCACAAACGTGATATCCATACCGGTGATTTTGCTTACTTTATCGATATCGATCTCCGGGAAAATGATCTGCTCTGTCACACCCAGGGTATAGTTACCACGGCCGTCAAAAGCTTTTTCATTTACTCCTTTGAAGTCACGTACACGGGGCAGTGCCACGGAAATCAGGCGATCCAGGAATTCAAACATTTTGTCGCCACGCAGGGTAACCCGGGCGCCGATCGGCATGTTCTTACGGAGTTTGAAGTTGGAGATGTCTTTCTTAGACATGGTGGCCACGGCTTTCTGACCGGAAATGGTGGTCAGTTCCTCGATGGCAATATCCACCATTTTCTTGTCAGACACCGCTCCGTTTACACCACGGTTCAGGCAGATTTTCTCCAGTTTAGGAGCCTGCATCACAGTGGCATAACTGAACTTTTTTACCAGGGCAGGTACAACGTCTTTTTTGTACTTGTCTGCCAGTCTCGGGGCATATGTTTTTGTACTCATATTATTCGCTTATTACGCCAGGTCAGAAATTAGATTTTCTCGCCTGATTTTTTTGAAATTCTTACAGTTTTGCCTTCTTCCCGCTTCCTGGTGATCCGGGCAGGAGCCTTGGCTTTGGCATCCCACAGCATCACATTGCTGATCGCTATAGGTGCTTCTTTTTTCACGATACCACCCTTTGTATTCTGGGCAGAAGGTTTGGTGTGCTTGGTAATGATGTTCACACCTTCCACAATCACTTTACCTTTCTCCACCAGTACTTCTTTCACCGTACGGGGTTTAGATAAATCTTTATCATCGCCGGTGATCACCACCACGCTGTCGCCTTTACGGATGTTATACTTGGGTTTAAATCTTGCTTTCATTTTATCTTGCGTTAATGGGTATTACCCTTTTATCAATTATAATACTTCGGGAGCCAGTGAAATAATCTTCATGTATCCTTTATCACGGAGCTCACGGGCTACCGGGCCGAAGATACGGGTACCCCTGGGCTCATCAGACTGGTTCAGGATCACCACCGCGTTGTCATCAAAACGGATGTAAGAACCATCTTTACGACGAAGCTTATTGGTGGTACGTACAATCACCGCTTTGGCTACTGTACCTTTTTTGATACCACCCTGGGGGATCGCGTCTTTCACCGTTACTACGATTTTGTCGCCAATCCGGGCATAGCGCTGGCCGCTGTTACCGAGTACACGGATACAAAGTACCTCTTTGGCACCGCTGTTGTCCGCTACATTTAACCGGCTTTCTTGCTGAATCATTTTCTTAAGCTTTAAGCTTTGAGCCACGAGTTACGAGCTCAAGCAATTAATACAATCTGTTTATTCTTAGCACGGCTCGTAGCTCAACGCTCGTAGCTCGTATCTTTCTCTTACTTGACTTTCTCCACCACTTCCACCAGTCTCCAGCGCTTTGTTTTGCTCAGCGGGCGGGTTTCCATGATTTTCACTAAATCACCAATGCTGCATTCGTTTTTGTCATCATGCGCATGGAACTTGGTGGTTTTCTTTACGAACTTACCATAGATAGGGTGTTTTACTTTTCTTTCTACCGCAACCGTAATGGTTTTAGCCATTTTATTGCTGGTTACCACACCAATCCTGGTTTTTCTTAAATTTCTTGCTTCCATTTTATTTTTTTTAGACGACCGGCTGTCTGAGTCGATTCCCGACTCCCTTTTCCGGACTTCAGACTAATTATGCTTGCTGTTGCTTTAACTTCAGTTCAGTTTGGAGCCGGGCAATTTCACGGCGCAGTCCGCGGATGGTCATGGGATTCTCCAGGGGAGAAATCGCATGGGCAAACTCCAGCTTTTTCAGGCGTTGTTTGTCTTCTTCGAGACGGGCCTTCAGGTCCTGCTCGTTCATTCCGTGAATGCTTTTTACGAATTCTGCTTTCTTTGACATCGCTGTACGATTTATTAATGATTATGCGGTAACCAGGTCACGGCGCACAATAAATTTGGTTTTGATCGGCAGTTTACCGGCAGCCAGGGCCAGGGAGGCACGGGCAACCTGCTCACTTACTCCATCAATTTCGAACATGATACGTCCGGGTTTAACCACGGCCGCCCAGAATTCGAGGTTACCTTTACCTTTACCCATCCTTACTTCCTGGGGTTTGCGGGTAATTGGTTTATCCGGGAAAATGCGGATCCATACATTACCTTCCCTTTTCATTTCACGGGTAAGCGCCTGACGGGCCGCCTCAATCTGACGGTCAGTAATCCAGTGCTGATCCAGTGCTTTTAAAGCATAAGAACCAAATGCAATAGTAGTACCTCTTTTGGCGTCGCCTTTCATGCGGCCCTTCTGCATTTTCCTGTGCTTCGTTCTTTTCGGTTGTAACATTTCTTTTAAGCTTTGAGCTTTGAGTAACAGGTTTCGAGCCCCTACCCTAAAGCAATTAAACTCTTTATTTTATTTGAAACGGTCCGCAGCTCGTAACTCGTCGTGACTCGCTGCTCCTTGCTTTCTTAATTCCTGCGTTCGCCACCTCTTCCGCCGCCACCTCTGCGGTCACCACCACCACCACCGCCTCTGCGGTCATCCCGACGGTCGCCACCACGATGATCACGACGATCACCGCCGCCACCATGTTCGCCACGGCCATCTCTGCGGTCGCTTACATCACTCTTTCCACCTACGAAGTTGGGGTTCAGGTCACGCTTGGCCAGTACTTCACCTTTACAGATCCATACTTTGATACCGATTTTACCATATACGGTCTGGGCAAACACGTTGGCATAATCAATATCCATACGGAAAGTATGCAGGGGCACACGGCCTTGTTTGAATTCTTCGCTACGGGCGATCTCTGCACCAGCCAGACGGCCGCTGAGTTTGATCTTGATTCCTTCCGCACCCATACGCAGGGCAGAAGCAATCGCCATTTTAGTGGCCCGTTTGAAATTGATCCGGTTTTCGATCTGACGGGCAATAGTATCACCCACGATCATCGCATCCAGTTCCGGACGACGTATTTCAAGAATGTTGATCTGTACATCATCTTTACCGGTCAGCTTCTTCAGCTCTTCCTTGATGCGATCCACTTCTCCACCACCCTTACCGATAATAATACCAGGCTTGGATGTATGAATGGTAATGATCAGTTTACCCAGGGTGCGCTCAATAACAATCTTGGAGATACCGCCTTTGTTGATACGTGCATTCAGATAAGTTCTGATCCGGTGATCTTCGATTAGTTTACCAGCATAGTCTTTCTTGCTGCCGTACCAGTTAGATTCCCATCCGCGGATGATACCTAACCTGTTACCAATCGGATTTGCTTTTTGACCCATGTTTATTCAGGTTATGCGTTAGTCGATTAA